>CAZVZH010000354.1:0-592 GCA_964630705.1 uncultured Saprospiraceae bacterium | reverse complement strand
GGGATCGGGCTGATCAACAAACTCAAAGCGTACAACCTGCAGGACGTGGGGCTCAACACCGCCGAAGCCAATACCCACCTCGGCTTCGACGTGGATGCGCGGCAGTATGCCTGCGCCATCGCTATCTTGCAAGATTTGAAGATCAAAAACGTGGAAATTATCACCAACAACCCCGATAAGGTGGAAGCGCTCCGGCATTCGCCGATTCAGGTGGCTTCGGTCATTCCACTCGTCGTGCAGCCCCATGAAGACAACCGCGATTATTTGGTGACCAAGCAGGAATTGATGGGGCATTTGCTGGGGCTTTAACGACCTTTCTTCCCGTAGTTATAAACTTTTCAAATTAAACTTTAGCCTTTTAGTAAACTTAAAAAAGTGCTTTTTAAGCACCTGGAGCAAGGTTTTTGAAATTACGAACATCTCATTTTTAGTATGATGTTCATAATTTGCCCAGGATGTAAGCGGTTTCCAGACGCAGGAAGACTCTTTTTTTTAGACAGGATTTACAGGATCGCCAGGAGGCCGTCTCATAAGTCCAAATTTACGATTTACGAATGACGATTTACGATTATCAGCATTTGTAAGAACAGGA
>CAZVZH010000353.1:0-3471 GCA_964630705.1 uncultured Saprospiraceae bacterium | reverse complement strand
GGCGCCGGCGCGGGGCCGCGTCCTGGCGGCACGATGCGGGCCAGGAGGGTTTCGTTGTCGTTCAGCCAGTTGATGGCCGAGCCGAGCACGTCGTTGAGCAGTACATTTCCCAGGCGGCGGGCCTGGCCGTTCCGGGCATCGGCGACCCAAAGTTCCACGCCCTCCGGCCGCTCCAGCCCGAAGGCCAGTTTTTCACCATTCGGCGACCAGCGGGGCGTGCCGGCCAGGAGGCTTCCGGCCGGAATTTGTATCCGCACCGATTTGTTGCCGGCCAGCCAGCGGACCGTGGCGCCGGTGTATTCGTTGGTATTTTGCCGGCAGTTGAGCGCCGGATTGATGCGCAGGCCGGCCAGGCGCAGGATAGGCTGGGCCAGCGTGGCGATACCGGGGTTGGGGTTGTAGTCGACCAGCAGGATGGCCGTGTTGGCCGGGCTGGTGCTGGTGATCGGTGTGGGCGCGGCCAGCACAATGCTCGTTACATCGGCCGGAGGTTGTTTGTAGCCGCTTTGGCTGTGGAGAAAAGCCGGGAGGAGCAGGAGGAGGGTCGCGAAAGTGCGGAAGCGTACGTTCTCGGACATGTCGTTTCGTTTTATTTGGAAAAATTTCGGCGCAGCGCTGGCGGTGATTTTTTTAAAAAAACTGCCTGCGCGGCAACAGATTTAATATTTGGCTCAAAAATACACATCGCGCAAAAAGCGCTGCTCCGGAATTGGCTCTTGGTCAAATGCTGGCAGTACCTTGAACCTTTGATTCGCAGGAATCATTTTGCCCCAAATCCTGTTCCCATACCCACGCCGACTCCGTCGAATAAATGCACCGCACCCGCATGTCCAACGCCATCGCCGCCGCCCTGCACCGCTACAAAAACGCCTACACCGGTCATCCCAAAGAAATCTGGGCCCTGTTTGTCGTCACGCTGATAAACCGGGCGGGCACCATGGTGCTCCTGTTCCTTTCGGTATACCTGACCACGGTGTTGCGCTTCCCCTTGCCGGAAGCCGGGCTGCTGGCCGGCGCCTTCGGCATCGGTTCGCTCGGCGGCGCCTACCTCGGCGGCAAGCTTTCCGACCGGATCGGTCCTATCCGCGTGATCAGTGGAAGCCTGCTGCTGGGCGGTTTGTTTTTTATCTTCCTCCAATTTGCCACGGCCTTCGCGACGTTGTACGCGCTGATTTTACTGACAGCGCTGTTCGGCGAAGCCTACCGCCCGGCGCTGACAGCTTCGGTAGCCGAATACGTGCCGCCCCAAAAAGTAGGCCGCACCATGGCCTTTATCCGCCTGGCCATCAACCTGGGCATGTCGGCCGCGCCGGCTATAGGCGGCTTTGTGGCCGCCAGCCTGGGCTACCGGTTTTTGTTTTGGATCGACGGGCTGACCTGCATCGCGGCAGCGCTGTTTTTTATCTGGACCTCCCGCCACTGGGAAAACCGCCACGTTTCGAAAAAAGCCGGCGGAGCAGCCAATGCCGCAACCTTGCCCGCGCGAAAAAACCGCTTGTACCTTAAATTTTTACTGGCCTCCATCACCCTCGGATTTTGTTTCATCCAGTGGTTTCAGTCGGTGCCGGTGTTCTTAAAAACCGAATGGGGCTTCGATGAGCGCTACATCGGCATCCTCATGATGGTCAGTTGTTTGCTCATCACCGTGATCGAAATGCCGCTGGTGGACGCCATTGAAAAATCGGGCAGGGTGCAAAGCGCCGTCAACTGGGGGCTGGCGCTGATCGGCCTTTCTTTCCTGCCCTTGTTCCTGCCCGGCTGGTGGGGCTGGGGCATGCTGGGCATCGTGCTACTGTCGGTTGGCGAGGTGTTTTTTCTGCCCTTCAACAACGCTATCGCGCTAAACATGGCGCCAGAAAGCCGGCGGGGCGAATATTCCTCCTGGTACTGGATGGCTTGGTCGCTGGTGCATATCAGCGGGCCGGTGGTCGGACTGGGGTTTGCCGGCGCGTTCGGCTTTCCGGCATTCTGGATTTTTTTACTGGTCCTGACGCTGCTCAGCGGGCTGATGCACTGGCGGCTGGGCGGGCGGATTTTTTGAAAAAATGGTAACTATTTAGGTAGGGGCAGCGCTCCTACCTAAATAGTTACAAAAAATGTACCTTCTCGATTTTAAAATATCCCACCTGCCCCTGCTGGCTGCCTGGCTGGAACAACCCGACATCCGCGCAACGTTCGGCGACCCAGCCGAATGGCTGGAGGAAGTGGCCGCCAACCTCGGGCCGGGCGGTTGGGTGCACCACTTCCTCGTATGCGCGCCGGAGCCGGTCGGGTTTTGCCAGTTTTACGACACCCGGCAGGCCCCGCAGGGTCCCTGGTCGGCAGAGCCACCCGGCACGGCCGGTATCGACTTTATGTTCGGCACAGCGGCTTTTCGCCGGCAAGGGCGGGGGCCCGAGCTGCTTCGGTTGTTGCTGGAAAAAATCCGGCAAACGGGCGCTTTCGAATGGGTGATAGCCGACCCCGACCCCACGAACCGCGCGTCCGTCCGTGTTCTGGAAAAATGCGGGTTCGTCCGGCAGCCGTCGGGCCTGTACCGGCTCCGGCTGGAGTAATTATCCCCGGCGTATCTTTGGCCGCCATGTTACCCACGGGTTTGCAAGAACATTTGGAAAAATTGCTCGGCGTTCGCATCGCCGCAGCGCAGGCGCTTGGCGGCGGCGACATCCACCGCGCGTACCGCCTCGACGCCCCCGACGGCCGGCAATGGTTTGTCAAAACCAACCGCGACAAACAAGCGCCAGCCATGTTCCGCACCGAAAGCCAGGGCCTTGCCTTGCTCGGCGCCTCGCGGGCGCTGCGCACGCCGCGGGTATACGCCCATGGTTCCACGCCCGGGGGGCACGCTTTTCTGTTGCTCGAATACGTGGCCCCGGGCTACCGCAACCGCTTGTTCTGGGAGCGTTTCGGGCAGGGCTTGGCCCTGCTGCACGGCAACACCTCGGCCCTGTTTGGCTTTGCGCACGACAATTTTATCGGCCGCCTGCCCCAGTCGAATACCCGACACGCCAGCTGGGCGGAGTTTTACGCCGAGGAGCGCCTTTGGCCCCAATTCTTGCAAGCGCGGGAGTTCGGCTACTTCGACGCGGCGGCCGAACAACAACTCGACCGCCTGTGCCGCCAACTCGCCTGGCGCTGCCCCGAAGAGCAGCCGGCGCTCTGCCACGGCGACTTGTGGAGTGGCAACTTCCTCTGCGACGCGCTTGGCCAACCAGTGCTCATCGACCCCGCAGCCTGCTTTGCGCACCGGGAGCTGGACCTGGCGATGAGCCGCTTATTCGGCGGTTTCGACCCCGCATTTTACGCCGCCTATGAGGAAGCCTGGCCCCTGGAGCCGGGCTTCGAGGAGCGGCTGGATTTGTACCAACTATACTACCTGCTGGTGCACGTCAATTTGTTCGGCGGCGGGTATCTAGGGCAGGCGCTGGCGATTTTGGACCGGTTTTGAGCCTCGTAGGGGCGACCCTTGCG
>CAZVZH010000352.1:0-3506 GCA_964630705.1 uncultured Saprospiraceae bacterium | reverse complement strand
GGCAAAGATAAACGAACCCTTTCCGATTGTGCAAGCGCTTTCAAAAAAAAGAGTATTTTTTTTCGCGCCTGCATTTTCGAGCATGTTTAAAAATCTGTGCCACACCTTGCCTAACCGCTTGATATTCAATTCCGGGATTTAGGTGTCGCACAGATTTTTGAACACGCTCTCATTTTCCATTGGCTTGCCGTACCTTTGCTACCTGGCTCCCAACCCAAATTCTAAAATACTTTCAAAAAACCTTTTTGTTGTCAAACCATATTCAAGCGCACCATGGCTATGACTTTCATGGATTTTGAAAAACCTCTTGAGGCCCTGTACGAGCAATTGGAAAAGCTGCAGGAGGTGGGCGAAAAAGGAGAGGTTGACGTGTCAGAAATGATTCGTAAGTTGGAAGGCAAGATCCAAAAAAAGCGCAAGGAAATTTACACCAAACTCAACGGTTGGCAAAAAGTTCAGTTGTCGCGGCATCCGGAGCGGCCTTACACGCTCTACTATATCAATGCCATGTGCGAAAAATTTATCGAGTTGCACGGCGACCGGCTCGGGGGCGACGATCATGCCATCGTCAGCGGCCTGGCAACATTTGATAGCCAAACAGTTGTGATTATCGGGCACCAAAAAGGTGTAAATACTAAGATGCGGCAATTTCGTAATTTTGGTATGGCGAATCCGGAGGGCTATCGAAAAGCGCTTCGATTGATGAAAATGGCAGAACGATTCGGCTTCCCCGTCATCACGCTAATCGATACCCCTGGAGCATATCCTGGTTTGGAAGCGGAGGAGCGCGGCCAAGCCGAAGCGATTGCACGAAACCTTTTTGAAATGGCTCAGCTCCGGGTACCTATTCTTTGTTATGTCATCGGCGAGGGGGCTTCCGGCGGCGCTTTAGGCATCGGCCTGGGCGATAAAGTTTTCATGCTGGAATATACTTGGTACTCCGTGATTTCACCCGAGTCGTGCTCCTCTATTCTTTGGCACTCCTGGGATTACAAAGAACAAGCGGCGGAAGCCCTCAAACTCGATGCCGACCACATGCTCGAATTCGGGTTGATAGATGGCATTGTCAAAGAACCCTTTGGCGGCGCCCACAATGCCCCGGAAGAAATGGCACAAATACTGATGAAACATCTTCAGGGAGAGCTGAAAAAAATTACAAAATTGGACCCAGATGAACGCATTGCCGCCCGAATTCAAAAGTATAGCACGATGGGACATTACGAACGACTGAAGCCAGCAACTGGCAGCAAAAAACGGCGCTAAACGCACAAGCAAGCACCTGGCATATGTTGAATCGACTGCGCGAAGTCTTTTTTAAACGTCTACTCAAGAATACCCTGGCGGAACAAAACCGACAACGGAAAACGCACACCTTGCACAGCGCCAAATCAGTAGGAATTTTGTTTGACGCCACAAATGAGCAACATCGCAAGGAAGTGCTCCAATTATCCGAACGACTAAAAGCAGAACGCCGGCAACAAGTACGCCTCCTGGGCTATGTAGACAGCCGGCAGCCCTTGGGTCAAACACTTTTCCCGCAGTTCACGCAAAAGGAAATCAATTGGCAAGGAAAACCGCATGGCAACGCCGCCGACACGTTTCTTCAAGAGACTCACGATGTGGTATTGTGTTTGAATTCAGATCATTTGCCGGCATTGCATTGGTTGGCAGTAGCGGCAAAAGCAGGCACTAAAATAGGTACCGCTACTACTGCCCCTAACGATTTCGATATTATGCTGGAAGCACCAGCCGAAAAAGGCTTGCTATTCTTTATGGATCAGCTCGAACACTATTTGGAAAAAATTATCCCAACCAAACATGGATCTGCATCAACGCCTTAAAGGCACCGGTGTCGCCTTAGTCACACCATTTAAAAACGGCGCAGTTGACTGGGACGGGCTGGAAAAAATTATCGAACACGTCATCGCAGGCGGCGTAGAATTTCTGGTCAGCTTAGGCACTACTGGCGAATCGGTGACGACCTCTGATAATGAACAACGCCAAATTCTGGATTTCACCATCCAAATCAACAAAGGACGGCTACCAGTAATTGCAGGTGTGTTTGGCGGAAATAACACGGCTGCTTTAATAGAAAAGATGGCCATTTTCAATTTTGATGGTATCGATGCACTCTTAGCCAGTAATCCAGCCTACAACAAGCCCAGCCAGGAAGGTATTTACCAGCACTATATGGCGCTGGCCGAAGCATCGCCTCGGCCGATTATTATTTACAATGTGCCTAGCCGGACTGCTTCGAACATGACCGCGGAGACAACACTTCGCCTTGCAAATGCCACGGACCAGTTTATCGGAGTAAAGGAAGCCAGTGACGATATTTATCAGGTCATGCAAATTATTAATGGCCGCCCGAAAAATTTTTTAGTGCTCAGCGGCGACGATTTCATCACACTCCCTCTCATCGCCTGCGGAGGCCATGGGGTCATTTCGGTGATCGGCAATGTATTACCCCGCCAATTCAGCGACATGGTTCGGGCTGCCTTGAAACAGGATATGCCAACTGCACAAGTATTAAATTTGAAATTGCTCCGGCTATACCGTTTGCTGTTCAGCGAGGGCAATCCGGCCGGCATCAAAGCCGCTCTGGAAATTACCGGTTTGTGCAACAAAGACGTTCGCCTCCCCCTAACGGCTATGACCGACCAAGGTGTGGCGGCATTGCGCGCAGAACTGGCACAACTTTAGATCAGGTTGTCAAAAATAAAGCGGCCGATACTCCTTCGTGGGTGTCGGCCGCCTCCGTTTCAGGGCACCCAAAAAATCACGCTTCTTCTTCCGCATCATCGTCGCTGGCCGAGAAGCCTACCGAACTGCCAGCCGAACGCGGCGCCGGGCCACTGGCTGCAATTTTTTCTTTGATGCGTTGCTCAATTTCATGCGCTACTTCGGGATTGTCCAGTAGAAACTGTTTGGCAGCATCGCGGCCTTGAGCAATTTTAGCGTCGTTATAACTGTACCAGGCGCCACTTTTTTGGATCAAGTCGAGGTCGGCGCCGATGTCGATGATCTCGCCAACTTTGGAAATGCCCTCTCCGAAAATGATGTCGAATTGCGCCACCCGGAATGGCGGCGACAGTTTGTTTTTGACAACTTTTACTTTAACCTGATTGCCAATCACATTCCCGTCTTTATCTTTCATAGCGGCGCCGCTTTTGCGAATATCGAGACGCACCGAAGCATAAAATTTCAGAGCATTACCCCCGGTAGTCGTTTCCGGATTACCGAACATGACGCCAATCTTTTCGCGCAGCTGGTTGATAAAAATGCAACAGCAGCCCGTACGGCCTATGGCAGCGGTGAGTTTACGCATGGCCTGGCTCATCAATCGGGCCTGAAGGCCCATTTTGGAATCACCCATTTCCCCTTCAATTTCGGAGCGGGGTACCAGGGCCGCAACGGAGTCGACCACCAATATGTCAACCGCACCCGAACGAATAAGATTCTCAGCGATTTCCAGCGCTTGCTCGCCGTTGTCGGGCTGGCTGATG
>CAZVZH010000351.1:0-3526 GCA_964630705.1 uncultured Saprospiraceae bacterium | reverse complement strand
CCGTCAACCTTGAATTGCAGGTCGGAATACGTCAGGCAGGCGCAGGCGCCGCACGGCGCCACAACAAAACTTACCGTGCAAGCGCAGGGGCTGCACATGCCGCAGTCGTACTCCAGCGTGAGGGTGTACGGCGTGTTGGGCGCAAACAGCGCATAGGGGTTTGAAATGTTCAGCGGGATATCCGGGCCGGCGTTCCACGACAGCGGGGCCAAGCCTTCCGCCACCAGGGTCAGGCCCTGAAAAATGTACCATTTTACCCCGGCAGCAAAACAGCTGTCGAGCGAGCAATGAACGTTGGCGCGCAGGCTGAAGCTTGCGGCGCCCGTCGAATCGCAGGGCACTACAACGGGCACCGCGTTGCCGCAACTGACGGGCAAGTTCCAACCGTTGGCCGAAGTGAAACTCAGATTTTCAAAGGTCAGCACCGGCCGCACGGAAAACTCGTCGGCACCGATGTCGGGCGTGGCAGGGTGGCGCAGTTCGCCGTCGAAGTCGGTGGAAATACCGGCCACCGGACTACCCGCGCCCCGCACCGGACTGCCAGCGCTCAGGTGCAGGTCGGTGTTCGATACGAAAAGCGGGTCGACGGCCAGCGAATGGGTTTCCATTCCGGTGCCGGCCTGCATGCTGGCCAGGTCGGTGTACAGGGAGCCATTCAGGATGGCGAGCCTGCCATTGGCGGCCAAAAAATTGTTGTAATCGGAGGCGGCCAGAAAGCTGCCCTGTGTATACATAGCGGCGCCCTGGCTGGTCAGGTTAATGAAATTGTTATTTTTGGCGGTGATGTCCAGCATCGGGCCGTATGGGAAATACAAGGTGTAGCAATAGGGGTGGGTTATCGGCCCGTACACTTGCAGGTTGTTGAACTGGATGTCCTGACGAATGCATTGCCCCAACAACATGGCGTTGCTCACAGTAATACCCGTGGTATTGGTAAGGCTGACCATGTTGTTGGCGATCAAGCCCCGCCCAGCCGCGCTAGAGCGGGCGCCGTAGATCCAAATCCCGCTTTCGGTCGAACCCGTCACTTTGTTGCCCAGCACCCGGATGTTGCCGAGAGCGAATTCGAGATGAATACCGCCGTTGCCAAACTCTATCCAGGTGGGTACGGCCATGGTAATGTTGTTTTTCTCCACTACGGGGTCTTGCTGGTATTCCAGGTACAAGCTGTGGTGCGCACGCGTGATCGTATTGTTGATAAACCGGTTGCCGCGTTCGTACTGCAAGATGGGGCCCACATGGTTGGCGCTTCCTTTCATCCAAATGCCGTAGGCGCCGTAAAGCAACGTATTGTCTTCGAACAGGTTGTATTCATCCAGCGAACTGTCCGAATCGATCAGGTAATGCCCGTTGTAATTCTGCGGATTTTCACGCCCCTCAAAGCGGTTGTGGATAAAGCGGTTGTGGTTTGCCCCGTTTTTCAGGTAGAGTACGGTATTGTAGTTGACATTGTTGGTCGTCGTAAACGACAGGTTCTGAAACGTAAAATAATCGGCGCCATCGAGCTGCAGGGTGTAATTGGCCGCATTGCTGGCGGAGAAGCGCAGCAGTACCGACTGTTGGTAGCCGTTTTCTGCCTCAAACGTCACGGTATTGACTTCCGAGACGCCTGCTATTTCAGGAAAAGAAACCTGCTCGGTGTACACGCCGGGCCGCACCCGGAAGGTGACTGCCCGGCAAACGCCGTTGGTCACCAGCGCATTTTTTGCAGCGGTAAAACTGGCAAAATCGGCGTTGGCGCCCCCGATTGTGTAGGTTCCGGCCAGGCCGCCCCCGCGGGTGTTGGCCGCAATGCGGTCGTTTGCCGGAACCTGGTCGGCCAGGCCGTTCGGCGCTTCTGTCCATACTTCGACGACGTAGTTTACCCCGCCGGTAAAATTAAAATCGCCCAGATGCAAGGTGTCGGATTCGGCGCCCGAAGCCAGCGCGCCGCTCCAGGCATACGGCGGCTGGGCGCTGTTGTTCACCGTCCAGTTGACGGTCGCCGAATGCAAGGTGTCGAGCCCGTAGTTTTTAAGTGTGGCGTACACCGGGCCGGTGCCGGCGCAATAGCGGGCGGTTTGAACGAGGGCGCCGGCGCCGGCATCGAGGGGCGGGTGCGCAAACTCGTCGGCGCCGATATCGGGCCGCAGCGGGTCGCGCGGCTCGCCGTCGATGTCGCCATAGAGGCCGGGCAGGGGCAGGGCCGTACCGCTCAGCGCGTAATTGGCGGTTTGCGGAACGATGTGCAAGTCGCCGCCAACAAACTGCGGGTTGGCGAGGAAGGAGCTAAAATCCTTGTTCAGCATGATCTTCCACTCGTCCAGGCTGGTGATGTACACCGAGTAAGGCGCTTCCGTCACGTCTGCTTCGGCAAAGCGGATGCCCTCGAGCTGATAGGCATTGCGGTCGATACTATTGAAAATTTTCTGCGCCGATATGGCCATGCCGTTGCTGCGCAGCCTGAAGATTTCGCCGTTTCCGGAATTGCTCAACACGTTGTTCCGCAGGTTGATCAAATTGAACGCCCCGGGGTTGTTCATGTACAGGTCGATACAGTTGGAGGTGCTGCTGAACGTATTGCCGTTTTTGAGCCGTATGGTATTAAAATCGATGTCGAGGCGGTAAGAGTCCTCGATGCCGATACCGTTGGTGTAATCATTATGCTGGCCCAGGTTTTCCTCAACATGAATAAAATTGTTGTGCACCCGGCCTAAACCGCTGGCGACCGAGTTGCAAAGTCGCAAATTCAGGCCGACGCCAGTTTCCAAGCGGATGGAATTCCGGGCAACGACAAAGGTATCTGTGCAGCGCTCCATATGAATGCCCACCACCGCATACAGGGCGGCAGTAGTGCTCACGCTGTTCCCGCTGACGACCACCGCTTTTTGGTTAAGGCAAACCAGGCCGCGGTGAAACTGGTGCTGAAAGCTGTTATTTTCCACGCGGTTGCCGGCGCCGGGCGCGGTCTGCGTGGCGGTGAGTAACAGCCCGGCGCCGCCGTAGCGGAAAGTATTGTTTTTAAAAACTAACTGGCTGCAGCCGGCGCCGGTCACGTTGATGATCGCGAAGTTGTCGCCCGCGGCACTCGTCTGCGTCCCCTCCAGCATGTTGTTCAGGATTTGAATATCCGAAGCCCCGTTTTTGATCACCAAGGGCCGGTTCTGCGTGCTGCCGCCGTTTGATTTCAGCGTCAGATTTTGCAGGGTAACGTGCTTAATCCCGTCCAGTACCAGGGTCGGGTACTGATAAATGGAGCCGGCCGGGGAGGTCAGGACCACGTCGGCCGGATTGCCCGATTCCGACTGAAACACAATGCTGTAATTGTCGGGCGCGTACTGCAGCGTCGAAAGGGTATGCTCCTCCACGTACACCCCTGGGCGGATGTTGAATACCACCGAACCACAAATGCCAGGGTATTGGAGGGCGTTGAGCGCGGCTTTGACTGTCGGGAAATCCGGGTTGGCGCCGCCCACGGTGTAGCTGCCGGAGAGCCGGCCCAGGGGAAAGGCGGCGGTTGCGGCGTCGTTGGCCGGGTCGTCGTCTG
>CAZVZH010000350.1:0-3531 GCA_964630705.1 uncultured Saprospiraceae bacterium | reverse complement strand
GGAGTTTGAAGTTTGGAGTTTGAAGTTTGGAGTGATGTTGGTGGATATTAGAGTTCAAATTTGGTGTTGGGGTTGGGCCGTATCTTTTGCTTTTTCCCTGGTGAGTGCTCCTCGCGCTCCACAAACACCGGTAGCAAAGGTGCGGATTCTTTCGTAACCGGAATAGCGTAGCGTTGCGGCCAGGATTTCCCGACCAGCATATTTTCCCAACGGCGAAACAACAGTTCCTGCTGCTCCGGGCCGAACCGCGGGTGCTCGTCGTAGTAGCCCTTGGCCCGGCGCTGCCGCTGCGCTTCGAACAGCGACACGGCGCAGGCCACCGAAATATTGAGGCTTTCGGTAAAACCTGCCTGCGGAATGAGGAAATTGCCGTCGGCCAGGGCCAGGGCTTCGGCAGTCACGCCTTCGTCTTCGTTGCCAAAGAGTAGGGCGGTGGGTTGGCTCAGGTCGAGTTCGTAGAGCGAGCGGCTGGTTTCGCCCAGGCGGGTGGCGAGGATGCGGCCGTAGCGCTCGCGGACGCGCCGGAAGCACTCTTCCAGGTCGTTGAACACGTAGAAGTCGATCCATTTGAACGCGCCGCCCGAGGTTTTTTTACCCAATTTGAGGCCGCGTTTTTTCAAATAATCGACCGTGTAGACAATGAAAATTTCCCGAACGCCCACCGCGTCGCAACTGCGCAACACCGCGCTGATGTTGAGCGGGTCGAACACATTTTCGAGAATAACGGTCAGGTCGGGTTGGCTGCGCCGGATTACCTGCCGGAGTTTTTGTTCACGCTTTGGGTTCATCGGTTTAAGATTTTTCAAATTGACCTGTTCAAATTAGACTTTTGACTTTTTTGGAATACCTCGCGGGGGTGCTGTTTTAAGTCAAAAGTCTAATTTGAAAAGGTCAATTTGAAAGGTTATCGAAGCGCCTCGTACACCTGCAAGCCGCTGTTGTTGTTGGCCACCAACACGCGGCGTTTGCCGCCGGGGCCGCGCAGAAGCGCCAGGTCGCGCGCTTCCCGGCTGGCCCAGAAGCCCGATTGAAGGTTGTCGACAAATTGAAAATTGCCTTTGCCGTCGCCGCGCAGCAGCACGCCGTTGCCGGCGTCGAGGCGGTTGGTTTCCACTTCCATGCCGTATTTGTTGCCGGCGAGGAGCAAGTCGGGCAGGCCGTCGCCGGTGAAATCGGCGCAGAGGATGCCGTTGGCCGGGGCGATCTGGGCAGGGGAGGGCAGGGGGCGCCGGACAAATTTGCCGCCGCGGTTTTCCCACCAGCAGCTGGCCAGGGTGTAGGCGTAGAGTTGGAGCGCGGCGTCGAGGTCTTCCGAGGGGAAAATATCCTCGATGCCGGCGCGGCAGTAGTCTTTGGCAAACAAAAATTTCTTTTTCACCTTGGGCAGCTGCTGGTGCATGGCCATCTTTTGGATCAGCGGGAAATTCTTGCCGCCTTCCACGTAGGTGACGATCGGGTCTAGGATGTTGTTTTTATCGAAGTCGCTGGCAAAAATCCGCAGCGGCCCTTCCGCCGAAGCTTGCAAGCGCGAGTTGAGGCCGAGGTTGCCCGTTACGAGGTCGAGGTCGCCGTCGCCGTCGAGGTCGGCGGTAGCCAGGCTGTTCCAAAGGCCGTTCGACTGGGCAAAGCCGAAGGCTTCGGTGGCGTCAACCCATTGTTTCCCATTGTATTGGAACACCGTGATGGGCATCCACTCGCCGCAAACGACGAGTTCGGGGCTGCCCTTGCCGTCGAGTTGAGCCAGGCGCAGGTCGGTCACCATGCCGCAGTGTTCGAACGCCGGGGCCAGTTGAGCCGTTGCGTCGGTGAAGCGGCCCTTGCCATCGTTGAGCAGGATAACACTGCGCGGGGTGAGCGGCCATTTGCCACCGGTAACACGGCCGCCCACAGCGAGGTCGAGGTCGCCGTCGGCGTCGAGGTCGGCGGCCAGCGCGCGCATGCCGCAGGATTTGATTTCCGGCAACGCGTTTTGCGCTTTGGTGAAATTGCCGGCGCCATCGTTGAGATACAGGCGGTGTTGCCAGGCCAGCGGACTTACGGCTTCCATGCCGCCGCTGACGACGTACAGGTCGAGGTCGCCGTCGGCATCGGCATCGAAAAACACGCCGCCCTGGTCTTCGTACGCTTTGTCTTGCTCCCAGGTGGCGGCGCTCGACTGGCGGAAGCCGCCGGCGGGGGTTTGGATAAACAGCGCGGCGGGCTGGTCGAAGGCGTTGCCGGCAAAAAAGTCGTCGAGGCCATCGCCGTTTACGTCGCCCACGGTGATTTGCGGCCCGAGTTCGCTTTCTTTCATGAGGTTGAGCGGCCAGGCTTCGAAGTCGTTGTAGGCGTTTTCGCGGTGGGTGTATTGGAGCGGAATAGAGGCGGTTTTATCTTGAAAATACAGCTGTTGCGGGTTGATGGGCGACAGGTGTTTGACATAGCCGGAAGCGTCGGCATACCGGAGTTGGAGGCGTTGGTTGGCGGCAATGCCGGTAAGGGTTTGGGTTTTGCCATCGGGCCAGCGCACGGTGAGTTTGTCTACCTGAGCGGTTTTGCCGAGGCCGAAATGCAACAGGTATTCCACGGAGGAAAAAATGCCGCGCACGGGGTTGAGTTCGAGGTACTGGATTTGGCCGCTGTTGTATTCGATCAGCGCCGAAGCGCCGATGGCGAAAGGATTTTGGGCGCTGCCGCGGAGTTGCAGTTGGAGGTAATTGTTGGCTTTTTTGTCGCTGCTGAGGTTTTGGTATACAAAGGGTTGGTCTTCCAGGTTGTTCACGACGAGGTCGAGGTCGCCGTCGTTGTCGAGGTCGGTCCAGGCGCCGCCGTTCGACCAGGATGCGGGCATGGTCAGCCAGTCGCCCGATTTGTCGGTGAAGGTCCAGTTGCCGTTGTTTTTATAACAAAGGTTGCGCGATTTGTAGGTGGGGATGAGGCGGAGAAACTGGTGAATATCCTTGAAATAGGATTTGAGGTTGAAGGGGTCGACGAGCTTGGTGATCTCGTCGAACTTGTACTCGAAAAAGTCGTTGTCGTTGAGGTTGCGGCGGTATCCGTTGGCCACGTGCAGGTCGCGCAGGCCGTCGTTGTCGATGTCGAAAAGGAGGTTGCTCCACGACCATTCGGTGCGGTGTACGCCGGCCAGGCAGGCGATGTCGGAAAAGGTGCCGTTGCCGTTGTTGCGCTGGAGCACATTGCGCACCACAGGCTCGAAATAGCCCGCCTGCACCGTAGCGGTGTAGGCGCTTTGCGACATAGTCACGCGGGTGCTTTTGAGGCGGTGGTTGGTCATGGGGAACATGTCGACGGTGTACAGGTCGACGAGGCCGTCGTTGTCAAAATCGGTCAGGTCGGAGCCCATAGTGTGGCGGCAGGTGTGGCGGAAATAGTCCTGCAGGCGGTCGGTGAAGGTGCCGTTGCCGTTGTTGACGTAAAAAAAGTCGGGGCGGATAAAGTCGTTGCCCACGTACACATCGGGCCGGCCGTCGCGGTTGAGGTCCGACACGACGACGCTGAGGCCGTAGCCGGAGTTCCAGATGCCGGCGGCTT
>CAZVZH010000349.1:0-3532 GCA_964630705.1 uncultured Saprospiraceae bacterium | reverse complement strand
CTATTCAAAAGTATAAAGCCCTTCTGTAACCCCGGCATTTGTAATTTTCAAGCACTGCTTCGAAAGTACTGTCCGATAGCCAAGCCTGGTTCTTTAGGAGATTTACGCGAACAACCACGCTTTTAGCATACTGATCTTTTTCAACACATTTATAGGGCAATACCAAATACGTGGAGTCTCGTAACCGCACAGTATCGGGTTGCAAATAACAGAATCTTATCCCAACCTTGAGATAAATCTGGCCGCCGTGCTCCAAAGACAATGGCCCCGGGTGTGGTATAAGGCATGTTTTGGATGCCAGGGGAGACAAGGTGTCCCATCTGGTCATTACAGGTTCAGTATGGAACTGTTCATGTCTAAATTCCGGGTATTTAACCTGAATCTGCTCATTTACATCAAACACTACATTTTCTCTTGGACTGGTTTCTATGACAATTGTGTCGCCGCTGCTGTTTTTTAAAGTGGCTGATAGCAGCAATGGTAGATATTTACTGTCCAGGGTAGAACCGGTAGTTCTTATGCGATGGAAAGCAGTGTCGGTACTACATGAATTTTTTAGGATTATTAAATCGCTTATTTGAATTTTCCTGGAGCTGGCAGCTTCAACCGCGTCGTTTTTGCACGACAAGATGAATAGAAGGATGAATATTAAAATTAAGAGATTAGAGTGTGTCATAGGGGCGGATTTGAGGACTTAAACTTGATAGACGCTATGCCTATGCGGCTTTTGCGATTGCTTTTTTGCAATTTTTTCACGCCGACATACTGTCGGCGTTACTGCTCCCAATCCAAAGAACGCTCCACAGCCTTGTGCCAATTAAGATACAAACCATTCCGCTCGTGCTCAGCCAAATCGGGCGTCCAGGTTTTGTCCACCCCCCAGTTGCGTTTGAGGTCGTCGAAGCCGGTCCAGTAGCCGACAGCGATACCGGCAGCATAGGCGGCGCCGAGTGCCGTGGTTTCGATCATTTTGGGCCGGATGACGGGCACATCGAGCATGTCGGCCTGGAATTGCATGAGCAGTTCGTTGACCACCATGCCGCCGTCGACCCGCAGGGAGCTCAGCTGGATGCCGGAGTCGTTTTCCATAGCGCGCAGCACTTCGTAGGTTTGGAAAGCCGTGGCTTCCAGGGCGGCGCGGGCGATGTGGCCTTTGTTGGCGTAACGCGTGAGGCCGCCGATGAGGCCGCGGGCGTGGGTGTTCCAGTAGGGGGCATAGAGGCCCGAAAAGGCCGGCACGAAGTACACGCCGCCGTTGTCGTCGACCGAGCGGGCAAGCGCTTCGATGTCGGCGCTGTTTTGGATGAGGCCGAGGTTGTCGCGCAGCCACTGCACCAGCGCCCCGGCAATGGCCACGGAACCTTCCAGGGCGTAGTGCACGGGTTTATCGTCGAACTGGTAGGCCACCGTGGTGAGCAGGCCGAAGCGCGAGGGAACGATTTTGGTGCCCGTGTTCATCAGCATGAAACAGCCCGTGCCGTAGGTGTTTTTGGCCTCGCCGGGCTCCAGGCAGGCCTGGCCGAGCAGGGCCGCCTGCTGATCGCCGAGGTCGCCGGCCAGGGGTACGCTTTGCAGGGGTTCGGCGCTGATGGTGCCGTACACCCGGCTGCTGGGCATGATCTTGGGCAGCATCGTGCGCGGGATGTCCAGGCGGCTGAGCAGCTCGCGGTCCCAGCGCACGTTGAACAGGTTCATCATTTGGGTGCGGGAGGCGTTGGTCACGTCGGTGATGTGCAGGCCGCCGCGGTTGCCGCCGGTGAGTTTCCAGATGAGGTAGGTATCCATGTTGCCGAACAAGGCGTCGCCTTTTTCGGCGTCGCGGCGCAGGTTGGGCACGTTGTCGAGCAACCAACGGAGTTTGAGCGCGCTGAAGTAGGTGGCCAGGGGCAGGCCTGTGGTGACCCGGTACCAGTCGTCGATCTCTTTTTCCTTGTGGATGCGCACGAGCTCGCTGGTACGGGTGTCTTGCCAGACGATGGCGTTGTAGTACGGCCGGCCGGTTTTGCGGTTCCAGACCACGGTGGTTTCGCGCTGGTTCGTGATGCCGACGGCGGCGATGTCGTCGATGCCGATGCTGCGGGCGATACGGGCCTGGGCGATCACTTCGAGCGTGTTGCGCCAGATTTCCTCGGGGTCGTGCTCCACCCAGCCGGGCTGGGGATAAATTTGCGCGTGCTCTTTTTGCCCCATCGAAACGATGTTGCCTTGTTTGTCAAAAATGATGCAGCGCGTGCTGGTCGTGCCCTGGTCGATGGCGGCGATGTATTTTTTCATGGCGGATAGTTTGGTAGCAGCGGAGCCTGCCACGCACAAATATGCGAAAATATGGACGGGTTTAAAATTTGGCGCCGGTAGCCAGTACAGCGTAATATCCCGCAGTTTTTTTGAAGCTACCGTAGCGTATTTTCCCGCAGGTTTATGCTTAAGCGGGTAAATTATTCAGCGGGAACTTTGAATTCCACCCCAGGCAGTGCCTGTTTCATGTTTTCAAAAACCTCCGCGTTCGACGGTTTTTTTGCCGAATAAAAAATGCGCCCGCCGTCGGATTTAGTCACCAGCAGGTACGGCTTGGCGTCGGTGTTCAGCATCAGTTTGACCAGGCTGCCGCCGGTGGTGCGAAACAACCCTTTGCGCACCGGACCGAGCGCGAAGCCGTTCACCCGCATGGAAAATTCCGGCAGGCTGTCGGTCAGTTCCACCGAGTGGATGTCGGCAGCCAGCAGCGTTTCGGCGTTGCTGCCGGTGAACTCCAGGCGGCCGGATTCCACCTTCAACGGATCAGCCCGCAAGCCCAGCGCCAAGGTAACCGACACAAAGGCCAGCGCACCCAGCAGCACGTACACGGCCAGTCGGTTCAGGCGGGACATTGGCGCCCCGGAGTGCCGGTGGCCGGCCAGCGCAAAATACAGGTAAGCGACGAGCGGGTACAGCACCAGAAACAGCCCGGCCGCCAAATCACCTGCCAGGTACAGCAGCAACACGCCGCCGGCAAAATAGCTCAAGCCCAGCCAGAGGTGAAATTTTTTGAAACGCGCCAGGTAGCTTTTCAGGTCGATTTTCGCCCGCTCCTCCGGCCGCATGGTGTTGTAGCCGGCAAGTAAAAAACGGGCGTTGTTTTCGGTAATTAAATAGCCGAGGGCGATAAAAAACAGGCTGATGCCCAGGAAAGCGAAGATCATATCCGTTGGGTAAAATTTAAAAATGCGGCTTGAAAAGTACGGCGGCTGGTTTGTACCGGGTAATTTTAGCCACCTATAAAATTTTTGTCATGCGCAGTTTATGCTTACTCCTTTTCCTTTGCTTGGCCGTCTTTAACGCGGTTTTCAGCCAGCCGCCCGCCGCCCTCGAACTGGGCGCCCGCCCGCTGGGTTTGTTTGCCGTCCGGCAGGTATCCACAGAAAAGTTTTCGCTTCAGCCGCCCACGCATTTCCGGTTTGCTAACGAGCAGGACTGGCGCCGCGTCGGTTACTTCGGCGGCCACTTGCGGCCGTTGCTGGCTTCCAACCCGGCGGCATTGCAACAACTGGACGGC
>CAZVZH010000348.1:3311-3541 GCA_964630705.1 uncultured Saprospiraceae bacterium | reverse complement strand
CGCCTCGAAGCCAAACCTTTCGCCCTGGGCGTACGCGTGGAGCATCCGCAGCCGCTGGTCGATCAGGTACAGTATGGCCGGGCGCAGCGCGGCGACTACCTTCCGGCGGCGAGTTACAGCTTGGTGTGTCAGGTGCGGGAACGCGGCGTTTTTTCTTTTTGCATGTGTCCGGGCGGCCTGATCGTGCCCGCAGCTACGGCGCCCGGCGAGATCGTGGTGAACGGCATGAG
>CAZVZH010000348.1:0-3301 GCA_964630705.1 uncultured Saprospiraceae bacterium | reverse complement strand
GATTCGCCGTATGCCAATTCGGGCGTGGTGACCTCCGTGGAGGCCGACGACCTGCAAGCCTGGCAGGCGCACGGGGTGTTTGCCCACCTGGAATTTCAGGCCGAAGTAGAGCGCCGCATGTTCGAAGCCGGCGACGGCAGCCAGCGCGCGCCCGCCCTGCGCCTGCCCGATTTTATCGCCGGCCGGCTGTCGGCCGATTTGCCCGGCAGCTCGTACATCCCGGGTATTTTTCCGGCGCCTTTGTTCGAACTTTTACCCGGGTTTATTTACCGTCGTTTGCGGGACGGCTTGGCGCAGTTTGGCAAAATGATGCGCGGCTACCACACCGAAACGGCGGTGGTGGTCGGTACGGAAAGCCGCACCAGCGCGCCCGTGCGTATCCCGCGCGACCCGGCGACGCTGATGCACCCGGATGTTGCCGGCTTGTACCCCTGCGGCGAAGGGGCCGGGTTTGCCGGGGGCATTTTGTCGGCAGCGATGGACGGCCAGCGGGTGGCGGCGGCAGTGGCGGAGCGGCTTGTAGTGCTGCACTGAAGCAACACGACGCGGGAGGCAGGCGTTTTTTTCGAAAAAAAATATGAAACAGATTTCCCTGCTTTGCCTGCCCCTGTTTTTTTGCTTTTCCTGCGACACTTCCCGACCTGCGTTTAGCGACTATGACATGGGTTATAGAAGCAAAGGTGGGCCGGTGCTCACCGAATCGCTGTTCGATTACAAGGAAAAAACCATTTCCGAGCTCGACATCCCGCGCATCCTCGATGGGCAAATCGTCATCCCCGACAGCATCCGGCTGGCTGTTTTTCAGTACGGCGGCACGCAATCGCGCTACGGCGCCTGGAGCTGGTACGACGAGGACAACCTGCGCACCCAGCAACTGCTGATGGACACTTTTCAACAGGCCTTGCGCCAAACGCGCCGGGTGGAGGAAGTGTTGTTTTTGCCGACCATGGTCACCGGCTTGCGGCCCAACATTTTTCAATTGCGGGAGGCGGCCGTGCGGTTGCAAGCCGACGTTTTGCTGGTGTTTACCCTGCACAGCGACCTTTTTCGGAAAGTGCGGGCATTTAAAAAGGATGAGGCGCGGGCTTTCGCCACCTGCGAGGTGGTGCTGATGGACGTGCGCACCGGCATCATTCCGCATACGAACATGCTGACCCGCAGCGCGCAAAGTGTGAAGGAACGCGCCGATTTTAGCCAGGAAGAGCACCAGCGGCGGGCCTTGTCGCAGGCCTCGGTGGAAACCTTGCTCGAAGCCGGGCTGCAAGCCAGCAGGTTTCTGGACAGCCACTAGTGCCGTTTCCGGCGCCGGGCAACAATCCGGCCCGGTTTGCTGTTTTTTTGCCGCTATGACAAAAACAACCCGTTTCCGTTTGCTGCGCTGGCGCTGGGCGCTTTTGCTCTTGCTTCCGCTTTTTGCTACCGGCGGATTTACCTTTCTGTATCAGGCGGCGCCGTACATGATCGTTGACCCGGCCAAGTACAATTTTTCAGGTTCGCCAGCCGACTACGATTTGCCTTTTGAAAAAATTGAAGTGCGCACGCCCGACGGGCTGAGCCTGCGCGGCTATTGGGTGCATAAGTCGGCCGATTCGAACAAAACGACCATCATCCTGCTACACGGCATCGGCGCCTGCAAGGAGCGCTGGCTGCCAACGGCTGCCTGGCTGTGGCAAAACGGCTATGAAACCGTGCTGCTCGACGGGCGCGCCCACGGTGAAAGCGACGGCGAATTTTGCACCTACGGTTTTTATGAAAAATACGATGTGGCTGCTATTGCCGACTTTGTTTCCAAACAAAAAAAAGGCGGTAAAATTGGCGTTTGGGGCAATTCGCTGGGCGGGGCCATCGCGCTGCAAGCCTTGGCCGTGGACCCCCGCCTGGAGTTCGGTATCGTGCAGAGCACCTTTGCCGATTTTCGGACAATCGTGCAGGATTATCAGCGCCGGCGGCTGAAATTCTCCTGGCAGTGGTTTACCGACGACGGTATCGCCAGGGCCGAACAGCTGGCGCATTTTTCCGCCGATTCCATCCGGCCGGCAGCAGCGGCCCGCCAAATCCGCCAACCTATTTTGCTGGCCCATGGTACTGCCGACGACCGGATAAAAATTGAGTACGGCCGGCAAATTTTTGCCAACCTGGCTTCTGCAGACAAAACCTTTTTGCCTGTGCCTGGCGCCGGCCATACCAACCTGATGGCTAAGGGTGGCAGCGACTACCGCGAGGCGGTGCTTCTTTTTCTGGCGCGCCGGGAGCTCGGGTATTGACGGAATTGGCAGGATTGGGGGCGGGGTACGCGAATCAAGGGTAAAATTGCCTCAGGCAGGATCAGGCGGGATGATAGCGCCATCCTACCGCGAAAATCAGATCAGTTTATGCCGCAGTGCGAACTGCACCAGCCCGGCGATACCGTTCACTTCCAGTTTCTGAATGAGGTTGTTGCGATGCGTGTCCACGGTGCGGGGGCTGATGTACAACTGGGCGCCGATTTCAGCGCTGGAAAAGCCTTGAGCGACCAGTTTTAAAATTTCGATTTCGCGGGCGGTCAGTTGTTGCAAGGCGTTGTGTCCGGTCGTAGGGGTTGGCTGGAGCAGGGTGAGCGTCACGGCGCTGGAAAAATATTTTTCCCCTTTGGCTACCCGCTGCACGGCTTCGCGCAGATCCTCGAGCGAGGCGTTTTTGAACAAAAAACCGTCGGCGCCGCCCGCAACGGCATTTTGGATCAGTTCGCGGTTTTGCAGCATGGTGAGCAAAACGACCTTCAGGCCGAAAAAATCGCGTTTGATTAGCGCCAGCGTTTCCAGTCCGTCGAGCACCGGCATCTCGCAGTCGAGCAGTACCAGATCGGCCTTCACCCCCCGGCGCAGCAGGCCGATGAGTTCCTGGCCGTTGGCCGCTTCGCCGGCTATTTCTACAAAATCGAGTTCTTCGAGCAAGGCGCGAAAACCCTTGCGTACCAGCTGGTGGTCGTCGGCGAGCAGGATGGCGAGTTTTTTTTCCATAAAATATTGGGTTTTGAACCGGCCTGGCGCTCGAAATGTAGGGCTTTTTTAGATTTTTACAGCCGGTAGCGTACTTTTAAACCCTGTTTGAAAATTCCTTGTACGCGCACCATGCAGCTCCGCGAAGCACAACTTTCCGATATTCCCGAACTCCAACGCATCCGCCATTCGGTCCGGGAAAACGTGCTGTCGAACCCGGCACTGGTGACCGAACCCGACTACGTCGAGTACCTCAGCCGGCGCGGGAAGGGCTGGGTAGGCGAAATCGACGGCCAACTGGCGGGTTTTGCCATTGCCGACCT
>CAZVZH010000347.1:0-3559 GCA_964630705.1 uncultured Saprospiraceae bacterium | reverse complement strand
CGCTGCCGGCAAAAGCGCGCTCGACCGCTTTCCCAGCCACAACGATACCATCCTCCTGCTCGACTCCCTGGGCTTCAAGGTGCCCGGGCTGGCTCCCCTCCCACTTGGGGGAGGGGCAGGGGGTGGGGCCTTGCCCGAGCGCAAAATATGCCGCAACATCGGCGAAGTGATCGCCTTTTGCGACGCCTGGCAACAAGGCCGCGACGCCTACCCCTACGAAATTGACGGCATGGTCGTGAAAGTAAACAGCCTCGACCTGCAAGCCCGCTGCGGCAGCACCAGCCACCACCCCCGCTGGGCCATTGCTTTCAAATTTAAAGCCCGGCAAGCCACTACCCGGCTGCGCGACGTGGAGTTTCAGGTCGGAAAAACCGGCGCCGTCACCCCCGTGGCCAAACTCGAGCCTGTACAGCTCGCCGGAGTGACGGTGCAAAATGTCAGCCTGCACAACGAAGAATTTATCCGGAGCAAAGACATCCGCATTGGCGATCAGGTGCTCGTCGAACGCGCCGGCGATGTGATCCCGTACATCGTCAAAAGCCTGGCCGAACTGCGCGACGGTTCCGAAACGCCCGTGCACTACCCCAGCCTCTGCCCGGTGTGCCAGAGCCTGCTCGTCAAGCCCGAAGAGGAAGCCATCTGGCGCTGTGAAAATGCAGAATGCGAAGCCCAGGTGCTCCAGCGCATGATTTTTCACACCTCCAAACACGCCATGGACATCGAGGGCATGGGCGAAAGCACCATCCTGCGCTTCTACCGCCTGGGCTGGCTGCATTCCATCGCCGACTTGTACCGACTCGACTACGAGCAGATCGCCCAACTCGAAGGCTTCGGCGAAAAATCAGCGGCTAACCTCCAGGCCGCCGTCGAAAAAGCCAAACAAAACCCCATCTACCGCCTCCTGCACAGCCTCAGCATCCACCACCTCGGCCAAAAATCGTCGAAACTGCTCGCCGCTGTGATCGACCACGTACTCGTACTGCGCAACTGGGACTTGGAGCGCTACCAGGAAATCAAAGACATCGGCCCGGTGCTCGCCCGCAACGTGTACCATTTTTTTCAAAACGAACACAACCTCGAACTGCTGCAAACCATGGAGCAGCTCGGCGTCAACCTCCGCCAAACCGACGCCGACCGGCGCCCCGCCAGTGCTGCCGACGGCCCCCTCGTGGGCAAAACCATCCTGTTTACCGGAACGCTCAGCCAACTCACCCGCGAACAGGCCGAAGCCCGCGCCGCGGCCGCCGGAGCGAGCATTTCGAGCGGCGTGAGCAAAAACCTGAACATCCTCGTCGTCGGTGAAAAAGCCGGCAGCAAACTGAAAAAAGCGCAGGAGCTGGGCACGGTCGAGATTTGGACCGAGGAGGAGTTTCTGGAACGGGTGGGAGGATGAACTTCGCATAGCTATTTACCAAAGGGAAATACCGGGGAATAAAGTCAAAATGTAAAATGTAAAAGTCAAAAGTCAAAAGGGAGTTATCGTCGCAAAGAGAGTGCCGACCATAGTCGTTCTCAGTATGCTTGCTTCGGAAACTCCCTTTTGACTTTTGACTTTTACATTTTACATTTTGACTTTATTCCCCCGTACTTTCCTCCCCAGAAGGCTACTCACTCCTCCGCGCTGTTTTTCATTTTCATCAACAAGGCGTAGGCATTGTGCAGCACCACCCGGCGCCCGTTGAGGCTGCCGGCATTTTTGGGCCGGATTTCCTGCCTGCCCTCGTGCGCGGCGCCGATCTCCACCGGTTCCAGTTGAAAAAAACCGGGCTCCAGCTCGGTGAAAATATAGTGCTGGTTTTCCCAGCGCACCACAGCCGACTCCGGCACTACCAGCCCCTGGCCCGAACGGATTGCCACTTCGGCGTTCATAAACATGCCGGGTAGCAACCGCTGGTGGTCGTATTTTTCAAAATGACAATGCACTTCAGCGCTGCGGTCGGGCCCGAGGTTGCGGCTGATGAGGATGATCTCGGCTGGGTATTTCCGTTCGGGCGCGTCGCTGGTGCTGGCCAGCACCTTTTGGCCGATGGCCAGGCTGTGCAGGTCTTTTTCAAACACCGTGAGGTTGAGGTGGATGTCGTCGGGGTTGACCAGTTCGAACAGCACGTCGGTCGGCGCGGTGTATTTCCCGATGTTGACGGCCACTTTTGAAACGAAACCGTCGATCGGCGAGCGGAGGCTGACGCTGCGCGAGAGCCGGGCTTCGGTGAGCTCCTCGGGGTTGATGCCGATGAGCCGGAGTTTTTCGGCCAGGGCGCGCAGGGTAATTTTTTGGCTTTCCCAGTCGGCTTTGGCTTGTTCGAGCACCTTGTCGCTGCTGGCTTTGCCGGCGTTGAGCGTTTGCTGGCGGTTGAGCTCGTTTTCGAGCAGGCGCAACTGTGTTTGTGCGAGCAGGTAGTCCTGTTGGAGCTGAATGATTTGTTGGTCTTCGAGCACGGCCAGCACCTGGCCCTTGCGCACGTGCATGCCGGGCAACAATTGGCTCGAGCGCAGGTAGCCGCCCAGGGGGAAACTGACGCTCACCATGCTTTGCGGCGGCACGTCGATCGCGCCGTTGAGCCGGAGAATACCCGGTACGGCGGCGGTTTCGGCTTGCCCCAGCAAAATGCCGGCGTTGCGGAGTTGGGTAGAGTCGAGCCGGACGCGGGTTTCCGGCACGCCGGCGGTTTCGGAAGCGGCATTGTCCGTTTTTTCGGCGCCGCAGGCCGCCACAAAAAGGGCGGCTATGAATACGAAATTGGATTTCATGATGGTAGAAACGCTTGTTAGTCGTTGGTGAAAAATTGCAGATCGAGTGCGGCCGCATTGTACCGGCGTTGCTCCTCGAGCCATTCGTGCTTGAGTTCGAAAACCTGCTGGATGAGCAACACCCACTGGAGGTAGTCGATTTCGCCGGCGGCCAACTGGCGGTCGGCGGTGGCCAGCAGGGTTTGCGCTTCGGGCAGCAGCTGCGCTTCGTAAAAAGCCAGGCTTTCGGCGTGTTTGCGCAGGGCTTGACGTGCGGCAGCTTGGCCGGTTCGGGCAAACAGCCGGGCGGCTTCCAGTTCGCTTTGTTGCTGGAGCACCTGAATTTCGGCCGCGGCGATGCGCGCGCGTTGCGCCCGGCTGAACAGCGGCAGCGCTACGCCGGCCTGGAGGTAATTGAACCGTTTCCAGCCGTCGAAGTAGCGCTCGGTTTGGTCCACCGTTTGGTATCCGATGATGGATTGGCTGTTCAGGCCGAACAAGAAGCTGGGCAGCAAGCGTTTTTTTTCAGCCTCAAGTGCCCAACGGCTGCTTTCCAGCTGCCGCTCCTGCCAGCGCAGCAGGGGCAGCCCCTCGAGGCCGGCGCTGTCGGCAATTGCCGGCGGCGGGTCCGCGTTTCTAAATTCCGGTAAATACTGTGACCACAAGGACACAGCGGCATGGCTAACGCGGGCGTGAGCAAAGCCTACCGGCTGGCAGCGCTGGGCCGGCTGCCCGCCGCGACGCGGGACGCCATGGGCGATACGCTGGGCTCATTCTCGGGTTTGGCGCTCGAACCCGGATCGTGGCGGGGGTCGGGGTCGGGCTTCGCTGG
>CAZVZH010000346.1:769-3560 GCA_964630705.1 uncultured Saprospiraceae bacterium | reverse complement strand
ACCGTTTGCGTAACCATCGTCGACGAAGATTGCCCACCCCCACCAACTACCCCCTGGACCTGCCCCGAACCGGATAAATTCTTCCAAAAACCCGACACGATCGGACCAAACGATTGCATTGTACCATGACCGATCTTTTGGAAACTAAAAAAACGGACGTCATCCTCGAGCAGGACCCGACTATTCCGCCCCACCTCGACTTTCAGGTGCTGCGGCAGGAAGGGCTCGGCCATATCGGCCGCCTTTCGGGCAAACTCTGGACTGACCACAACACCCACGACCCGGGCATCACCATCCTCGAAGCGCTCTGCTATGCCCTGCTCGACCTGGGCTACCGCACCCAACTGCCCTTCGAAGACCTGATCGCCCGCCCGCCCGGCAGCACCGGCCCCGACGACAATTTCCTCAGCCCGGCCCAGGCCCTGACCATCAACCCCGTTACCCCGACTGACTACCGCAAACTCCTGCTCGAAATTCCCTGCGTGCGCAACGCCTGGCTGGAAATCGCCGAAAACCAGGAAGTTCCCCTGTTGGTCAACCTCGCCCAAGGCGAATTGGCGGCTCTAACGAACCCAGGTGCCACGTTCCCCATACCTGACCCGGTTCCCAATTGCTCGCGGGATTTGATCCAACCAGTATCAGATAAACCAGAGTACACCCCCGGCCCCTTCCTGCACGTCCACCTCAACGGCCTCTACCGCGTCCTCATCGAAAAAGAACCCTGGGCCACCGACGAGCAGGTGCGCGACGCCGTCCGCCTCCTCCTTTCGGCGCACCGCAACCTTTGCGAGGATTTTCTCTGCGTCACCCTGCTCAGCCCCATCCCCTTCGGAATCTGCGCTGAAATCGAGCTGGCGCCGGGTTTCGAACCGGAAAAAATTTACGCCGAGGCGCTGCGCAAACTCCGGGCCTTTATCCAGCCCACCCCGCCGCTGTACACCCTGCAGGAACTGCTCGACAAGGGCAAACCTATCGAAGAAATTTTTGCCGGCCGGCCCCGCCTGAAAAACAGCTTCGGCTTTGTCGATACCGCCGAACTGGAAAACCTGCCGCGGCGGAAATCCATCCGCTTGTCCGACCTCTACCAACTCCTGCTCGCTATCGAGGGGGTGCAAACGGTGCGCCGGCTCCGACTCGAAGGCCCCACGGTACCGGCCGTGTCGCCCGGCGCCTGGCTCAACGAGGCAGCCATTCCGGAAAACGCCGTGCCTGTTTTCAACCTGGAAACCACCTGCATCGACTTCCGCAACAACGCCGGCATCATCAGCTACAACCGGGAAAAAGTGCACAAAATGCTGGCTGCCCAGAAAAAATCACACCTGGCGGCCAATGCCCTCGACTGGACGCCAACCCAGGGCCAATATCGTTCCGACCTGTCCGATTACTGGTCTATCCAGCACGATTTTCCGAATGTGTACGGCATCGGTCCCGACGGCCTGCCCGACAGCGCCACCCTCCAGCGCAAAGCCCAGGCCTTGCAACTCAAAGGCTACCTCCTGTTTTTCGACCAGTTGCTGGCCGACTACCTGGCCCAACTGGCGCAGTTGCGCGTGTTGTTTTCCCTCCGGCCCGAATCGGAGCGCAGCGCTGCCGAACGGCGCAGTTATTTTTCCCAAATACCCGCCTCGACGCCCAACATTGAAAAACTGATCCGCTTTTACGACCGGCTTTCCGGCGGCGGCGTCTCCACGGCGATTGCCGAGCCGGTGTTCAACGACGCGGCCCTCGCCCAGGCGCTCCGGCAATTGGAAAAAAATACCCGCACCGCCCTGACCATTAAAAACGACGTGTGCGGCGCGCCGGCCGGACTCGTCGAACATTTTTACCAGGACTCGGCGGTGTTGCGCTCGGCGCTCATCCGGCAACTTTCCGAAACCTTTGCCGGCGGCAACTTTACCATTGACATCCAGCAGGACAAGTACGGCTGTTTTTTCCTGCTCCGACCCCAACAGCCGGCTGCGCTGGTGTTGATCGGAACCCAGCGCTACCCCTCCGCTATCGCAGCGCGCGAAGCAGCCGAACAGGCAGCTTTTTTGGCTGCGCTGGCCGACAATTTCGTTCTCAACTCCCGCGAAGGCGCCGCCCCAAACGGCAACGACCGGCACCTGTTTGTCCTGGCCTATCAGCCCCTGGCCTACCTCCGTTTTCTGCAGGAAATGCTGGAAGACGAAAATTTGTACCTCCGCCGCCGGCAAGCCTTTTTGGACCATCTGCTGAGCCGTTTTGCCGAGCAATTCACCGATTTTTCCCTGCTGCAATACCAGGCCAACCAACCCGAGTTGGACAACCGCCGCGCCCTGGTGGAAAAACAATCGCTTTTCCTCAGCGAATACGAAGACACGGGCCGCAACCGGGGCAAGGCTTTCGATTATTTTTCGCCGGCCTGGAACACCGAAAATGTTTCCGGTTTTGAAAAACGGGTTCAGCTGCTGGCCGGCATCGACCAGTGGCGCCGCCGCAACCTCTGCAATTTCGAAGTGACGCCCTGCATGGGCTTCCGCCTGCCCGACTACCGCGAACAAATCCTGTTCAGCAGCAACCTGGGCAACGTGTCGGCCGAACAGCGTTTCCATACGGCAAAAAACACCCTGGAAAAACTCAGCAACCCGGCCAACTACCCCGACCTGGAGCGCCGGCTCGAAGGTTTTCAAAAAACGGCCGTCCACCGCTTGTTTTCCCAGACACCGGCCGCCGAAAACCTGCCTGTGGCCAGCCACCACTACCGCCTCGAACTGCTCGACGCGCAGAACAACCCGGTGAAAATCAGCGCCGACGCCAAAATGTCCAGCGC
>CAZVZH010000346.1:0-759 GCA_964630705.1 uncultured Saprospiraceae bacterium | reverse complement strand
CCAGACGACTCCAGCCGGCCGCCCCACGACGCCGAAAATGCGTCTCATACCGCTGGAAAAACCGGGCAACCGCTACCTCGACACGGCCGCTCTGCCGCTCGATATCCGCCCGATCCTGCGCTGGAATTGGGAAATCGCCGACGGCCGCACCGAGCTCCGCGGCGAACGACCTTTCGAATCGGCGGAAGCCGCCTGGGCTGCCCTGGCCGAACAAAAACAAAGCCGCCGCTTCCTGCGCACCGAAAAAGAGGCCTGGCGCTGGAAATTCTCCCTGCTCGACACCGGGTTGCACTGGACGGGCCGGCACTGGTTCCCGGACAAAAACCAGGCGTTGGCAGCGTTCCGCGTAGCCGTTGCCGCCGGCCGCGACCCGAAAAACTACCGGGTGCAGTTTTCTCCAGACAAAAAATCGCTCTGGTTCGAACTCTACCGCGACGCCTCTACCCGCCTGAGCAGCACCGCGCCCATCCCTGCCGGCGAGGCCGTCAACACCGGCGCACTGATCGACTTGTGTTGCGCCAGGTTTCAACAAAAAAACGCGCGCCCGGCCTACGACCAATCTTCGGAGCACTTCGCCTTCATCGTGCCCGACCCCAAAGGCAAAACCCTGCTCCAGAGCTACTGTGTGTACGATACGGTTGCCGAAACGCTGGTCCGCCTGAACGAAGCCTGCCAGGCCGCGACGGTCCGACAGCGG
The DNA here is from genome assembly GCA_964630705.1 of uncultured Saprospiraceae bacterium. Lineage (GTDB taxonomy): Bacteria > Bacteroidota > Bacteroidia > Chitinophagales > Saprospiraceae > M3007. The sequence continues at coordinate 62 of CAZVZH010000346.1, read as the reverse complement.
TATTTCCTGACGGGCGACCAGGCCAACCCGGAATACAATTTCCTCATCACCGACGCCGAAGG
>CAZVZH010000345.1:0-3582 GCA_964630705.1 uncultured Saprospiraceae bacterium | reverse complement strand
GATCGCCCTGTTTCGCTTCGGCCTCATCGCGTCTTTGGTCATCGAGACACTGCCTCGCGGCGAACTCACGCGCCGCGCCCAGCAGATCGCTTCGCGCCTTTCCGACATCCCATTTTCCAATCGCCGCCAGGTCTCGGTGGACACCGTGCTCGATTGGGCTCACCGCTACCGGTAGCAACCCTTCGGTGACCCAACCGGGTTTTTACACCGTCGTCGCTACCAACCCAGCCAACGGCTGCACGCTGGCCTCCTCGGTTCAGGTGATCGACAAAACCCAACTGCCCATCGCTTTTGCCGGCGACCCGCAACAGCTCAATTGCATGAACAGCCCCATTTTGCTCAGCGGATTCGGCTCTTCCTCGTTCGGGAGCTTTGCCTACCTGTGGACTACCTACTACGGTAACATCATTTCCGGCGCTACCAGTCTCTACCCCCGCGTGAACGCCGTGGGCACCTACACCCTGCGGGTCACCAACGTGCAAACCGGCTGCGTTTCCTACGATAGCGTGGAAGTATCCCAGGCCTTGCCGGTGAAAGCCACCATTTCCAATACCACCCAGGTGAGCTGCTTTGGCACAACCACCGGGGCCGCCACCGTCAGTGGCAGCGGCGGCATGGGCGCCTACACCTTTGCCTGGTCGAACGGCAGCACTACCGCCTCCGCCAGCGGACTGGGCGCCGGCGCCTACACCGTAACCGTCAGCGACGCAGAGGGTTGCACCGGCACCGCGCAGGTGCAGATCAACCAACCGGCAGCTTTGCAGGTCAGCACCAGCGCTACGCCGCAAACCATGCAAGGTGTGAACAACGGCACTGCCACCGTGACTTTTTCGGGCGGCACCTCGCCGTATTCCATCAAATGGAGCACGGGGCAATCGACGGCCATTATTTCCAACCTGGCGCCGGGCACCTACACCGTCACTATTACCGACAGCAAAGGCTGCACTGCCGTGCGCAGCGCCCAGGTCAATGCCATGAACTGTACCTTAGCGGGCACGGTAGCCCCAACGCCGGTGAGCTGCTCGGGCTCGGCCAACGGCAGCGCTACGGCCAATATTACCGGCGGTCAAAACCCGATCAATTACAACTGGTCGAACGGGCAGGTGGGTAAAACCATTTCCAACCTGGCACCTGCGAATTACACCGTTACGGTGACCGACGGCGCGGGCTGCACCCTGGTGCTGAATACCCAAATTACCAGTCCGGCGGCGGTAGCTTTAAATTTTGTCACCAAAGAAAACGTTCCCTGTCCAAATTCAAAAACCGGCCTGCTTACCGTGGGCGCCACGGGCGGCACACCGCCGTTTAGCTACAGCTGGTCGGCCGGCGCGAGCAGCACCACCGCCACCGCCTCGGGCCTCGGGCCGGGGAATTATACGGTGACCGTAACCGATTCGAAAGGCTGTTCAAAAACCCTGACCAGCAGCATTGCGATCACCGACCAGAACCCACCGCAATTGATTTTGAAAAATGCCAGCGTATCGCTCCAGGCAAATGGCCAGGCGCAGGTAACGCCGGCAATGTTCGACAATGGCAGCTTCGATGCGGAATGTTCGATTGCTTCCTGGGCCGTTAGCCCGACGTCGTTCGATTGCAGCCAGTTGGGCGCCCGTACGGTTACCCTGACGGCTACCGACGTGAACGGCAACAGCAAAACCGGTACGGCTACTGTGACGGTGACCGACAACATTGCTCCCAAACTGACCTGCCCGGCGAATGTTTTTGCAGGGGAATGCGCCGCTGCGGTGACATTTACGGCGCCGACCGTCTCGGACAATTGCGCCATTTCGCCCAACCAGATCATGCAAACAGCGGGTTTGCCTTCCGGCTCGACCTTTCCGCCGGGCCAAACCTTGCAAATGTTTTCCTGCGCGGATGCCAGCGGCAACACGGCGGTGTGCAGTTTCGAGGTTTGGATTGCCCAAGCGCCTGCCGGGGCGGTAACGCCGATTCCGGCTTCCTGTTCGGGTATTTGCGACGGCGCTGCTGTGCTGATCCCGGAAGGCCCGATGCCCGAAACCATACTTTGGGATAATGGTCAAAATGGGACCTTGGCAGCTAACTATTGCGCCGGCACGCACATGGTTACATTGGTAGATGTGTACGGTTGTTCCAGCCAGTTGAGTTTTACCGTACCCAGCGCGAACAACGGTTCTTTTGAAATTTTTTCCACGACCAGCCCGGCCTCCTGCGCCAACAGCTGCGACGGGTACAGCCTGATCAACCCCGCCGGCGGTACGGTGCCCTTTCAGTTTGCCTGGAGTAGCGGGCAAACCGGCGCGTCGGCATCCAACCTTTGCCCGGGCAGCTACACCGTTACGGTTACCGATGGAAATGGCTGCAGCCAATTGCAGTCCATTCACATCCAGGCGGTGGATGTTGTGGCGCCTACCCTGTCGTGCCCGGCAAATATTACCACCTCCTATTGTATGCCGGTGGTGAATTTCTCCGCGCCGGTGGTGCAAGACAACTGCCAGGTCGACCTGCAGCGCTTGGAGCAATTGGGCGGCTTACCCTCCGGTTCGGCTTTCCCGACAGGGCTCACGGTGCAATCGTTCCGGTACGCCGACGCTTCGGGCAACGATGCTTTTTGCAGTTTTAACATTACGGTGATGCCAGTCGCGCAGTTGAACCTCAGCGCCGATGATATCAGTTGCGCCGGCCGTTGCGACGGCAAAGCGACGTTGATCCCCACGGGCGGTTTCGCTCCCTTCAGTATTCAGTGGAGCAATGGCCAGCAGGGCAATACGGCGCTGAATTTGTGTCCGGGCAACTACGGCGTAACGATAGCCGATGCCGCCGGCTGCACTCAATCGCGGCAGTTGACCATCAGCCAGCCCTTGCCGCTCAGCCTGACGTTGTTGCAGGTAAGCCCCGACATCGGGAACGCCGGCGTCGGAAAAATTCTCATCCAGTTAGACGGCGGCACCGCGCCATACACATATGCCTGGTTCCGCAACGGGATGCCCTACAGCGATGCGCCGAACCTGCTGAATGTGCCGGCTGGGCAGTACCAACTGTTTGTTACCGACGCGATGGGCTGTATGATCGCAACGGCGGTTATCCCGCTCAACAACACGGTGGCTGCTGGCGAGGCGGAGTGGGCTACGGGGTTGCAGCTGTATCCCAATCCCAGTTCGGGGCGTGTTTGGCTGCGTTTGCCCATTGATCCGGGGCAGGATGCAACGGTGTCGCTCATCAGCGGCAACGGCGTCGCGGTACGCCAGGCCGAATACCAAGCCGGGCTTACGGCCCTCGAGTTGGATTTCAGCGATATGCCTGACGGCCTTTGGCTGGTTCGAATCCGACTGGCCGATGGCCGGGAAACGTTCAAAAAATTACTTCTCCAATGAAAACAATCTTCTTGATTTATTAGATCATCCCACCCCCCTGGTTCCGAAGAAAGGGTTGCGCTGCAAAGTGCAACCCTTTGGTTTTTAACGGTTTCTGCTCCGGGTGGAAAGTTTTTTTAAATCATCTTGTTTAAATAAAACTGCCCGATGTATCTTTGCCCCCGCTACAAACCAATGGGGGTTTAGCTCAGTTGGCTAGAGCGTCCCGATGACAATCGGGAAGGTCAGC
>CAZVZH010000344.1:0-3593 GCA_964630705.1 uncultured Saprospiraceae bacterium | reverse complement strand
GGAAAGTTGAACTACTTCAAACTCCAAACTCCAAACTTCAAACTAGAAAAGTGCTTGTGTCTTTGTGTGGGGGAAGGTATTTCCCCGTTTCAAAACAGCCGCCCGATGAAGTGCAAGCGCAGGCTGACCTGTGCCGGTGCGGTTAAGAAATAAAAGAACGTTTGAAATTTTTAAGCCTGGCCGGTTGGGCGGTTTCGGGTATTTTCACAAAAAACAGCGCCGAACCGGCAGGGTATATCTTGAGTGTTCGCGCCTGGTGGCGAACAGGATGTCAGGTGGGAAACGGGTTTTCAATGTTGGTTTCAGGATAAAAAAACAGCGGCTATCTTAAATTTTATTTTCACCACTAAAAACACTAAAAAACACTTAACCTCCACTAAAGCAACCTTGTTTCTCCGTGTTTTTTAGTGGTTTTTAGTGTCTTTAGTGGTGAAAAAGCACCTAAGACAGCCGCTTCGAAATTTTACTTCCGCAGACCGAGTTTTTCGATCAGTGCACGGTATTTGAAAATGTCTTTCTTGGCGTAGTAGCCCAACAGGCGTTTGCGCTGGCCTACTTTGTGCAAGAGGGAGCGGCGCGTGGAGTGGTCTTTCTTGTTGATGCGCAGGTGCGCCGACAAACTATCGATCTGATAGGTCAGCAGGGCTACCTGCACTTCCACGTTACCGGTGTCTTTTGCGTCTTTGCCGTACTTTTCAGTGATCTCGGCAACCTTTTCTTTGGAATAGTAAACTGCCATTTTTAAGCAAAAAATTGAGTGAAAAAATGCTGGACCAAAACCAAACTTCCGAGGGTCAAACGGCAGTTTTTGCCTATCCGTTTGGATTTAGCCGGCGCAAAAGTAAGCCTAAGCTTCGAAGTTGCAAAGTGTTGTTGATCAAAAGTTTTGATTTAGCGGTTGTCTGCCCGCGCATTCCAAATGAAATTTTCCGGCACAGGTTTTTGACCGCCTCCACTTTTTAAAACCGGACTTCCCACAACGCGCCCGCCACGCTCAGCCACGCCCGCCGGCCGTCGGGGCTCACCGAGGTAAAGCCCGGATGTGGGTAGGTATTGTTCAATTCGGTGCCGAGGTTGGCCGGCCGGGTCCAGTGCGTCCAGTCGTCGCGGGTGCGGCGGGTCTGAAAAATATCGCTGGCGCCCAGTCCGGGGTAGCCGGTGCTGGTGTAGTAGAGCGTGCGCCCGTCGGCACTGAGCCAGGGCGCGCCCTCGTGTCCGTCGGTGTTGATGTCGGCGCCGAGCGCTGCCGGCCGCGACCAGGCGCCCGTGGCCGGATCGAAAATACTGACGAACAGGTCGAGGTCGGGCGCCTGGGTTGCCGAGCCGCTGGAGTAGGCGCCTTCGAGCACCAGAATGGTACCGTCGGCGCTCAAAAAACCCTTGCCGATCACCGGAATACCTTCGACCGGAAAGGGCTCCGGCTTACTCCACGCACTGTTCGCATCGGCCCGCCGGCTGATTTGCAGCCGGTCGTTCGACCACAAGAGCAACTGGCGGCCGTCGGCCGTGATCGACAAGGGCAGCTGCCGGCCAAGACCCGACAATTCAGGAACCAGGGCCGGCGCCGACCAGTGCTGCGCCGACGAATCCCAGTACGCGACAAACACGTCGGCGCCGGCCAGGTTGCCGGGACGGTTTTTCGCGCTGAAAAAAATCTCCCGGCCATCGGCGCGCACTACGGGATATTCTGCCCAGCTGCCCGGGTAGTTCAGGGCATCGAGCCGCTGCCAGCCGGCTGGCGTTTCAGGCTGGCGCAAAATCGGGAGTTTGCCGTCAATCCAGGGTTTCACCCGGCGCTGGTAGTCGAAATTGGTGAAGCAACCCGGTGGCAGGGTGTCGGGGAAAAAGGGCCGCGCCCGCTCCAGCAGGTCGATGGCGGTCGGGTAGTGGCGGCCGTTCAAAAAATATTGCAGGCATTCTTCCATCAGCCGAAAGGCCGAATAGCGCGGCGCGAAGTTGGAAATGTAGTCGAGCGCCCGGGCGGCCACCGCAGCGGAGTCGGCAGGGTTGGGCGCGGCGGCCAGGCGGTTGCGCAGCGCGTCGCGGGCTTGCAAGGCGGCCAGGTGGCGGGCTTGGGCGGGCGAGAGGTTTTGCACGGCAGCGGTGTCGGTGGCGCGTTCGCCGATGCGGTGGAGCAACACGATTTCCAACGCGGTCCAGCGGTTGCCGGCGTGAAAGTCGAGCAATTCGGCCAGGCTGCCCGAGCACAGCAGCGGGCGCAATTCGGCCAGCCAGCAGTCGCGGCCGGCAAAGCTCAGCGGGTGCTCCCAGGCGAAGCGGTCAATTTCGCAAGGGGTGTATTTGGCGGTAAAAGCCGACCAGAGCTGGTCGCTCATGCGGCGGGTGTGCTCGTAGTTTTCCGGCAATACAAAGTCGATGTGGCGGCGCAGGATAGCGGTCATCGTGTCGTAGTCCGGGGTTTCCAGGTGGGCGTTGACGATGTCGCGATGGGCAGCGTCCACATCGGGCGCCAAAACCGGCAGCGGGTGGCTCAGGCCGGCGAGCAGGCTGTCGAGCGCGGGCAGGGTGTTGCGCACGCGGGTGTGGGCGATGGCCCAGCGCTGGGTTTCCTCGCGCAGGCGGAGCAGAGCGACGGTGTCGAGCTGGTAGCGGCGGGTTTGGCGGCGGATGTGCCGGGGCGGCAAGTGGCGGTACAGGCTGTCGGTGGTTTGCAAGGAGCGGTCGATGGCGAGCAAGCCCGGTAGTTCGCGGGTGGCGGAGAGCTGGATTTTTGCCAGATAAAACTGTGCGGCGGCGGCCAGTTTCGGATGGTGGCGATACCGCTCCAGCACAGTGGTCGCCTCCGGGTAGCGGTGCTCCTGATAGTGCCGGAAGCCGGTTTTAAACGTTGGGGAGCAGGCGGCGAGCAGCACACCGGCGAGCAGCGCCACGGCAAGGGTGTTTTTGTTTTTCATTCTGTAAAACTACATGTACTCCGGAAAATGCCGGATTGGGCACGTCATTTTACCCATTCGGTGGCTTTCGTTTGGCGGTCAGTCCCGCGTACCGCCAACTTTGGCTTCAAGCACAAACACACGCTACTTTTATGAAAAACATCCGCTTTTTCGCGCTACTCGGCGCCCTGGCCGTTTCGGCCTGCACGAAATCATCCGACGACAATTCCAACCCGCCCAACAACAGCGCCCTCGTGGGCTCCAAGTGGGTCGTCAGTTATTTTTTTGACAAGGACAAAGACGAAACTTCGGATTTTGCCGGCTACAGTTTCGAATTCGGCAGCAACGGCACCCTGACTGCTTACCTGCCCGACGGCAGTGTCAAAACCGGCACCTGGACGACGGGGAGCAGTTCCATCCGGTTCACGATTTCCGGCACCTACGCGCTGGATGAAATGAACGATTCCTGGATCGTCCTGGAGCAAACCGACTCGGAGTTGAAACTGGTGGACGACAACAGCAGCCATTTGGAGGCGCTGCATTTTAAGAAGATTTGAGGGCATTTTTTTAAAAAGGAGTCCTGCGAATCAAGGGCAAAATTGCCTAACAACCTAAATCCGCGGCAATCCGCCTAAATCTGCGTCATCTGCGCTCCCATTCTTCTACGCCGATCAAGCGGAATGGGAGCGCAGATGATGC
>CAZVZH010000343.1:0-3613 GCA_964630705.1 uncultured Saprospiraceae bacterium | reverse complement strand
AGTTTGAAGGCTGGCGTAGAAGGCATCGGCTTCGGCGAGGCGTTGTTCAAATAACTGATCGAAAGTTTTGCCGAACGGCGTTTTTACTGCTTTTTTCGACAAGCGCAGGCGGACGGTGACCGAGCTGCCTCCCGGCACTTCGCGCTGATACATGGGTGCGCATTTGGTGCCCGCAGTTTGATTTTCCAAAAAACTGAAGTCGTTGCCGGCGACGGCCCGGTGGAAGGCGTCTTTTACAAATGGCGCGGCGTTTTCCTGCCCCCAGAGCCGCTCGAGGTTGTCTTCATTTTCAGTAAACAACAGGCGGTCGGGCGTTTCAAAATAAAAATGAAAATCGCCTGCCAGGGCATGCGCCACCCGCGCTGCGCCGGGGCCGCTAGCCGAAATGCCGGGTTTTTCATCCATCAAACCGAACTTCCACAAATTGCGGAACCACAGCGTAGGCAAAAGCCACAGCGGCGCAGGGTCGGCGCCGCGGTTGTGCGCGGTGATGCGGATGAGCACATCATCGGGGCCGGCTTTGGCGTATTCGGTGAACACGTCCCAATACCGGTTTTCGTCAAAAATACCGGTGTCGAGCAGCTCGTACTCGGCTTGTTCGCGGCCGCGCCGGCGGTTTTCTTCCACCAGCTGGGCATAGGGGAATTCCGCCTGCGGATACTTGTACAGGTGCTTCATGTAGGTGTGCGACGGGGTGCTGTCGAGGTAGTAGTACAATTCCTTGACGTCTTCCCCGTGGTTGCCTTCCGAGCCGGTGAGGCCGAAGAGCCGCTCCTTGAGGATAGGATCGCGGCCGTTCCAGAGGGCCAGGGCGAAGCACAGGTGCTGGTTGGCGTCGCTGATACCGGCGATGCCGTCTTCGCCCCAGCGGTACACCCGCGAGCGGGCATGGTCGTGGGGAAAATAGTCCCAGGCGGTGCCGCCGGGCGAATAGTCTTCCCGCACAGTGCCCCATTGGCGCTCGGAGAGGTAGGGGCCCCAGTGCAGCCAGTTTTGCTGGCCGGCGTAGTGTTCGTGCAGGCGTTGGTGTTCTGCTGTTGCAAGCATGGCGTAGGTTGCGGTGGTGAAAAAATGGTTGAACGGGCCTATCCAGTTTACCCGTTTTCGGTAAAGCCCGGATACAGCGTCATGCCGCCGTCGACAAAAATGGTGGTGCCGTGGATGTAGTCCGACTCGTCGGAAGCCAGCCAAACGGCCACGGCGCCGATGTCGGAGGTTTCGCCCACGCGCTTGTACGGGATCAGGTTGAGCAGTTTGCTTTCCGCTTCGGGCGTTTCCCAGGCTGGCCGGTTGATGGGCGTTTTGATGGCGCCCGGGCCTACGGAGTTGACCCGGATTTTCATGGGTCCATATTCCTGCGCCAGGCTTTTCATCATCAGCATGACGCCCCCTTTGGAGGCAGCATAGTTGACGTGCCCGGCCCATGGAATCACTTCGTGTACCGACGACATGCAAATGATTTTGCCCAAGGCGGCCGACACGTCGGGCCGCGGGCCGCGGCGCAGAAACTCGCGCACGGCCTCCCGCGCACAGAGAAACTGTCCGGTGAGGTTGACGTCGAGCACAAACTGCCAGTCCCGGAGGCTCATTTCATGAAAATTGGCGTCGCGCTGCAAACCGGCGTTGTTCACCAAAATATCGACGGTGCCGAACGTCGACACGGTTTTTTCAAACATAGCGACCACCTGGTCTTCCTTGCTCACATCGCAGGGGTAAGCCAGTGCCGTGCCGCCCATTTGGCGGATTTCTTCGACGACCTGCTCCGCGGCTTCCGCGCCCGCCACGTAGTTGACCACCACGTTGGCGCCGTCGCGGGCCATCGCTAGGGCTACTGCCCGGCCGATGCCAGAGTTGGCGCCAGTGACGATGCAGGTTTGTTTTTTCAGGCGATTGTTCGGTTGCTGATACATTTTTTATTGCGTAATTGAGTGATGGAGTGATGGAGTGATGGGGGTGCTCTACCTGCCGGTCAGCACCCGGATGCGGTACAGGCCGGTGTGCGCGGTCAGGTACAAGGTTTTACCGTCGGCGCCGCCCCAGGCCATATTGGCCGGGCGTTCGGGGCAGATGATCTTGCCGAGGTAGCGGCCTTCGGGCGAGAGGACCCAGACGCCGCCGGGCGCGCTGACGAAGAGGTTGCCGGCGCGATCGACTTCGATACCGTCGAGGGCTTCCTCGTCGTCGGTGAAGTTGAAGTCGAAGAAAATCCGGCCGTTCCGCAGGGTGCCGTCGGGCGCCAGTTCGTAGCGCCAGAGGGTTTTGGTGTGGTGGATGTCGCGGATGTCCCAGTTGGACACGTACAGGTAGCGCTCGTCGGGGCTAAAGGCGATACCGTTGGGGCCGCCGAGATCGGTGCTGAGCAGCTCAACCTGGCCGTTTTTTATCCGGTACACCCCCTGGTGCGGGGTCTGTTTACGCGGGTCTGCGTAGTTTTTCGGCAAGCCGTAGGGTGGGTCGGTGAAATAAACCGTACCGTCGGATTTTATAGTTAGGTCGTTCGGACTGTTCAAGCGCAAGCCCTGCCACTGGTCGGCCAGCACGGTGACCGGTCCTTTTTTTTCGTGTCGGACGATGCGCCGGTTGCCGTGTTGACAAACGATCAGGCGCCCCTCAGCATCGAGGGCCAGGCCGTTGGAGCCCGGCTGGTGGTATTCTCCGATGTCGAGGCCGGTATAACCCGATTTGTCGAGGTACACCGACACATTGCCGGTTTCCGGCTCGTAGCGGTAAATGACGTTGGCGTTTGGGTCGCTGAAGAGTAAATACCCGTCGGGGTGCCACACCGGGCCTTCGGTAAACTGAAAGCCGTCGGCGAGTTTTTCCACCGCTGCATCGGGGGTAACAATGGCGTCCAATTCGGGTTCGATCCGGATGCGCTGGCCGACGTTGAGCCCGCTGCCGCTCCGGGGGTAGTTTTTGTACACATCAAGCGTGGCTGAACGCAGCCATATGTAGTTTTCCGGCAGTTCGGCAAACGGTGCGTTGGCGCAAAGAATGGCCAGTTGGAACGTTTGGCCCGGCCGGGCGTCGTGCGTGAGCACCACCCGGTTGCGGGCGTTCCAGCCGCTGATCATGCCGCTGCCCGACTGGCCGAAGTGTTTGTGCAGCCGGCCGTCGATCCAGATTTCGGAGTAGTCGTCGGCCACCAGATTGAACACCAGGGTGGCGCCCCGGGCATCCACGGCGCCGAATTTTTCCGGTACGGTCAGCTGTAGCCGGAACCAGACGAACGACAATAAGCCGTTGCCCACCCGGTTTTCCAGCTGGTTGGGGGCCAGTTGTTGCCAGCCGCTGTCGTCGAAACCAAGGCTGCCGGCCTGAGGCTCCAGGCGGTGGGTGCGCACAGGGGCACCCGTAGGGTACAGCGCGAGCAGGTCGGTGGAGGAAGGCCCCGGGGCCCGGAAATCTGTTTCGACAATACGAGCAGGCTGCATTTTCCAAACGGCCTGCACCGCGGCGGCGCCGTCGAGCGTACGTAAGTCGGCGATGGCGTCGGCCTGGCCGATGGCCAATTCGCGGCGTTCCTGCGCCTGCGCCTGGCTGTTTCCGTAGGCCAGGAGCAGGGCGAGGAGGTATGGTTTTAAGACAAATGATTTCATAGCTTATTTTTTTG
>CAZVZH010000342.1:0-3634 GCA_964630705.1 uncultured Saprospiraceae bacterium | reverse complement strand
TTTTCCAGATAGCCCAGCGCAGCCTCGGGTTGGCCTTGTTCCACTTTTGCAAACATCAGGTTTTGGTATACACCCGGGTCTTGCGGTTGCAAGCGGCTGTACGCTAGCCAGGCTTGTTCAGCGGCGGTAAAGTTATTTTCCCGGTAATGAACGAGCCCCAGGTTGAAGTACGCGCGGTCGTAGGCGGAGTCCAGGCGAACAGCTGCTTCATAATGCTGACGGGCCAGGGGCAATTTTTGGGATAAATCATACGCCCAGGCCAGGTTGTAGTGCGACATCGCGTAGGAGGTATCGAGTAGAAGCGCCCATTCGCCCGTTTGCACGGCCGCTTCCATTTGATTCATTTCGACATAAACTTTGCACAGGTTGGCCCAGGGCAGCACCCATTGCGGGGAGCATTCGGTTGCTTTTTTGAAAAAATCGGCCGCCCGGGCAAAGGCTCCCAGCCGCAGATACAGGAGTCCCAGTTCATTGTAGGCAAAGGTGGCATTGGTATCAATTTGCAGGCAATGCTCCTGCAGGGCGATAGCCTGTTGAAACAGGTTGTTGTCGTTGCCTTGTTGTTCGGCGCGCAGGCGCAGGTTAAGGCCCTCAAAATAATGCTCCCGCACCTTCAGGCTGGCGTACAGGTAGTGGCGCGGGCCAAGCAGTTCGGCTGCCCGGGCCAGATAGCGGGGGTAAGGGTCGTAGCGGTGGTCGAACATCCAGCGTTTGCGCAGTTCGCGGGGGTCGGCCGAGAGGTAGTCGTTGATTGCGACCTGGGCTTCATCCTGAAGCGCTGCGGCGTAATTTCTTTTTAAAAAACCGTGCAGGTCGGCCAGTTCGGGTGCGGCGCTCAACCGCGCGTACAATGCATCGGCGGTGGGTCCACCGTTGCTGGCGGGCTCAAAAAAGCGTTTTTGCGCCAGGGCTTTTAAAAAAGCCTCATAATCGGCGCGTATGCTCGAATCGGCCCGGGCCAGCACTTGCTCCTCCAGGCCGCGCGTATCTACAGCGCTCAAAACAGGCGATTCGGTGGCTTTCCGTTGTTGGATTTGTTCCAGCGCTCGGGGATCGACCCGCGCCAGATGTTCAGTTTTATCCCCGATCAGAATCGGCACCTGGCTTTGCGGCTCGGCTTCGGGCGTTACGTGGTCTTCGAGATAGCGATCAATTTCGGAAACCGTCACCCAGCCGTCGCCGTTGCGGTCGGCCAGGCCGTACAAACCGTCGATCAGGTGGTAAGAAAATATGCCGCGGCCGCCGCCCCACTGGGAGCCCTCGAGCGAGAGTTCGTTGGGTTGGCACGACAAGATTTTGGTTTCGCCCGAGAACTGCCGGGCCAGGTTTGCCCCGGTGATAGCCGTGCCGCCGATGGAGCTGCCCGCCAGTTTGCCGGCGTGGCAGGCATCGGTAATCATCAGCACACGGGCTTTGTTTTGCACCGAGAGCGTGGTGATGATCTCTTCCAGGAAAGCCAGGGCATAAGTACCGCCATTGCCCATGTACACCCGAGCAGGGCTATTCCAGCACAGCAAAAAGCCCGGTTGGGAGATCGTTTTACGCTCCACATCGCCGTGCCCGGAAAAATAGATAACCACCCGGTCGTTTTCAACCACCTTCTCGAGGAGGGCGTCGAATGCTGCACCCACCTCGCCGGAGGTCGCTTTTTCATTGAGCAGCACGGTCAGGTTTTTTTCCGGCAACGAACCGCCCGCGGGCGATCGCAAAAACTCGGCAAAAGCCTGGGCATCGCGGTGCGCATATTTCAGGTCGGTGATTTTAGGATCCTGATAATCCGAAATGCCCACCACCACAGCATAGGTGACGCCCGTCGGGGCTGCCGCCGTTTTGGCGCCCACCGGTTGCACGCCCCGGGTTTCTTGAGCAGACACGCCATTGGCGAGCGCCGTGCAGCAAATAAAAAGCAAAAATGTACGCATGTTATTGGTGTTTGGTTTTACCGGATGGGAGCGCGGACGACGCGGATTTGTGCGGATAGCCGCGGATTTTAAATTTTAAATCTGTGGTGAGCCGTAAAAATCCGCGTCGTCTGCGCTCCCATCCCAAGCAGCGCAAGCCGCCTGAATTATCCTTCCACAAAATACATATCCACCGGGCCTTTCCCCTTGGCGTCTACCTTGCCGCGGTACACGCAGTTGAATTGATCTTTCACCAACTCGAACGTCGCTTCCGAAATATTGATCCGGCCGCCTTCGCTGGATTGCTCCATACGCGCAGCGATGTTCACGGTGTCGCCCCAAATGTCGTAGGCATATTTTTTAATGCCAACAATGCCCGCCACCAAGGGCCCGGTGTGGATACCGATGCGGGCTTCAAACGCAGGTTTGCCTTCGGCAGCCTGCTGGTCGTTAAAAGTTTGCAAAGCGGCAATCATATCCTGCGCAGCCCGCACGACAGCGGCGGCGCTCCCCGCTTCGGAATTGGTGAGGCCGCCCGCGCATACGTAACAATCGCCCACCGTTTTGATTTTTTCCAGCCCGCGCACCTGTACAATCCGGTCGAACGCCTGGAAACAGTAGTCGAGGTTAGCCACCAATTGTTCGGGTGGCAGAATTTCAGAAATGCGGGTAAAATCCTTGAAGTCAGAAAACAGCACCGTCACCATTTCGTGCCGGCGCGTGTTGGAATGCCCGAATTTCTTGAGCTCCTGCATCGTCTCTGCCGGCAAAATATTGAGCAACAACTCCTCCGAGCGGTCTTTTTCCTGGGCCAGCAGTTCTTTTTCCCGCAAAATGCCGGCCGTGCGCGCCTGAACGGCTTTTTCCAATTGCGCTTTCGCTCGGCGTTGCCAAGTAACCAAACTTCCAGCCAGCAAGATCGACAAGGCCAGCAAACCATTGCGCCACCAGGCGGCTTGCCACCACGCTGGCGGCGTTTCGATCAGCAAGGCATACTGGGTGGCGGCCGTGTCGGGCGGCTGGGGCGGGCTGGGTTGCAGTTGAACGAAGGCGTTGCCTTGTTGCACCTGGCGGTTGGCGAGCACAGCGGCGGCAGCATGCCGGTACCCCGACGCAGGGTCGCGGCTGATCGTTTCAAAGCTGCGCAAGGCTTGCATCTGATCCACCTGCACCTCCGCCAGAGCGCAATACCAGCGGGCATCGTCGCGCCAGGCGAAGTTGGCCATTTCACTCAAGGGCCGAAGCAGGGGCAGCGCGGCCACGGGTTTCTTTTGATACAACAGGCTGAGCCCGCGGTAAAAGCGCGCGATGCTGTCGTCGGCATACCGGTCGAGGTACCGGCCCAGGGCCGTATCCGCCGACGCGTACTGCGCCTTCTGGTAACGCTCGATGGCATCGGCCAGACTGTCGGTGCGGGTTTGTGGCCCGGCCAGACCAAACACCTGCCATTTTTGTAAAAACGACTCGGTTTTCGCCTGCTCAGGCTGAAACTGCGCCTCGGTCAAACGCTGCGCCGGCCGCGGCCGCGCGCTCCAATACGTCAGCAAGCCCAGGACCAGCATAACAGCAGCCAGCACCGGCGCAAAACGAAGTAATCTATGTCGCACAATAGGTTTCATTGAATGTCTATACCTTTTTCGGGGAAGGGTTATCACTTTTAGGTTAGAGGGTTTCTGGTTTCTGGTTTCTGGTTGGGCGTTGGCTTAATATCCCGGAAAACCAAACGAACGCCC
>CAZVZH010000341.1:0-3680 GCA_964630705.1 uncultured Saprospiraceae bacterium | reverse complement strand
AAGTTTGGAGTTTGGAGTTTGGAGTTTGAAGTTTGAAGTAATTCAACATTTTGGATGGTGTACCACTTCAAACTTCAAACTTCAAACTTCAAACGATTACAGGAGTACTTCTTTAATTTTATCGATCGCGCTTTCCGATAGCAAGATGGCGCCGGCGCGCATGATTTGGTACGTGTTCAGGTCTTGTGCCGGGGCGATATCGGCTTGCGGCAAATTACGGCAGGAGAGGTACAGCGTTTTGTTGTACTCGCCAGTAACGGTCAGCGATTTCTTGTCGGCCACTTGGAGGGCGCGCAGGAAGTTGCGGAAGTCCTGGGTTTTCGGCTGCTCGAACGTGAAATCTTCCACGACGATAATGCTGCCGGCTTTGGCTTTGGCCGACAGGGCGCTGCGGCGGGCCAGTTGGCGCACCTTAGCGTTCACCTGGATATCGTAGCTGCGCGGGCGCGGGCCGAACACACGGCCACCGCCCCGGTAGAGCGGGTTGTTGATGTCGCCCTTACGCGAGCCCCCGGTGCCTTTTTGGCGGTGGAGTTTGCGGGTGGAGCCGCTCATCTCGCTGCGCTCTTTGGATTTGTGCGTGCCCTGGCGCTGGGCGGCGAGGTAGCGTTTAACGTCGAGCCAAACGCTATGCTCATGCGGTTCGATACCAAACACTTCATCGGGCAGGTCGATTTTACGGCCTGTGGTTTCGCCTTTGATATTATATACTTCGAGTTTCATGTTCAGCCTTATTTTTCAATAACGACATAAGCGCCTTTGTGACCTGGAATGGCGCCTTTGATGACCAGGATGTTTTGCTCGGGGAAAACTTTGAGCACTTTCAGGCGACGCACTTTCACGCGTTTGTTGCCCGTTTGGCCGGCCATGCGCATGCCTTTCATAACTTTTGCCGCGAAAGAGGAGTTACCCAACGAACCCGGGGCGCGCAAGCGGTTGTGCTGGCCGTGGGTTTGTTCCATAACCCCACCGAAACCGTGGCGTTTGACCACACCCTGAAAGCCTTTACCCTTGGAGGTGCCAACGATGCTTACTTTGTCGCCTTCCTGGAAAACATCTTCCACGGTGACGAGGTCGCCCAGCGCTTTGTTGAGGTTCATATCCCGGAACTCCAGGACCTGATGTTTCGGCGCGGTGCCGGCTTTTTCGAAGTGGCCGGCCATAGCAGCCGGGGTTTTCGAAGGTTTGCGCTCGCCGTAGGCCAGCTGCAGGGCGGAGTAACCGTCTTTTTCCGGAGAAAGGACTTGCGTTACGACGCAGGGACCAGCTTCGATGATCGTACAAGCCACGTTCTTGCCCGTGGCGTCGTAGATGCTGGTCATACCGATTTTTTTTCCAATCAGACCGTTCACTAGTGGTTAGATTTTATGTTTGAACGATTGGCGGTTTAGATTTTTATTTCAAAAACTCCGGGCGGTGAAAAAAAGAAAAGCGACCTTCCGCCTTACCGGAACCGCTTTCGACTGCATCAGTTAACTCCGCCCGGGGCGAAGACACTTTGACGACAGCCGGAAACAACCGCCTGGAATCTGAAAATGCGAGTTAGGTGAGCTTAACCTGGATGTCTACACCGCTCGGGAGCTCCAATTTGGAGAGGGCGTCCACCGTCTTTTGCGTCGGTGTGTAGATTTCGATCAAGCGCTTGTGGGTGCGCAACTGAAACTGCTCCCGAGATTTTTTATTCACGTGCGGCGAGCGCAGCACCGTGAAAATTTCTTTCTCTGTCGGCAGCGGAATCGGTCCCGTCACAACAGCCCCACTCGCACGCACAGTCTTGACGATCTTCTCGGTAGACTTGTCCACCAAGTTGTAGTCGTACGACCGGAGTTTAATGCGAATTTTCTGATTCATTACCTGATTTCAAATATACCTTTACGTTAGGCGCTTCGAGGAAACCAAATTTGATTTGGAAAACCCCTCTGTCAAAAGCGCCCGCAAAGATAAGAACAGGCAAATGGAATAACCAAGGAGGGTTTGAAGATTTTTAAAAAAAGTTGAAAACCGCCTTACCAGCGCCTCTACCCGCACCAACCTGCCGGTTACCATGCATCAAACCGATTTGAACCGACGCAGAAGCCAGATTTTAAAAATCGGCTGGATTACCGTTGGCTGGACAGCCATTTCCGTTTTTCAGTTTTTCAGCCATTACTCCTTGCTCGAACAGTTTCAGTGCCCGACGCCGGGAATGGACCACTGGATCCACTTTTGCAGCCACTTTTTTACCGGTATTCTCGCCGGACTAGCGGGTAGCGGCCTGACGATCTTTTTGTGGGAACGCTGGTTGCGCACGCAGGCCTACGGGTGGGCTTTGGTCCGCATGGTCTTGTCGTATACCCTGATTTATTTGAGCATTTCCATACCCGCCGGAGTTTATTTTCAACTGACTACGACCGAACGCTCGTTGGTCGACCTGGAAGTATGGCGCGCTGTACTGCTCCATCATGCCAGCCCGATTCAATGGTCGAGCTATTTGAATTGGTTGCTAATCGTGCTGGCGACTATGATCATTCTTTTGGTGAATGACAAATACGGCCCTGGGGCGTTTCGCGATTTTTTACTGGGAAAATACTTTCATCCCAAGCGGGAAGAACGCATTTTCATGTTTCTCGACCTGCGCTCCTCCACCGCCATCGCTGAAAAACTGGGTGATGAACAGTACTTTAATTTTATCAGCGACGTGTTCCGGATCGCCACCCCGCCCATCGTGTATTCAAAAGGCGAGATTTACCAATATGTCGGCGATGAAATTATTGTCAGCTGGAAACCGGCGGCAGGGGCCAAAAACGCCAGCTGCCTCAATTGCTTTTTTGAAATACAAACGGCGCTGCAGCAAAAAGCCCCTTATTTCGACACCCATTATGGCCTTCAACCGGAATTTAAAGCCGGGCTCCATTTCGGCCCGGTGATCGCCGGCGAAATCGGCGTGGTCAAACGGGACATAGCTTTCTCCGGTGACGTCCTCAACACCACTGCCCGCATCCAGGCCATGTGCAACGACCTCGGCGTCAACATTCTTTTCTCCAGCTTGCTACTCGACCGGTTACAGCTGCCTTCGGGAACCTTTGCCCCCAAACGGATCGGCAACATGGAATTACGCGGCAAACAGGAAGCGGTGTTGTTGTTTACGGTGTAGCAGCGGGTAAATAGGCGTTCATTCCTCCCTGGCGCCCAAAATCCGCAAAACGTCCTCCCTGTTCCGGCGCGAAACCGGAATTTCAGTCTTGTCCTTCATAACCAAAGCCGTGGATCCGGTTTTCAATACCTTACGGACGGCATCGAGCCGAACTACATAGGACTGATGCGGACGAAAAAAGGCGGTTCCGGGCAACAAAGCCTCCAGTTCTTTGAGCGAACAACCGATAAAGATTTTTTCACCCGATTCCAGCACGATCGTGGCGTACTTGTCGTCGGAACTGGCGTAGGCGATTTCATCAGCCGAAACAATGAGGGTGCCCTGGACCGTCGGCAAGGAAATCCGGCTCGCAGCGTGTTGGCTCAGGCTTTGCTGAAGCAAGGCGTATTCGGGCCAATATCGCTGCGGTGTATTCAATCCGGCGGCGCGGCGCTGTCCTGGGCCTGGAGCGGACCGGGCGGCTTTGGCGCTCCGGCGCAAAATCCGACGATACCCGGCCCAACGCCCGCCCACAGCGGGCCGTACACCGTGGTGGTCACCGCAGCGA
>CAZVZH010000340.1:0-3684 GCA_964630705.1 uncultured Saprospiraceae bacterium | reverse complement strand
GAGGCCCGGAAAAACCGCTTCGGCTTCAGCTTGTTCGCCTGCGACCAGTCGCTCGACATCGCCCTGGCCGCCGGCCTGGCTTTCGTCGACACCACTGCCGAAGCCGGTAAGGACTACATTTACATCGTGCGGCTCGACTCGGTGCCCCCGGGCGTAACACAAAAGAAAGGCGTAGCTATGGTCTCGACGGCTTCCGGCGGATCACTGCCGGCGCCGCCCAAACCGACCGTTCGCGCAGGCAACAAGAGCGTGACGCTTGCCTGGGAAAAGGAGGCGCTGGCCGAGCACTATTCCAGCTACGTGCTGGAGCGCTCCACCAACAACGGCCAGTCGTACGAGCCGGTGAACACCTCGCCCTTCGTATCGCTCGACGCTCTGGGCATGGGCGCCGGCCCAAACGCTTACCTGGACTCGCTGGCCGACAACACAACGGCTTACGTCTATCGCGTCCGCGGGCTGTCGCCCTTCGGCTTTGTCGGTCCTCCGTCCGACACGGTACACGTGCAAGGCGACGAGCCGGCGCTGGTGGTGCTGGCGGAAATCACGGCGGTGTCGGAAGAGACTGCCGGTCAGTTGGAAATCACCTGGAGTTTTCCCACGAACCTGGAAAACGTCACCCAAAAATTTGAAATCCGCCGCGCCTACTACATTGACGGCGAATACACCTGGCTGGGCGAAGTGGGCCCTGCGGTCCGCCTGTTCAACGATCCAAACCCCGCTTCCGCCAACTACTATGTGGTGCGCGCCGTGGATATCAACGGTAAATACACCTCCTCGCTGCCTATCCTTGGCCAGATTGAAGACAACACCGCTCCGGCTGCTCCGGTCGGCCTTTCCGGCTCCTGCGATGAAACAGGCCTGGTGACGGTCAGCTGGACAGCCAACAGTGAGTCGGATGTGTTCGGCTACCGGGTGTACACCGCCGATCAGAACGTGATCGACAGTTTGTTCGTGGAGGTAACCGGAGCGCCGCAACGCGACACTACGTTTCAGTTTAATGTAAATGTGAACAGCCTGACCGAGGAACTCTACGTGTCCGTACGCGCCCTCGATTTTCGGGAAAACCTCTCCGAACCTTCCGCTTACCTGAACATCCACAAACCGGATATTATCCCACCTTCCCCGCCGGCGATCACGAATGTGCGGCCGCATTACGACCGGATTGTGCTGTATGTAATGCCCTCCAGCAGCAATGATGTGGAAAATTATGAAATCCAGATCCGATTGGCAGGCACCAACGATTGGAGTGTGCTGGCAACTTATGATACCGCTAATATGGTGGATCATTTCATCGATTCCATTACCTTCCTCAGCCCCTTGCGCCGGCGCATGACCTGGGAATACCGCGTGCTGGCTATCGACGAAGCGGGAATGGTGTCGAGTTCCGCGGTGGTACGCACCAAGGCGCTCGATGTGGGCATTCGCGATTCCATTCAGGATTTTACGGCCACCTATTTCCCCGCCGCCCATCAAGTGCGGCTGACCTGGGATTACCCGCAGGATGTCGACTTGGTCGGATTCCAGATTTTCCGCGCCATCGACACCAGCCAAATGCGCTCGTACCGCTTTGTTTCGCCGATGCTTTCCACCTTTGCCGGCAGCGATTTTATGTTTATCGACACCGACCTGAACATGAAGCAGTTGTTTGTTAAAAAGGTGTTTACCCAACCGGTTAATGGCACGGGGGTCCCAGTCAACCCGACAAAGGTCAATGCGCCCCTCTCGCAAGCGCCGAATGCGCAAATTTTCCTGCACTATCAGGTAATGGCTGTTTTTGCCGATGGGGCGCAATCGCCGCTATCGCCAATTCAGACGGTGCAAATTCAGTGATTAAAAAAACGGGGCCGCAATTACTGCGGCCCCGTTCAAATAGTCACTCCACCGTGTGTCATGGAATTACAACTGTATGCGGTTCACCAAATTTTCTACGACGTAGCGCTTCATGCTCGTGTGCAAATCTTCTACCCGCGATTCCAGGCGCTGCATCAGCACACTCACGAACATACCCAGCACGATAGCCAGGATAGTGGTAAAAAATGCCGTTCCCAGGCTATCGATCAGGCTTTGAATATCGGCGCCGCTGATACCGGCTGTTGCCGCTGCGGCGACGCCTTCCGCTGAGCCGGTGGGGCTGGCCATCGCTGTCGGTTGGGATTTACCCATGTCCAGAATAGCGGCGGCCATACCCAACACCGTGCCCAGGAAGCCAAAAGCGGGGATTAAAGTCTGGCTGGTTTTCATCAGCCAAAAATCCTTTTCAACAGTTTTTCTATGCATATCGCTCACCGTTTCCACCATGGCCAGGGCCTCGGAAGGCGAGTGGCTGGAGCGGAATTTCGTGGCGGCTTGTTTGATCAGGTCGGTCAGCAAACCAGCGCCCAAATGGCGCTCCACCTCGATGGTGTTCAGTTTGATCTGGTTGACGTCTTCGGGATAAAGGACGAATTGCTCGGTTTCGGGCAGCAACTTAGCGGTGTAGGCATACTCTTCCCGCCGGATGCGCTTGTTCAGGGTTTCGATGCCGAAAAGGCAGAGGAAGAAGCAGAAAAAGGTGGCCGCCTGGATCAAACCCGCCGGCATTTTGCCGCCCAGGGCGAAAAACACGGTTTCCATCGTGGAACCGTTCGGGGAAAATTGGTAGCCCAGGCCGGTGACGATCATGACCAAAATGGTGAGGCCGAGGCTGTAAACGATATGGCTATTTTTTTGCGAAAACATGATTCCGTTAGTTGAAATGGTGAGAAATGTGGTTAATGTGGTCAATGTGGCGAATTCCATGACGCGACTTCAAACTTCAAACTTCAAACTTCAAACTTCAAACTTCAAACTTCAAACTTCAAACTCTACCTCCCCCATTTCCCCGACTTTTTCGGCTCGGTCTTCGGCGCCTGCGGTGCGGGCGGGGTCGATTGTATGTCGCGTAGTTGATCAGCAGTTACCGGCGGCAGCGCCGATTTGAAGGAGATCGCATTGCTGAGCACCGTGAAGGTGCCGGCCCGCACCCAGTCGGCGCTGCTGGCAGCATAAGTGCCGAAATTGTGCGTCGTGGTTTTCATGCCCGGCTGGATGATTTTTCCATAGAGGGCGAAAGGCTGCCCGCCGGTAGCGTTGCGTTTTTTTACCCGGACATACACTTCGTAAACCCCCGGCGTGATGGCTACCTGATAGAAATAATTCAGGTTGCGCTCGTATTTAAACTCCTCGTTCTGGTACTTGCTGGCGCGGCTGGGCTTCCAGGTTTTGTTGCCTTGCTGCAACATAAACTCCACGGTTTGTTTGGCCAGGCCTTCCTGTTGCAGCAGCAGGGTAATGTCGCCCTTGGTTTGTTTCATCAGATCGACGGCTACCGGCTCTTGCGTCGGATTTTCCGGCCGCTGCTCCACCGGCGGCTGCGGCTGGGCGGGTTCCGGTTTGGGTTCCGGTTTGGCCTGCTCGGGTTGCGGCGGCGGACCGGGTTTGTATTTCGCTGTGCCGCGCTGGCCGTTGTTGTAGTATTCGCGGGCTTGCGGTTTTTTAGCTACAGGCTGCTCCGGTTTGTCCACCTTGGCCGCTATTTCGGGCTTGGGAGCAGGCGGTACGGTACCGGCCAGCCGCGTGTTCAAAAAGTTGAGGATGATGAACACACCCAGGGCGCCGGTCAGGATATCCAGCGCGGATAAGTACATCGGATTGAAGCTTTTATTC
>CAZVZH010000339.1:0-3720 GCA_964630705.1 uncultured Saprospiraceae bacterium | reverse complement strand
TCATACCAAATACTCGATGCCATGAGAAAATTTGCTTTGTTGCTCTGTTTTAACCTGATGGGCCTGTGGGCTACCGGGCAATCCCAAGCCGAAACCTTTATCCAGGAAGCAAAGGATCTGTTGGCCCAAAAATCGTACAAACAAGCCGTGCTCAGCCTGCAAGACGCAATCAACGAAATTAACACCCTGATTGCGCAGCAGGTATCCGAATCGCTGCCCGCCGAGATCAACGGCCTGAAAGCCGACGCCGCCGGCGAAGTGAATGCGGCCGGAATGGGCATGGTCGGCGGCGGCATGCAAATCTCCAAACGCTACGAAAACCCCTCCAACAACGACCAGGAGGCCGATGTGCAGATCATCGCCAACGCGCCCATGCTCAGCGCCCTGAACATGTACATCACCAACCCCAGCATGATGGGGCCGGGCTACAAAAGCGTGCGGGTTGGAACCAACCGCGCTATTTTAAAATCGGAAATGCAGGACGGCGGCAACGGCCAGATTCGCTCCACGGAAATCCAGATTCCGCTGGGCCAGACGCTCGTGACCATTCAAACCCGCGGGCTGGCGACGGAGCAAGACGAACTGGCCTTCGCCAACAAACTGGGTTTGGATAAGATCAAGGCGGCGCTGGGCGAGTGAGCCGAAAAATATTGCCCGCGCGGTTTTCAATCGCGCTTTTTCACCCGGAAAATGCCCTCCAGCGTTTTCCGATGGTTGGTGTACTTGTACAACTTGTCGTCTTTCAATACCGAACCGAGCAGGAGCGCATTTTTTTCGCTTTCCGAACCGCCTTCCCGGTTCAAACACGAAAGATGAGACAGTAACAGCTCGAAATACCGGTTTAAATAGTGCTGTTTGTAGCTCTGTTTGCCTTTGTCTTTTGAAATGACCAGCACGAAATCGCGGAAATACAGGTCAGTAAATTGAAAATACGGCTTGTCGTTGAACCTTGGGAATTTTTTGATCAGCGCTAGCGCCGCGGCAGTGTTGGGTGGGTCCGGAATATTCATGTAGCCCCAGATATTGGTCCCGCATAAATCCATACACCGCAGGAAAAAAATCCCGATCTCCGTGTCGGTTTGCAAGCCGTAGGTGTCGGGTTTGAAATTTGCACCCGACAGGTCGAAAGGCTGATTTTTATTGCCCACGCCGGTGAACAACATACCATAATAGTTGTCGATCAGCGCATACCGGGGAATCGCCGCAGCCGCCAGGCTATCGGCAAGTTCCTGATTGGATGGCCCCGATTCCTCGCGGAGATTCAGGTTGATTTCGTGAATGATGTACAAGTTTTTCAATACGCCTTCATCCGGCAGCGTGAGAAAGCGGACTTCCAGGAGCCCATTCCCGGAGCGGATCGTTTGCCGGATGAATTCGGCCTCTGTTTTCAGGCGCGCAGAGAACTGGCCCGTGAATTTTTTCAGGTACTTTTTGTCCGGCTGAACGGCAAACATATAGTCTTTGTAGGCGGCTCCCAGCCGGATCAATTCGCTGCTGGAAGCGGCTTGTCCGTGCGCGCCGCTGCTAATCAGGAACTGAAAAACCAGGGCGTAAATAGCAGGGCGAAAAAATTTATTCATTTGACGGTCAAACTTTTAGAGCAATAACAAGCCGCTTTTTTTTCAGCCGGGGGTAACAACCAGCCAGGTGTTTGGGATATGAGGGAAATTCAGTTTTAAACAAACATTTCCTTCATTCTAAAAACACGAAATTATGAAACGCTTTTCTGTTGTTCTGTTTTCCGCCCTGATCCTCGCACTCGTCGCCGCTACGTTCACCGCTTGCCAAAAAGACGAGGTCACTACCCCGACCGACCGCTCCACGGGCATCGTGATCAAATTGTTTTCCCGCTTCCAAACCTGCCAGTGGGGCACTTTTCTCTGCATCCTGCGCGACAACATCCCCGGTAACGAACTGGACAAAGTGAGCCTCGAAGCCGACCAATTCACCAGCCGCCCGACGGTGCTGGCCGACGGCGCCGTCCAACTGAGCGGTGAAATCCCCATCGAAAAACTCAGCGCCGAAGGCCGCGCCCAACTGCTCCAGGAACGCGTCATGGTGGTGGACGAAAGCTTCACCCTGAGCGACAACCTGCTCAAACAAGCCTACGCCAACGCCGGCAAAACCTACGACGGCCAACGCATTCAGGTGGTGAAAGGCGTTTACCCGATCGACTTCAACGGCGGCAGCGGCGAAGCCCTGAAAATCAAAATCACCATCACTATCAAAGACGGCGAATTGGTGATCAAGGTGACCTGGTAAACCTCGCTCCGCCAGAGGCCGTCCCAAAAAAAGACAGCCCCGTTCTGAAATGATCCGGCAACTAAAAACTTGCTGGATATTTCAGGACGGGGCTTTTCTTTGAGGCTTGTTCCTGGTCGGAAATATCCATTTCCCAAATGTCTTTAAATTTTATTTGGCCTACACTTCAAACAGTTTTACCTGCGCTTCAATGGCATTTATTTATTCACCATGCCGCAGACTATTGATCTTGTAAAAAAATTTTAGAAATGCAATTCGTAGGTAACTTTTTCCTGGTTATTGCGGCACTCCTGTACTTCGGCCTGTTGTCGCTGGTGTACGGCAACCACAACCGCTCGGGCGATGCGGGCGTCGGCTACGCCTGGGTCCTGATCATGGCCAATTTCGGCTTCGCGCTTTGCCTGGGCTTGGCCGCGGCAGCTATCGGCTCGAAAGGCGGGTTCGCCTGGTTGGGCGCCACGGGTTCGGGGCGGTTTTTCGCTGCAGCCGGCGGATTTATCCTGGTGGTCATGGGCGCTACTTTTTTCACCTTTGGCGAAGGTATGCCGCGAACCAATCCGGTTGTCAACGGCCTGCTGCGCATCTTACCGGCCCTGCTGCCTGCGCTCGCCCTGCTCAGCGCCGGCTTGCTGCTCCACGCTTCCTGGCCGGAGGGGCCGCCCCGCTGGATGCGCTTCCTGTTGGGCTTTCAGGCGGCTGTCGGGCTGGCACCTATCCTGGTGCTGGTCGCCGCTAATGTTATTCAAACCAAAAACCGGATAGCCGAAGCCTCGGCTTACGAAAAGAAAATCCATCAGGATAAGCTCAACGAAATCGACTCCACCGACCTCTCAAAAAACATGGTGTTTCTGTTTGTGCTCACCGACGCCAACCAAGATCCCGAAATCCGCCAGCGCGCCCTGGCCAAAATCAAAACCCGCCCCGACTGGCAGGAGGAAATCGCCCGCCGGCTGCAAAACGACTGGGCGCCCGAAGCCTTCAACTTCCTGGCTTCCAACCCCGTTGACAAACCCGAACTCTTTGCCGAACCGGTCCGGGAAGGCATCCGCATCCAGGCCCGGCTCATCCGCGAAACCATCCGCCAGGCGCGCAGTTCCTACGACTTATACGACGGGCAGTTCAATTGGGAAGTAGAACGGGTGCTGCGCACCGTCGAACGTTTCGAAGGCAATGGCGTCGATTACAAACCCGCCGTGGCGGAACTGCGCAAGGCGCTGGACGAACGCCGTGACTTCGAAATGCCGACTTTTTATTGCAAGAAGCCATTGGACCGATGGCTGGCACAACATTGATTGGGATGGGCGCGGTGGGATGGGAGCGCGGACGACGCGGATTTTTGCTGATTTGCACTGGATTTATTTTCCGGCTGACGCCGGAAGGATTTTTTAGAAAACGCATAGGCACATAGAGCACATAGGTTCAACTTTTAAAAAATCAAAAACCTATGTGCTCTATGTG
>CAZVZH010000338.1:0-3720 GCA_964630705.1 uncultured Saprospiraceae bacterium | reverse complement strand
TTCCACTTTATTTTGGGCTGCAGGGTACGCCAGGCTGAGCAGAAAATTTGCAGTCGTCATTTTGCCCGGAATAGCAATCGGGCCTTCAGTAATTTGCCGCTCGCTTAGCGGCTCGCGGGCAATCAGGAGCGGGCCGCAGTTGTTGCCCAGTGCACTACCTGCATCGAGCAAGGCAAACCGGTTGGTCAGGTAGGCAAAAGCATGATAACTCAGTTTGGTTATATCGATGCCGCCACTAAAAGCGCGGCGGTTGAGCGCTTCGACATCTTCAAGAACCGGTTTAAAATGCAGTCCTTCGGTATCGATCTTGCCATGCACCATAGCATCGAAAATAAAAGTATCGTTCGGGCAAGGGGAATACCCCAGGGTCAATTCCATCCTTTCTTATTTAAAATTTGACGCTCGAAATGTAGGGCAGATCCGCCAAAAATCATCCTTAATCCAACTCCTAATGCCATCTTTGCTTTTATGGAGGTGATCAACGTCATTTTTGAAGACAACCATTTGTTGGCCGTAAACAAGCCGGCTGGCTGGCTGGTTCAGGGCGATCTTACCGGAGATGCGACGCTGACCGACTGGGCAAAAGATTATCTGAAGGTAAAATACGCCAAGCCCGGCGCCGTGTATCTGCACCCGGCACACCGGATTGACCGGCCGGTGAGCGGCGCCGTGCTGTTTGCCCGAACGGATAAGGCGCTTGGGCGGTTAACCACTGCGTTCCGAGAGCGGCAGGTGACCAAAACCTATGTGGCGCTCGTGGTACATCCGCCGAAAGCAGAACAGGGCGAGCTGCGGCATTTTTTGTTAAAAGATGAGAAAAAGAATGTCGTTCGCGCCTTTGCCAAGCCCATGAAGGGCGCTAAAGAAAGCCTGCTACATTATGAGCTGGTTGGGCGTACCGATGGTTACAGCGTGTTACTGGTGCAACCGCTTACCGGAAGGCCACACCAAATCAGGGTACAGTTGGCAGCCATCGGTTGCCCGATTGCCGGCGATTTGAAATACGGAGCGATGGAACCACTGCCAGATGCATCTGTTGGGCTGCACAGTCGGAGTTTGGCGCTGGAGCATCCGGTGCGGCGGGAGCCTCTATACATCGAAGCGTTGTTTCCGGAACAACAGTGGTGGAAGGGCGTTGACCGGTTTTTGTGAGTTGAATTTGTGGCGGAATCGCCCAAATGCCTCAGCGCGAAATCGGTTGTCCGGAAAAAATGGACGGCCACACCAGGGGTATTCCGCTGCATAAAACAAAAAGCCTCTCCGATGACTGACACCGGGAGGCTCCGAAAACAATAAACAGCAGGATAACTTTTTACCGCTCAGGTTCAGACATTGCTGATCTTGCGTATCACTTTATACAAACGGGTAGTTTCGTTAACTTCTTCTTCGAATGGGTCGTGGTCAAAATAGTTGGCGGATATCAGTTTGAAGCGCACCACCCGACCGCGGTTGTTGTAAATTTTCTGCACGTATTTCACCCAGACATTTCCGCTGCTGCGCACGGCATAAATTTCGTTGTCGCGAATATCATTGAGGTTTTCCACCGAACGGCATACGACGATATCGTTGTGTTTGATAACCGGTTCCATCGAGTTGCCCTCGATTTGGAAAGCAACCAGGCCGGTGCCGCTCACCCCCGGGATAGAAAAGAAAGTGTTGTCTTCCACATTTTCTGCACCAAGCGTGCTGCCGGCAAAGGCGCGGATCGTGGTGAACAAGATATTCCCCTCACTTCCAGCGTAAAATTTTTCGCTGGCCAAAGCATCGCCCGGGGCATCGAATCCAAAGGGATTACCCACTCCGTGCAGTAACCAGGCCTCATTTATATCAAAGGCCCGGCAAAAAGACTGGGCTTGTCCATAGTCGATCACCCGTTTGCTTTTGGGGTTCAAAAAGGCGCGGATGATGTGCCCGTAGGCCTTATTGCCGAGCACTTTATCGGCAACATCGCCGACGCCCTTACCGCTGCGGTCATTTTTTACGATGGCGCCGCGCTCTTCCAAAAGGCTGAAAGCGTGAACGAAACGCTCGTTAAGCTGGATACGATCTTCTTTAATCATAAGGCCTGTATTTTTAATTTAGACTTCCGGGGCTAACCGGATCGGACATTCAAGTGCGTCTGTTGTTGTTTGATGATGCAAACTTAAAACAAATGGTTTTTAAAAACAAAAAATGTCAAAGATTTTTTTTCCCACATTTTGGAAAAACTTATTTGTCACTCAATTTTAATCTGCTAATCAAGCAATTGCAAAAAAGTTTTTTTTCCTGTTTTCCAAACACAAACTACCAGCCTGCCGATATACCCTTGTAAACCGGGCTTTTTTGTTTCACGATTTATTGTACTTTTGTTGCGGGAAAAGCAGCAAAGGAATGACCCTGCGTTGCAGGTGATAGTTTTAAATATGGGTATAGTCGTTTCTCTTCTCAACCACAAAGGCGGTGTCGGTAAAACTACCAGCGCCATTAATATAGGCGCAGGGCTGGTCGAACTGGGCAAGCGCATTTTGCTCATCGACCTCGATCCGCAAGCCAACCTCACCATTTCACTGGGTATTCCACGGCAAAAGTTCACCATATACGAGGCCATGCGCGGCGAGGCTGAACTGCTGCCCTACACCCACAAGCCCAATCTGGACGTGGTGACCTCCTCGCTCGATCTTTCGGGTGCTGAAATGGAGCTCATCAACGAGGCCGGTCGGGAATTTATCCTGCGCGAACTGATCAGCCAGGTGGAAGACGACTACGATTTTATCCTCATCGACTGCCCGCCCTCTTTGGGTTTGTTGACGCTTAATGCGCTGACCAGCAGCCGCTTCGTGCTCATCCCCCTGCAAACGGAATTCCTCGCTGTGCAAGGCCTGGCCAAGATCAAACAGGTGATCGACAAGGTGAAATTCCGCCTGAACAAACAAGTGGAAATGGCCGGCGTAATCGCCACCATGTACGATAGCCGCCGCGTGCTCAACCGCGACGTCGTGGAAATTATCCACAAATATTTCGGCGACAAGGTGTTCAACACCTACATCCGCGACAACATCGCCCTGGCCGAAGCCCCCGCCCAACGCAAAGATATTTTTGACTATAACCCTAAATCGCCTGGCGCACAGGACTACCTTGACCTCTGCCAGGAGTTCCTGACCCGCCTGGAAAACTTCCCCACCACTGCCGCCGCCGCTACGCCTGAACAAGAAGTCTCGACCAATGAGTAAAAAGAAATTCTCCGAAGGGCTGGACGACTTGCTCAACGATCAACAGCCCACTCACCACGAAGCCTGGGGCCACGCCACCGACACCCCGGCGCGCGAACGCAAAACCGGCAACAAAAACTTCATGGACGATCTCGACGACCTCTTCCACGAAGCCTTCGACGACCGCTCCGACCTGCTCGACATCGACGTGCAACCTGCCGCCGCCACACCCAGCGCCAAAAGCAAATCGGCGGAAGCCCAACGCGCCCCACTCGGCGGCCTCGACGCCCTGATCCGCCAAACGGTGGACCTGCGCGAACTCGACTCTGACGAAGCCAGCGGCAAAAAACGCCTCACTGTAGTGATCGACAAAGCCAAACTCCTGCAACTCAAAACCATCGCCCGCCTCGAGCACACCTACCTGAAAGATATCCTCGTGCAACTTATCGACGAGTATCTGGAGCAACGGAAGTTTGAAGTTTGAAGTTTGGAGTTTGGAGTTTGGAGTTTGAAGTTTGAAGTTTGGAGTTTG
>CAZVZH010000337.1:0-3739 GCA_964630705.1 uncultured Saprospiraceae bacterium | reverse complement strand
GCCACCGCTTTTTTTACTTCGGGCGCCTCCGTTTGGGCCTTCCCGGTCGCCTTGCGTTTGGGCAACTCCTGCCCTTCAAAAATTTGCACGGCGAGCGGCGCCAGCTGGAACGTGAGCGCATAATCCTGTCCGTGAGAGGCCTTTTTTTCGGCTTTTACCGGCGCGTTCGTCACGCCACTGCCGCCGAAACGGGTGTCGTCGCTGTTGAGCACTTCGCGCCAGACGCCGCCGTAGGGCACGCCTACGGAGTACGTTTCCAGCACATTCGGTTTGAAATGGCAAATAACGAGCAGCACCTTGTCGGTGTCGCGGCCCTTGCGGAGGTAGGCGAGCACACAGTTTTCGACATCGTCGCCGCCGATCCATTCGTAGCCTTCGGGTGAAAAGGCGTGCCACCAAAGGGCGGGCTGTTCGGTGTAGAGCTGGTTGAGCGCGCGCACCCATTCCTGGCAGCCTTTGTGAAGATCGTATTGCAGCAATTCCCAAACGACGCCGCGGTCGTGGCTCCATTCGGTGGTTTGGCCGAATTCGCCGCCCATGAACAGGAGCTGGCTGCCGGGGTGCGTCCACTGGTGGCCGTAGAGGGCGCGGAGGTTGGCAAATTTTTCCCACTCGTTGCCCGGCATTTTGTAGAGCAGGGAAGCCTTCATGTGCACCACCTCGTCGTGACTGAGGGGCAGCATGAAGCGCTCGGAGAAGGCATAGACCATGGAAAAGGTGACCTCGCTCTGGTGCCAGCGGCGGAAAATGGCGGGTCGTTTGAAATAGTTGAGCGTGTCGTGCATCCAGCCCATCATCCATTTTTGGCCGAAGCCCAGGCCGCCGTCCCAGGTGGGTTTGCTGACGCCGGGGAAGGCCGTGCTTTCCTCGGCGATGGTTTCGATGCCGGGATAGTTTTTGTAGGCGGCATCGTTGAAATCGCGGAGAAAAGAGATGGCCTCCAGGTTTTCGCGGCCGCCGTGGATGTTGGGAATCCACTCGCCTTCCTTGCGCGAGTAGTCGTGGTAAAGCATAGAGGCTACGGCGTCGACGCGCAGGCCGTCGATGTGGTATTTGTCGAGCCAGAACAAAGCGTTGGAAATGAGGAACGAGCGCACCTCGTTGCGGCCGTAATCGAACACGTAGCTGTTCCAGTCGGGGTGGTAGCCGCGGCGCATGTCGGCGTATTCGTACAAGTGCGAGCCGTCGAACAGGTACAGGCCGTGGATGTCGCTGGGGAAGTGCGAAGGCACCCAGTCGAGGATCACGCCGATGCCTTCGCGGTGGCAGGCATCGACGAAGTGCATGAGGCTTTCGGGCGTGCCGAAGCGGCCGGAGGGGGCAAAAAAGCCGGTGATCTGGTAGCCCCAGGAGGGGAAGTAGGGGTGCTCCATCACGGGCATGAGCTCGACGTGGGTGAAGCCCATGTTTTTGACATAGGGGACGAGGTCGTCGGCCAGTTCATGGAAATTGAGCGAGCGGTTGCCGTCGTCCGGAATTTTTTTCCAGGAGCCGGGGTGTACCTCGTACACCGACCAGGGTTGCGGTTTGCCGGCGCGTTGGGTGCGCCGGTCGAGCCATTTTTTATCGTTCCAGTCGTAGTCGTCGAGGTCCCACACGATCGAGGCCGTGCGCGGGGGTGTTTCCCAGCGGAGAGCGTAGGGGTCGCCCTTGTCGAGGCCGCGGCCGTTGGCCATGGTGATGTGGTATTTGTATACGGTGCCTTTTTCGAGTCCGGGGATAAAGCCCTCCCAGATGCCGCTTTTGTCCCAACGGGGCAGGAGGATATGGCTTTCGGGGTTCCAGGCGTTGAAGTCGCCGGTGACCGACACACGTTTGGCATGGGGCGCCCACACGGCAAAATGGACGCCGGGCACGCCGCCGGATTCCACCAGATGGCTGCCCAGTTTTTGATACATCCGGAAGTGTTTGCCGCTCTGGAAGAGGGAGATGTCAAAATCGGTCAGTAGGGAGAACGGCTGGACGGTTTGCATAGTAACACAGGTTGGGTAGATTGCCGATTTTTCCGGTTGGGTAAAAGTAAAACGTTGAAATTCAATTCGGGAAGAATTCCGAAGGAAAGAATTTGAACTGGTCGCGCGGCGCTGCCTTGGCACAGTTTTGGATAGTTTAGGGGGTCAAATCAATTCGTCACCCAAACCGGAAATAATCTTCTACATGGATGTTCTATCTGTACTTCCTCGCTTTCCAATCCTGAAGGCCTTGTCGGCCGCCGAACTGGAACAACTCGCCCAGGTCACTGAAATCCGCTCTGCTTACAAACACGGCTTTATTTACCTGGCCGACGAGCCGAGCGACTACCTCTGCCTCCTGGTGCAGGGGACCATTAAAATCGGCATCTACTCCCCCGACGGTCGAGAAATTATAAAAAGTATTCAACACCCGTTCACCATGTTCGGCGAGCTGGGCCTCACCGGCGAGTGCCAGCGCGCCGAGTTTGCCTGCGCGATGAACCAGGAAGTGAAATACCTGGCCGTGCGCGTGGCCGATTTCAAACGCCTGATCCAGCAAAACTTTGATCTTGCCCAATCGGTGCTGCTGTTTCTCGGCGATCGCCTGCGCAAAGCCGAGCGCCAGTGGGAATCACTGATCCTCAAGGATGTGCGCACGCGGATTGTTGAATTTTTGAAAGAAAGCGCCGACGAGCGCGGCCGCCAGGTGGGCTACGAAACCCTGGTCAAACACGGTCTGACCCAGCAAGACATCGCCAACCTCGTGGGCGCCAGCCGGCAAACCGTCACGGCGATTTTGAACGAACTGCGCAAATCCAATTTGATCCACTTCAACCGGAATTCCATCCTGATCCGGGATATGGACAAGCTGAACTGAAATTTTCCTGCATGCGGGGGGATGGGAGCGCGGATGACGCGGATTTTTGCGGACTTCCGCAGATTTTTTGGCGGTTACCACTAAAGGCACTTAAAAACACTAAAACACACTAAGAGCGCGTAAACCTTAGTGTGTTTTAGTGTTTTTAAGTGCCTTTAGTGGTAAAAAACGGCGTGTCGCAAAACGTTCAGCGCGTCAGCACCGGCAGGTACGCCTCCCAGGGGCCCACGGCGCTGCGGTATTGTTTGGCCAGCACCCGGCTGACTTGGGCGATGTGCCCGAGGTCGTGCACCGTCCAGGTGGCGAGCAGTTGTTCGAGGGTAACCGGGCCGAAAGCCGGATGGATGCCGGTTTTGGCCAGTTCGTCCGGACCGATGGGGGTGGCGCGCAGGATGTTGAGGTTGGCTGCGCGCAGGTCGCGGAATTCACCCAGTAATTGCCGGAGTGTTTTGCCTTTGCTGGCTTCGAACTGAGCGAAGCGGTCGAAGGGGGTAAAGGTTTTGTCGGGACCGTCGGACAGGATGACGCGCATGCGGGGAATCCAGTCGGTTTTTTCGCCGTGAATGAGGTGGCCGACGATGTCGTAGGGGCTCCAGGTGTCGGGGCCTTCGTTTTCGAAAAGCCAGGCGTCGGAAAGGCCGTCGAGTTGGGTTTCGAGCACTTGCGGGGTGCGGGTGAGGATTTCGATCGCGGAGTTCAGGTGGAACGTCATGGGCATAATTTTTTAAAAAAATCCGGGCAGTTTAAATGGAAACCCAAGGAGCCGTTTCCTGAAATTCAGGTTGCTCCGGCCGGCTTGCCAGGTTGCCCTTTCACCTCGAGAACGTACACTATGCCAGCAAAAATGGCATACAACCCGGCATTTATCCCCAGCAACAACACCTCCTGCCCCGGCAACCAACTTTTCAAA
>CAZVZH010000336.1:0-3753 GCA_964630705.1 uncultured Saprospiraceae bacterium | reverse complement strand
TGACGGGCGACCAGGCCAACCCGGAATACAATTTCCTCATCACCGACGCCGAAGGCTTTTTTATCGCCCGGCCAGAAGAACCTTTCGATACGCAAAAAGATCGGGACGAAGCCCTGAAACTGGCGCTCAAAACCCTGCAATCGACGCCTCCGCCCGTGCAGGTGCGCGAGGAGCCCCGGCAGTATTCCTGGGCGCTCGACGACCCCAATGGCGGCGCCCCGCTACTCCAGTCGGCCGCTCCGCTGAAGTCCGAGGCCGCCGCCCGCAGCGACTTCGACGCCGCCCTCGTCCGGGCATTTTTGGAAAACCGCCTGCCCGCGCTGGCCAAACAAGTGTACACCGTACAAACGGCTGCTGCGCCGAACCGGTACCGTTTCGCTTACCTAACCACCGGCGACGGCGGGAAGGCCGAGGGCTTGTTCCAAAGTTTCGACACCTTCGGCTCTCGCGATCAGGCTGCCGGCGCGTACGCCGACTTCGTACGCCGCCTGCCTGCCCTGCATCTGGCTGTTTCAACAGGGAAAAATCCGCCCTACGCCTTTGCCATGACCGCGCCCGGCCGCAAACACCCCCTGGCTGTTCAGCATGTCGATGCCGAAGGCAAAAAGGCCGAATTGGCAACTGCTCAGGCAGTGACGAGTTATCTGGCAACGGTTTACGAGCCGGAAGAGGGCGGCGTCCGCGAAGAGTTTGTGACCGAATTCATGCTGGCCGCTCAAAGCAACAGCTACCAGTGGCGGTTTTTGAAAAAAAACGAACCCGTGGCGGTAAGCCCGGGCTACTGCCCCGACCAGGCCAGCGCAGAGGCCTTGCTCGCCCGCATTTGTCCGCTGTTGCCGGTAGTGCTGGCGGAAGGTTGCCCGGCGCCCGATCCGGTGTTTTGCCCGGAAAAAGATCCGAAAGCCTGGCACTTTCGCGTCCAGTTTTCAACGGCCGACGGCCGGCAGTTTTTGCTCTACAGCTACGCCGGCTACGCTACCCGCGCCGAAGCCGAAGCGGCCTGGCAGGAAAACTGGTTTCGTATCGTGCAGTTGGCGGCTAACCCCGGCAGCTATGGTCCGGGCAAGGCAATCAGCCTGGAGGAGCAGTATGGCCAGCCGGGCGCCGTTTGCAGCTCGGGCGATTTCCTGGCGGTGGTGCCGGCAGCGCTGAAAAAAAGCCTGGGCTTGTCCGATCCCGGCCTGGTCAAATACCTGATGTCCCTGGCGGCGTTGTTCCCGGTTTTTGAAGAAAAAAGCGATTCGTCGGCGACCCCGCCCTGCTACAAATTTCGCATGGCGGTCGAAACGGATATTCCCGCCGACGCCTGCGTCATTCACCAAAGTAAAAACCGGACCGCCTGGGAAAGTCCGGATTGTTTCGATACGCCCGAGGCTGCTCTGGAGGCTTACGCCCGGTTTTTACCCATCCAGCGCAACGAAAAAAGTTGCCGCATTTTTTGCCGGCAGGGCCGGTTTTACGTGGGTGTGGTGGAAATTTTGGCGGAAAGCGACTGCAGTTACACTACCCCCGAGGAGGCCTGGGATGTGGAGCACGGCCAGGACCTCTGCGGCGGTTGCACCTTCCAGGGGGTGCGGGCATTTATCGAGGCGGCTGAAAACGACGCCCACTTCATTCCTTATCAGGAGTCGAACGGCTTGTGGCGGTTCAAAGTCGTGTCGCCGGCGTATTTCGTGGCCCGGCATACCTGCAGTTACGATTCCCGGGCCTTGCGCAACAAGGCCTTCGACGCCTGGGTGGCCAAATTGAAATCGGTGAACTGGGATGTTTTTATTCCCAAGCCCGTTGAAGTGTACGACAAACCTCAGGCGGTTACTTTTTACCTCGAATTGCGGCTGGTCAACGGCGCCGCCATTCGCAGTGTGCCGGTGTTCGAGCGCAAACGCGTGCGCCGCAAAGACCGGCCGGGCGAGTGGTTGTGCAAATTGCTCGACAAGGTGAGCCAGACGCTAAACAGCTGCACGCCGGGCGGCGGCGGGCTGAAAGGGCTGTCGGTCGAGCAGTTCAATGCCGCTATTCGCGAGTTGGGCGTGTTGCACCTGGGCAACAACAAAACGGCAGAGCCGGTATTCCAGCAGATCAACCAACTGACCCAGTACTACCCGGTCGTCCACACGGAAGACGGCTTTTGTTTCCGCTTCTTTTGGGATAAAACGGAGGTGGAGCCGATTGGCGCTAAGCCCTGCGGCTGCGACCCCGAGCCGGCCGAGCCTTCCGGCGGCGACCCCTGCAAAAACACCTTCCCCTTTGTGAGTCCGCAGTGCTATGCCTGCTGCGAAGAAGCCGAAGCGGCGTTCAAACGATTTTGCGCGTGGGTTCAAACCGGTACGATCGGTTTCTGGCCAACTTCGCAATCCAACTGGGGGCCGTACTCCTTCGACCTGGTCGACGAGAGCCAGGTGCTGGCCTGGCACCCGCAGCGCTACAACACCCGCGCTGAACTGGAAGCCGCCATCGAACAAACCAAAGCCTGCCTCGACAACGACGGCATGCACCTGCTCGAACACATTCTCCTGCGCCCGCGCGAGGCCGGCCAGGCCGGCTATGTGGAGCCGGAGCCCGACCCTCAAACGGGCGACCGGGCTTGGCACAGCTGCCTGTTGCCCATTTGCCCCGACTATTGCTGCGAT
This sequence comes from uncultured Saprospiraceae bacterium, assembly GCA_964630705.1. Lineage (GTDB taxonomy): Bacteria > Bacteroidota > Bacteroidia > Chitinophagales > Saprospiraceae > M3007. The sequence continues at coordinate 1,123 of CAZVZH010000336.1, read as the reverse complement.
ATCGAATGGAAACCCGATATCGAGGCCGACGACCCTTGCGCCGGCGACCCACCGAAAATTGCCTACCTGCCCGGCGCCGACCCCTACTCGTTCTGGGCGACGATCGTGCTGCCCGGCTGGACGCGGCAGTTTCGCAACAGCAAAAACCGCCGGTTTTTCGAAAACCTGCTCTACCGCGAGGCGCCCGCTTTGGTGGGGCTCAATATTCTCTGGCTGAGCCCCAAGGACATGTGCAAATTCGAAGACCAGTACCGGCCTTGGCTCGACTGGCTGCAGTGCCCCGACAATACCGCTTGTTTCACCAACCAGCACCCGCCCCAATGCGGCCTGGTCGACTGTATTCGCGACCTGCGCAACGACAAGCCCTGCGACCCGCCCGAAGACGCCGCCCAAACCTGCGCCTGCAACAAAGTAGCCGAACCGGTGACCGCAGCAGCCTGCTGCCCGGTCAACGATGTGCCCGCCGGTCCTTTGTTTTGGGCCGATTGCCCGCCGCCGCAGGCTCGTCCGGGCAGTGCAGCCCAGCCGGTAATCCGCGCCGCCGCACCGCCGCGGGCCAATCCGAAAACAGCCGCGCCGGCCACGAAGAAGGTTTCGAAAAAAACGGCCGCTCCGGCTCGGAAAACTGCCGCCCAAACACCTGCTCCCCAGGCTCCGGCCGCCAATCTGACCGACCGGCAACGGGCTTATTTTTCCGAGGTGACGGAGCAGGTCAGTAAAAAATTACTGCAGGAAGAGGGCTTCACCCTGGTTGCCAGTTTCCTGGGCAATGAGGCCGGCTGTACCTTTTTCGCGTTCATGCGACAAACCAAACTGATTCTCGACCAGCAACTTGCCGGCAAATCCGCCGCCGTCCGCAAACCCTGGCTGACGCCCCTGAAAGCGATGTGTTACTGCCTGTTCGACCGCATTGCCCTGGGCCTTGAAAGGCTTACCGACGAAACGGGGAAAAAACTCCGAACGCGCCTGCTCGAACTCGAAGCGCAGGGACTGGAGCGCCGCGTGCTCGCCCAAAACTGGGATCACGCCGGCCTTTCGCCCGCACCGGATAAAACGACAGTCGACCAACTGCTCAAACTTTTAAAATAAACCGCCCGTATGTCCGCACCGCACACCATAGGCC
>CAZVZH010000335.1:0-3799 GCA_964630705.1 uncultured Saprospiraceae bacterium | reverse complement strand
CGCTCCAGCGCATCGCGTTGCAGCAGTTGCACCACCGGTGTGGGGAAGTAGCGCCGGATATCGCCCAGCCAGCGGTTTACCTGGGGCGACGAACTCCCGAGGCCGCCTTGCCGGTCGGTGTCGTACAAGGCTTCAAGCACGCGGTCTATGCCTGCTGCCTGTTCGCTGCCGGGCGGCAGGCTGTTTTCCGGATCGGCTGCACGGCCGAGTATCAAGCGCCAGCGTTCGAGCGACATGGGGCGAGAATTTTGGTGCGCAAATGATATGTGGCTATAACTAACAACGGCGGTTTAATTTTTTGTCGAAAATTAAAACAGGAAAACAAATTCAATATATTTGCTTTCAAATTTTTGGTGTCTTTACACTAGAATCTAAAAACTTACTTTTCATCAAACTAAAACGAACTATTGTTATGAACGCTTTTCTATCCCTCGGTCGCTGGATTTTTCCCATCCCTTTCGCCGTTTTCGGGCTGATGCACTTCATGAATGCCGACGCCTTGGCCGGCTATGTTCCTGGCTACATGCCGGCGCCAAAAATTTTCGTGTACCTGGCCGGCGCGGGCCTCATCGGTTCAGCGGTGAGCATGTACATCGGCAAATATGACAAATTGGCCACCACTTTACTGGCCGTCATGCTGCTTTTGTTCGTGCTGATGATCCACATGCCGGGCGCCATGGGCGGCGGCGAGGGCAGCCAAATGGCCATGAGCAATGTGCTGAAAGACCTCGGTTTGGCTGGCGGCGCCATGCTTTATGCCAGTAAGGTCGCCCGCGACAATTCGATCATTGGTTGAGGGATTTCACCACTAAAAGCACTTAAAAACACTAAAACCCACTAAGAATAGCCAATCTTAGTGGGTTTTAGTGTTTTTAAGTGCTTTTAGTGGTAAAACACTTTTATTTCCCTTCCCGGATTTTCCGTTCGATGCTGGTCGTCGAATAGCCCTCCACAAACGGCAGGCTGAGCACCCGGCCGCCGCGGGCGAGCACCCGGTCGGCGCCCACAATTTGTTCGGGCTTCCAGTCGCCGCCTTTCACCAGCACATCGGGCTGCACCTGCTCGATCAGCTCGAGTGGGGTATCGTTTTCAAAAAACACGACGGCATCTACAAATTCAAGCGCGGCTACCTGATGCGCGCGGGTCGCCTCGTCGTTGATCGGCCGCTGGGGCCCTTTGAGCCGGCGCACCGAAGCGGCGCTGTTGAGCCCGACTACCAGGCGCTGGCCCAGGTCGCGGGCTGCGGCCAGGTAGTGCAAATGGCCGTAGTGCAAAAGGTCGAAACAACCGTTGGTGAACACAATGATGTCGCCAGCAGCGCGCCAGCGGGCCAGGGTGCCGGCGAGCTGTTCGGCCGACTGGATTTTTCCTTCAATTTTTTCAAAAGCGGTCATGGCGTGGGCCGGGGCGTTTTATTAACTATCGGCAGCAGTACGAGGGCGAGCAGGCCGGCAACAATGTTGTAAAAAATCTGTACTGCAAAAAAGGCAATCATGGTGTAGGAAAACGCGTCGTTGCCGTCGATGCCGTAAATGAGCAGGCCTTCTTTGGCCAAAAAGTGGAAACTACCCATGCCCCCGGGTGTAGGCACGACGAAGCCCAGGGTGCCGAACACGAAGATCATTAATGCGGGGCCCGGGCCCAGTTCGGCCGTAGGACCGAAAGCCAATAAGTTGAACCAACACTGGAGGTAAAACATCAGCCAGATGCCCAAGGAGTAGGCCAGAAAAAGGCCCGCATTTTTCAGGCGAAATACCGAGCGCAGCCCTTCCCAAAAGCCGTCGATCAGGTTGGCAATTTTGTGAAAAACGGGCAGTTGAGCGATTTTTTTCCAAAAAACGAAGGTGAAAAGCGCAAGAAAAACGAGTAGCGCCAGTACTACCACAACAGCCGGTTTTTGCCAAAAATTCTCCTGCGGCGTATTGCCTGGTTTCCGGCTTTGAATGAATGCCCATAGAGTATCGGCTTCAAACAAAAAAGCCAGGCCAATCACCAGGGCGAGGCATACGAAGTCCATCAGCCGGTCAACCACCAGGGTGCCCATCACCCGCTCCAGCGGCGCCCGTTCGTAGCGCGACAAGCTGCCGGCCCGCACCACCTCGCCCATGCGCGGAAAGCCCAGGTTGGCGAAATAACCGAGCAGGATGGTCAGAAAACAGTTGACGAAACGCACCTGGTAGCCCATAGGCGCCAGCAGCATTTGCCAGCGCCAGGCGCGCAGCATATTACTGAAGGTAAAAGCCACGACAACCAAAAACATCCAGCCGGCATGTACCGATGAAAAATCGCGCAGGAGCTTGTCAGGCAGGCTGCACTGCCCGGCTGGGATGCCATCCAATTGGCACTGCGCCTGGTAGGCGGCGTTTTGGCTGCGGTACACCAGCGTCAGAATCGTGACGCCGATGCCGAGAAAAAGAAAAAATTGCAGCGCTTTTTTGAGTTTGGGCGACATAGTGGCGGAACGTGGATCGAAAACCGCGCAAAGGTGGGCAAATTTCGGGAAAAACACGGCCTAGGCAGGGCAAACGACAGCTATCCCGGTGGCTCGGTTTATTTGAATAAAGCCTACCTTCGCCAGCCTTAATCGTATGCCATGCGCCAACTCAATACTGTGAACGACCCGGTTTTTACCGACCGGCCACTGAATACCCTCGAAACCTTTGCCCTCCGCTTTATTCGCGACAAGCGCGACCTGCCGTTTCTGTGGCTCTGCCTGCAAATTTTACTGACGGTGCTGCCGGTGGCTGTCGCCTTGTTTTTTGTGCAAGGCTGGCTGTGGTGGCTGCTGCTCGGGCTCTTCCTGATACTTGAAATTTATTTCATGGGCCCCTTTATCCTCATGTTGCACAACACCAGCCACAACCCCTTTTTCAAACGGGAATACAAAATCGGCAACCGCCTGATCCCCTGGGGCTTGTGCCCGTTTATGGGCCAAACACCCGATACTTATTTCAGCCACCACATTGGCATGCACCACGCCGAAAACAACCTCGAACTCGACAGGAGTTCGACGATGGCTTTTCAGCGCGACAGCATGGCCGACTTTCTGCGCTATTTTTTCCGCTTCCTGTTTTTCGGCATTTTCGACCTGTTCGGCTACCTGCGTTTGCGCAACAAGCACCAGTTTTTGAAAAAAGCGGCCATCGGTGAGTTTGTCTTTCTGGCGGTAGTGATTGCCCTGGCTTGGGTGAACTGGGCCGCTACTTTTTTCGTATTTATCTTCCCCTTGCTAATCGTGCGATTTCTGATGATGGCCGGCAACTGGGCTCAACACGCCTTTATCGACCGCGAAACGCCCGACAACAATTACCGCAACAGCATCACCTGCATCAACAGCGTGTACAACCGCCGCTGCTGGAACGACGGCTACCACATCGGCCACCACCTCAAACCCCACCTGCACTGGTCGGAAATGCCGCGCGACTTTTTAGCCAACAAAGACAAATATGCCGAGGAAAAAGCCCTGGTATTCGAGGGTATCGACTACAATGGCATCTGGGCGCTGCTGATGGCCAGACGCTACGACCGGCTGGCCGGCTATCTCGTCAATGTGAACGGCATGTTCCCCGATCGCGAGGCGGCTATCCGCCTGATGCAGGAACGCACGCGGAGGATTTAATGCAGTTTATAGGGTTTATAGGGTTTATAGAGTTGATAGGGTTTATAGGGTTGATAGGGTTGATAGGGTTGATAGGGTTGATAGGGTTTATAGGGTTTATAGGGTTTATAGGGTTGATAGGGTTTATAGAGTTGATACGTTTTTAATTATAAGCCCTATCAACCCTATCAACCCTATCAA
>CAZVZH010000334.1:1715-3841 GCA_964630705.1 uncultured Saprospiraceae bacterium | reverse complement strand
CAACTCCTGCTCTTCCTGCGCGAGTGGTACATGCACCCCAACGGCCAGCTGCCCGCCTACGAATGGGCGTTTGGCGATGTGAACCCACCCGTACATGCCTGGGCCTGCCTGCAGGTGTTCAAAATTGACGGCGGGAAAGACATCGATTTTCTCAAGCGCGTTTTTCAAAAACTGCTGCTCAACTTTACCTGGTGGGTCAACCGCAAAGACCACAAGGGCAACAACGTGTTCGAAGGCGGCTTTCTCGGCCTCGACAACATCGGCGTGTTCGACCGCTCCAGCCAGATTCCCGGCGGCGGCTACCTCGAACAAGCCGACGGCACTGCCTGGATGGGTATGTACTGCCTCAACATGCTGGAAATGGCGCTCACCATTGCCCAGCACGACGCCACCTTTGAAGACGTGGCCACCAAATTTTTCGAACATTTCACCTACATCGCCGAAAGCCTCAACCGCATCGGACACGACTGGACGGGCGCCTGGGACGAGCAGGAGGGATTTTTCTACGACATCCTCGCCCAGCCCGACGGCAGTTACACCCCCCTGAAAGTGCGCTCGCTGGTAGGCCTGAGCACCCTGTTTGCCGTGCTGGTCGTTCCGGCCGGCCTGCTGGAAAAAGTGCCCGAGTTTGCCCGCCGCCTGCGCTGGTTTCAGCGCTACCGCAGCGACAACGGCGACTATCTGGTGCTCGACGAGCAGCCCCAAACCGGCGACTTGCTGCTCTCCCTGGTGCCCAAAGACCGGCTCCGGCGCCTGCTGCACGCCATGCTCGACGAGCGGGAGTTTCTGTCGGACTACGGCATCCGCTCCCTGTCGAAGGCGCATGAACACGGCTATTCGGTGCAAATCGCCGGCCAGGCCTTCGGCCTGCGCTACGAACCTGCCGAAAGCAGCACCGGCCTGTTTGGCGGCAACTCCAACTGGCGCGGTCCGGTGTGGATGCCGATGAACTACCTGCTCGTGCAAGCCCTGCGCGAATACCACCGGTTTTTTGCCGACGGCTGCCAGGTGGAATTCCCCAGCGGCTCAGGCCGGCAAATGTGTTTGGGCGAAGTGGCGGATGCCCTGGCCGGGCGGTTGACCGCACTCTTTCTGCCCGACGCCGAGGGCCGGCGGCCGGTGCATGGCGCCGAGGCGCGCTACGCCAGCGACCCGTATTTTCAAGACCTGATCTTGTTCTACGAATATTTTCACGGCGACACGGGCCGCGGCGTGGGCGCCAGCCACCAGACGGGCTGGACGGGCGTGGTGGCGAATTTTTCTGCAGAATTTCACCAAATGTAACCCAGGTAAATTATTAGCCTGGCGGCAGCCCGCACCTTTGTCTTGTAAAACAAAACCACCTGCCGCCATGAATGCAAAACCAGGTACCATTTTCCTCGCCGCTCAGCTGAACGGCTTGTTGCACCGGCTCGATAAAAATGCTTACACCCAGGCCCTGCCGCTTTTCGGTGGAGGAACGATCGGCCAGCACGTCCGCCACATTCTGGAATGCTACCAATGCCTGTTTGACGGTTTACGCCGCGCACGGGTCGACTACGAAAGCCGCCAGCGCAATACAACGCTCAGCGACTGTCCGCGCGCCGCGCAGGCCGTGCTCGACTACATAGCGCACACCGTCAAATCGGTCGACGAGCACCAGTGGCTGCACATTGCTGGTGCGTTTCCGCAGTCAGCGGCATTTCCGGGCGCCCGGCCGAGTTATCTGTCGAGCGCCGGCCGCGAATTGCAATACGCCTTCGACCATGCGGTACATCACCTGGCGATTATCCGTATGGGTTTGGAGCAGTATTTTCCGGAGCTATCGATAGATCCCGATTTGGGGATAGCGCCGGCAACAATACAATATCGAAAAACTATGGCAGCCTCCGAGCGCGTGATTCCCGAAACGGTGATCGGGTAACGCCCGACGGTTCGTCGGGCCTGCTACGATGGGCGCCGCGCAAGGGCGACCGCAAGGGCGCCGCGCAAGGGCGCCGCGCAAGGGCGCCGCGCAATGGCGACGCAAGGGCGACCGCGAAAAAGCGACCGCGCAAGGGCGACCGCAAGGGCGCCGCGCAAGGGCGCCGCACAAGGGTCGCCCCTACCACACCACCACCACACCACACCACACCATGATTGCCACC
>CAZVZH010000334.1:0-1615 GCA_964630705.1 uncultured Saprospiraceae bacterium | reverse complement strand
CAAGGGTCGCCCCTACCACACCACCACCACACCACACCACACCATGATTGCCACCACCGACCACCACCATCCTGATTTTGACCACCTGGCTTCCAAAGAATGGCTAGTCACCAACGGTATTGGCGGCTATGCAGCCTCCAGCCTGATTGGCGCCAACACCCGCCGGTACCACGGTTTGCTGGTAGCGGCGCTCGATCCGCCCACACGGCGCACCGTGTTGGTTTCCAAAGTGGAAGAGTGTATTTTTTTCAACCGCGACTGTGCCTTCAGCCTGTCGAGCAACCAGTACCCTGGCGCCGTGCATCCCCAAGGCTACCAGTATTTCAAATTTTTCGAGCGCAAACCCCTGCCGCGGGTCAAATTCGAAGCCCACGGCAACCACCTGTTGAAAACGGTTTTTATGCCGCCGGGCTCCAATACCACCGTAGTCGAGTATGAAAACACAGGAAGCGCGCCGTTCAAACTGCGGCTGACACCGCTGTTTGTTTGCCGCGACTACCATAGCCTCCAACGGGAAGACCCGCCGTACAACTTCTGGCTGCAACAGCAAAACGGCCACTACACCGTTTATGCCCACTATGGCGCGCCGCCGGTGCATTTTAACTTCAGCGCCGGCGAGTTTACCGAAAACCGCAGTTGGTATAAAAACGCGCAGTATTTCCGGGAAGAAGAGCGCGGACTCGACAGCCGGGAAGACAGCTATGCGCTGGCCAATATCGATGTAGTGCTCCAGCCCGGCGCACGCGCGCAGCTGTTGTTCAGCACCGAGGCCGAGATGGTTAAAAAAGATCCGGAGACCCTCAAAAATCAAGCCCTGCGCTATCTCGAACAACTTAACCCGCAGGGTATCGACGATCCGTTTTTGCGCGACTTGTTCCAGGCAGCCGACCAGTTTGTCGTGCGCCGCCAAAGTACCGGCGGGTACACCCTGATCGCGGGCTACCATTGGTTTACCGACTGGGGCCGCGACACTATGATCGCCCTACGGGGCCTGACTATCGCCACGGGCCGGCAAGAGGTGTCGCGCTCGATTTTGCAAACTTTTTTCCGGTACCTCGACCGGGGCATGTTGCCCAACCGCTTCCCCGACCAAGGGGAGCAACCCGAGTACAATACCATCGACGCTACGCTCTGGTTGTTTGTGGCCTTGTATGAGTATTACCGGAAATTTCAGGATGCGGATTTCGTGCGCGCACAGCTCGACGCCCTGCGCGATATCCTGGAGCAGCACTGTGCCGGAACCCGCTTTAACATTCACGTCACGCCCGAAGGATTTTTATTCGGGGGTGAGGGTCTGGCCCAGCTCACCTGGATGGACGCCCGCGTGGGCGACCACGTGGTGACGCCCCGGCACGGCTGCCCCATCGAAATTCAGGCGCTGTGGTTCAACGCCCTGCGCATTTACCAGTATTTCTGCCACTTGTTTGAGGTTGAAGCCGGCGAATTTCCGGCGCTGGCCGACCGCTTACAGGCCAATTTTAAAACCTGGTTCCGGCGCCCCGACGGCAGCCTCAACGATGTAGTTGACCCCACGCCGGGCCGCGAATCCTTCGACCCCAGCATCCGCCCCAACCAGATTTACACGGTGAGCCTGCCCTTTGCCCTGCTCGACCCG
>CAZVZH010000333.1:0-3848 GCA_964630705.1 uncultured Saprospiraceae bacterium | reverse complement strand
CGGATGGATGAAAAGACGTTCCAGGTTTTGAAAACCTGGAACGTCTGAACGCTAATAACCCTTCGCTTCGCGGTTCTGTAGTTTTATCTTGGCGCCAGGGACAGACTTCTTTGAAGTAGTTAAAAATAACAGAACAGTCTACTTCTACAAATGCCGGACTTCTCCGAATCCCGCTTTTTGTACGTAAATTTTGATGCGTTTGCCCTGGGGGGGGGTAGAGACGCGATGCATCGCGTCTCTACGTCGCAGTCCTCGCTTAAATGGACCAGCACTTCAACCCTTGACTCCAGAACGATCTAAGGCTGAATCAATTTCGCATGAAAAAAAGCCTAAAGCATGTAATTTTAACATTTGGAGGCACAATTTTCAATAACTTGTCTGGGCCGCAGGTTCAAAAGTAGGGATTTAATTCCGGGGTATTTACGCGGGTCGAGCTGTTTTTTTAGCCGGGTTTGACAGGCAATAATCCCATTTTTTGAAAGCGCCTTTAGCCAGTTACATCTTACCCTGCCAAAGCTGGGCAGGCATGTTGACTTTATTGCTCTTCCGCCGGCTCCAACAACGTCCGGTAATCATCCCAAAACGCATCCTCCTGTTTCATTTCCAGCAGTTGCAGCAGTTCTTCGGCGTAGAGCGCCTCCAGTTCGGAGGCGGTGCGGGCGGTGCGCAGTTCGAGCAGGCCGCGGCGCAATTGGTTGATGCGCCAGCGGAAGGTGCGTTCCATGCGCTCAAAAATTTCCTGGCAGGCCTCGGCGTGGTTGTCCCAAAGTACGGAAGGCACTTCCGCATCGCGAAAAGCTTGTTTGTTACGGGCGATCATTTTGCCGTCTTGCAGGATAAAATAGGCGGTGTGCGCCCATTGATCGGCCGGCGGCAGCAGCCAGGCGTAGAGTACCAGTTGGAGGTCTTCGCCGTTTTGGATCATCTCCTTGCGCCGGCGCGCGCCGCTCCACTTCAGGTCGACAATAGCCCATTCCGATTCCCGCCGAAGCACCAGATCGGCTTTGCCTTCCACCGGCCGGCCGGCGAAGCTGCCGGAAAGCGGCGCTTCGGTGGCATGGATCGACCAGCCGTTGGTCCGCAGCAGGCTCAGCAAGCTCCAGGCGGCTTGTTTGACGCGGTGTAAAAACTGGTTGCGCTCCGGCTCGCGGCCGTACAGCAGCAGGGTGGCGCCTTCGCGTTCCAGCAGTTCGCGGGACCGTTGGTCGATCCAGTCCCACAAATCTTGTTTCTGCCATTGCAGGCAGTCGGTTTCTTGTAAAAACAGTTCGAAAAAACGGTGGGCCAGGCTGCCGAGCAGGGTTTGGTCGCGGCTCACCCCGAGCAAGCTGGCCGGGAACAGCCGGAGTTGTTGTTTGAAAAACCAGCGGTGTGGGTAGTAAAACAAGCTTTCCAGGTTGGTCGGCGTCTCATACGCGGCCTCCGTCAGGCGGTCGGGATGGGGCAACAGCAGTTGGGCGGTCGGTCGCGCGCCGGGGCGCACGTCTATCGCCTGGCCTACAGGCAGCTGCATAAATTGCGCCAGTGCTGCCGGGCTGCCGGGCGCATCGAAGTCGACCAGCAGCTGCCCGCTTTTTTCAAAACAGGCGTCGATATCGCTCACCAACAGTCCGGGCAAAGCCTCGGCGCCATCCGCTTGTTCGGGCGCCACCAGCACCAGCCGGTCGCGGGCTTGCAACACCGGGCGCAGGCGCAGCAGTTGCCGGCGTTGGCCTTCCGTTTGCGGACTGTCGAGGCTTACCCCGCAGGTTTGCGCCAGCCAGCGCCGCTCGTTGTGCTGCCAACGTTCGGCAGCGGGGACGGCGGCATCGAACAGGCAATTCCACCAGACCAGGGTGCCGACCGGCGCCGCCAGCGCGCCGGGCTGGTGCACAAAGTCGAAATGCCCGGTTTCGGCAGCTTGCAGTTGTACCGGCGCCGGCTCGTAAATCGTGCGGACGATTCGCTCCAGTTCGAGAAAGCTGAGGCGGTCTTCCGGCAAGGCTTCGAGCAAGTCGCGGACGCGGCGCGCCTGTTCCGCCAGTACGAGCAAGGTGGCATGGTTGGTGGCTTCGAAGCGCTCCCAGGCCCAGCGGTTCAAAAAGCTGTACAGCTCGATGGCATCGCGTTTGGGAGCGCTCGTTTCGGAGCGGTAGCGCCGGCGGCTAAACCAAAACTCGTACTCCTCCCGCGCCCGGTCCGGCACATGCGTTTGTTCCAGGTAGCCCAGGGCCGCGGCGTACCAGGTATCGGAAAACAAGCCGGGTTTTTGCGCCAGCACCCGCGCAATTTCCAGGGCCAGCCCATCGTCGAGCGGCTTGACCGGCAGGGTGACGAATTCCATGATTTTGAACACATCCACCGGCTCCCACAGAAATGCCGGCGCCAGTTTCAGCACCTGCAGCGAGGGCCGGGCCAGGGAGGCCGACAGTACGCCCAGCGCCGGCAAGCCCTCGCGCACCAGGGCTTGTTCCAGCACGCGGTTGAGTTCGGGCAGGAGAAAGACCGGTTTCAGGTCGGGTGTGGCGGCCAGGGCCTTAGCCAGCAGCACCGCGGCATCGCTGTCGCGCCGGGCCCGCAAAACCAGGAGCGAACCGTCGGCCTGCGCTGGCATTTTACCGGATGCGCGGCCCAGCAACTGGTTCTGAAAATGCGCCAGATCGGAATCCGGCCGGCTGGCATGGCCTTCGGGCGCTACCCAGCGGACCGGAATGTTTTTCCGGTTAAAAACCGCGAGCAAGCGCTGGAAAACAGGGGGCAACAGCGGTTCAGGCTCGTAAAAAATTACACCGTCCAGGGCCAGTTTTGCTTCGGGCAACACCCGCAGGGCCCGGTCGAAGCGGTCGGCAAAACCTTGCGCAGCGGCGCCGGTTTCGGGGTGTTCCTGTTTGGCCCGGAACAAGGTTTCTACGTTGGCCAGCGCCTGCAAGCGCTCCGGAGCGCCGGCGGGGTCAAAATTCCAGCCGGCCAGCAGCAGTTCGTCGCGCCGGTCGAGCAAAGCGGCTGCCGTGGCAAAACGGTCGGCCTCGAAGGACGCTTGGTAAAACGGCGCGTCGGGCGCGGCGCCGGCCCATTGCAACAGCGCCTGGCGGTATAGTTCGATGCGCAGGTAATCGGTGTTTTCCGGGTAGCCGGATAGGCCGAGCTGGCCCTCCAGCCAATCCAAGGTTTTTTTCAGGCCGGCGTACACGACGCCCGGGCGAAGTTGGTCGGAACCGGCATAAACCAGGTGGTCGAATTCGAGGCTGAGGTGGAGCACGGGCATGGGTGGCTGCATGGTTGGATGCGGACAAAAATAGACGCTTCCCCGATTTTGAATTACTTTTGCCGCCTGTTTTCAAACAATTCTTTTAAAAAATGGAAGCGAACGAGGTTGCTAAAACCAGTGCCATCACCATCCGCGTCGGACTCGACAAAGACCGCGTGCCCATCCAAATTGAATGGTCGGCCAGCGACATGCACGCCGAGGGGCAATTCGAACCTTGCAAGGCCATGGCGGTGGCCTTGTTCGACAAGGAACACCGCGACACCTTGCGCATCGACTTGTGGACCAAGGAAATGCAGGTGCAGGAGATGGACCGTTTTTTTTATCAAACGCTCCGGTCGCTGAGCCAAACCTACCTGCGCGCCACGCAAAACAAGGAGATGGCGGAGGAGATGGCCAAGTTTGCCCATTACTTTGGTGAAAAAACGGAGATCATTCCTAAACAGTAGCCCACCCCCCGGCTAGTTCGACTTTAGCCTTTCAGACGACAGAAAATGTGTCAGACTGGATTTTTTTGGCCGCTGTTGGCATCCTCGCCACAACTGTACAGAAAGCCTCGGAGAGGCTCAATGTTTGTAGCCTGATCGGGTTCAATCCTAGTTTG
>CAZVZH010000332.1:0-3930 GCA_964630705.1 uncultured Saprospiraceae bacterium | reverse complement strand
CAAACTTCAAACTCCAAACTTCAAACTCCAAACTCCAAACTCCAAACTCCAAACTCGGTATACCCCGGCCATGGCGCTCCCGCCCGCATCATTTCCTACGCCACCAACACCGGGCGCGGCAACCCGCGCATGTACTACAATGTGATCCCGCGCAACGAAAGCCCCGACTACGGCCAGGTGCTGGTGCAATTGCAGGAGCGCACGCCGCCGCCGGTAAAAGTGGCGCTCATCGACGCGTTGCGGGAAAAATTCCGGAACGTGCCCGGCGCCGTCATCACGGTCAAAAACTTCGAGCAGGGTCCGCCGATCGAGGCGCCGGTGGCTATCCGCGTGTTTGGCGAAAACCTCGACACCCTGCGCCGCGTAGCCGGGCAGGTGGAAAACATGATCGCGGGCATCCCAGGGGCGATTTACGTCGACAACCCCATTGCCTCGATTAAAACCGACCTGAAGGTGCGCATCAACAAGGAAAAAGCGACTACCCTTGGCATCCCCATCGCTGAAATCGACCGCATGGTTCGCCTGGGTGTGGCTGGGCTGCATGCCGGCTCGTTTACCACTGCCGACGGCGACGAATACAACCTGACGGTGACGCTGCCGAAAGGGCAAACCTTTGCCGGCCTGGAGGTATTCGACCGGCTGTACGTGAACAGCCTGAGCGGCGCTTCCGTGCCGCTGAGCCAGGTGGCCAGCCTGGAGTTCAAGCGCTCGCCGAACACCATCACCCACTACGACAAAGACCGATACACCCTGGTCACCGCTTTTGTTAAAAGTGGCTACTACGCGCAGCAAATCAACTCGACCATCCAGGCCAATTTGGAAAAAATGGATTTCCCGAAGGGTACCCGTTACGTCATCGCGGGCGAAGTAGAGAGCAGCCAACGCTCGTTCGGCGGCATGGGCACCACCATTTTGATCACCATTTTCGGTTTGCTGGCCGTGCTGATTCTGGAGTTCAAAACTTTCCGCAGCACGATCATCGTGCTGTCGGTGATTCCGCTGGGCATCATCGGCGCTGTGCTGGCCCTGTTGGCTACGGGTTACCCGTTTTCGTTCACCGTGGTGGTCGGCCTGATCGCGCTGATGGGCATCGAGGTGAAAAACTCTATCCTGCTGGTGGATTTTACCAACCAACTCCGCGCTGAAGGCCGCTCGCTCGACGAAGCCATCCAGGAGGCCGGGGAGGTTCGTTTCGTGCCCATTTTGCTCACCTCGCTGACGGCTATCGGCGGTTTGCTGCCCCTGGCTGTTGAGGAAAACCCGCTTTACTCGCCCCTGGCCTACGTGCTGATCGGAGGTTTGATTTCTTCAACTTTGTTGTCGCGGATCGTGACGCCGGTGTTGTATAAATTGCTGGCGCCGCGGGTAACCGCATAACCTGTCAGGTCCGGATTTTAAAAATACCAAAGGGCAGCAGCGCGAAGCGCCAGCCGCCCTTTGGTATTTTTAAAATCCGGACCTGACAGGTTTTCAGCTTAGCCTTCCGCTCAAGCCTTCTTCCCGCCGTCCAGTTCGTCCTGCAACTTTTGCAGTTCGTCCCACTTGCCATCGGCAGCCATACCGGCTTGCTTGGGCCAGGTTTCCGGATCGTGGATGTTGAACTGCGAACCGCCGCCGTCGAGAATTTCGCGCAGGCGGTAGGGCGAGGTGACGGCCAGTTGGGCCCAGGACGAGATGCCGGCGCCCTGAAGCAGTTCGGCGATTTTCGGGCCGATGCCTTCGACGATGGTCAGGTCGTCCTGTTTGTATTTTTTACCGGCAAAATTGAAAACCGGCACAGCAGGCGCAGCGCTGGCGGCTTTGGCGGCGGCTTTCGGTTTGGCGCCCTCACCGGCTTGTTCGCGCAGGGCATTGCGCTCGCTTTCGCACATGACCAAGTCGTCTTTGGCTTTGCGCAGCTGGCCCGTCTTGGCTTCCAGGTCGGCTTCCAGTTGCGAAATTTTCAGGCGGAGCTCGGTGATTTCGTTGGTTTGGTCTTTGACTTTGGCGTTCAGTTCGGCGTTTTCTGCCTTGAGTGCCGTAACGCCATGGAACACGTAAGCAGCCAGCCAACCCAAAATAAAGGGTACGATGCAGAGTGCCAGTCCGGTAGGCAGGTTATCGGAAAACGACGGCACGTGGAGAAGGATATAATTGAAAAGCATGGTTGAGTTTGTTTTGATAGTTTAGTTATTGACGGTGATCACAACGCGCCGGTTTTGGTGCCGGCCGTCGTCCGTGCTGTTGTCGGCCACGGGTTGGGCTTCGCCTTTGGATTCAACTTTCAGACGGTTGGCAGCGATGCCGTTGGTGGTCAGGATGCGGGCGATGGCTTGCGCGCGGCCCATGCCGAGTTTGATGTTGTCGGCAGGTTCGCCCACATCGTCGGTGTGCCCAACAATCTGAAAAGTCGCTTTGGACGCTTTGTGTTTTTCCACCAATTTTTTCAGGTACGCGTCGACTTCCGGGTCGCTGTCTTTTTCCGTGGAATTGAAGGGAAAGAGGAAGGTCACGTCGTTATCGGACTCGATGATGGCGCTTTTTTCCATAGCCAGCACCATTTTAAGCCAGGTGAATGTGGCTGATTCGCGAGCAGGGCTGCCATCGGCCAGGCTATCCTCCACGGCCTGGGCGGCGAGGTGAATACGGCTGTCGGGCACCTCGGGGCCCATCAGCGCTTTGAGCGCTTCGGCGCGGGCCATGCCCAGGGCGGCTGCATTGGTTTCGCCGGCGCGGTACAGGCCGGTGATGAGCAGGGTGTCGCCCTGGCCGCTGCGCTCGAGCAGCGCTTTTTTCCAGTCGGGAAAGTTGGCGTCGGTTTCAGGTGTGCTGGCGTTCCATTTGAACAGGGGAGCGCCACTGGTTTGCACTGTTTCCTCGGGCGGCGTTTGTCCGTCGCAGCACTGGCATTGTACGCAATGCCACTTGTTGACGGCCCAATACGAGTAGCCCACGAACAACAAGGCAATTAGCCAAAATGGAATTTTCATGTGTGTGTTGGTTTAATATTTTGCCATGGTGATGTTTCGGCAAATATATCTAGGGAGATATAAATTCTTGCCAGAATAACCCAAACTTATTTTACCCGCCGCCGTATTCCAGGCGCCAAGCCTGCAAGTTGGAGCCGTTGAATCCAACCACTAACAGGAATCCGCCTGCAGGCGAACGGCGCAACATGCCTGCAGCCCGCGCTTCACCTCGCGCCCACAAGCCGTGCCGGTGATTCGGCTGAAACTGCCAGCCGCCGCGCCCGTCGCCGGTGAGCAAAATACCCCGGGAGGCGTCGTACGGGCCCGTTTCCGGAGTGTTGTTGACGTCGTTGCCGAGCAGCAGCAAGTCGGGCCGGTTGTCGGCATTGAAATCGTGCGTCACGATTTTTTTCGTGCAGGAAATCTGCGCTTCCAGTGGCAGCGGGTGTGCGAAAAAACGGCCGTTGCGGTTTTCGAACCAACAACTCTCCAGGCGGTGCACGGCCAGTTGCTGGGCCGCGCGTAGTTTTTTTATTTCCAAAACCTCCTCCAGCGGCGCCTGCGCATAGGCTCGGTAACGCAGAAATTTGGACTTGATGAGCGTGGGCATTTGCGCGGCCAGTTCGTTGCGCTGGGCCAGCGGATAGTACCGGCCTGCGTGGGCAACGGCCACCACCGGGTCGAGGCTTTGGTTGAGGTCGAAATCGAGCGCAAACAAACGCAGCGGCGCACCCGAACTGGCTTCCAGCCGGGTGTTGAGCCCTTCGTTGCCGGCTACCAAATCCAGGTCGCCGTCGCCGTCGAGGTCGTGGGCTTCCAGGCAATTCCACAGGCCGCCGGTGTCCTCGAAGCCAAAGGCGGCGCTGCGGTCCGCGAAGGTTTTCCCGTCAAATTGAAACACGCGGATCGGCATCCACTCGCCGCAAAGCACCAGCTCGGCGCGTCGGTCGCCGTCGAGGTCGGCAAACAGCACATCAGTGAC
>CAZVZH010000331.1:0-3954 GCA_964630705.1 uncultured Saprospiraceae bacterium | reverse complement strand
AGTTTGAAGTTTGAAGTTTGGAGTTTGAAGTTTGAAGTTTGGAGTTTGAAGTTTGAAGCACGGGGCCTTAGTGGGCTATGCCGGCGGCGTAATTGCGGACGATGCCGATGGCGGTTGCAGTTTCGGCGCCGGAAAAACCGGCAAATTGCCGGTCGGTGATGTGTTGTTCGTACTGTTCGAGCAGGGGTTCCGACAAGGGCCGGTACGACCAGTGCCAGCGCTCCTCGTTGTAGCCCTTTGGGCGCTGGGCGCCTTTGGCGGTATAAGGCTGAAAAAAGCCGTAATCCGCCGCGTTTTTTTGCAGCCAGCGGTAGACGTTTTCATGCGCGCCGCCGGCTTGAAAAGCGCTGTTGTTCAGGTCGTTGAGGTCGATGTCGGTACCCCAGTGGTGGCGGGAAGCGCCGGGCATAGCCGAGTATTCCAGGATTTTGCGGGCGCGGGCTACCGGCTCGGGGTACTGGCCGGCATACTTGGCCCACTTTTTTTCCCAGATACCTTTTTGGTAGTCGAAATTGCGTGTGGCGGAAATGATCGTCAGCGTCACGCCTTCCGCGCGGGCGGCGTCCCACATTTTTTCAAAAGCAGCCAGCGTTTCGCGGCGCAAGTACATGCCGGAGCGGTTGGCGTAGGGCGTGGTCACGGGTACGAACTGGGCGTGGCTTTCCGGCTCAAATTTGCCCATTAAAAATTCGGCGTTTACCCCGGGCGGCGGCGTCACGGTGTCGGCCGGCGAAGGCGCCGCACAGGCGTGGGCGCTGTAGCGGGTGAATACGGCGCCGGTTTCGGCTTCGGGGCCGCAAGCCAGGGCGGCGAACAGGGCCAGCGCTGCGAGTAAAAACAGGGTCCGCTTCATCATGATTCAACGGCTTCGATCATCTGTCGGAGGCTTTCTTTGGTAAATACGCCCGGCTGGCGCCAGCGCTCTACGCCATTTTGGTACAGCATGAAGGTCGGGACGCCCATCACGCCCATGCGCACAGCCAGGTCGGTGTGGTCGTCCACATCAATTTTCAAGATGCGCAGCCGGCCGCCCATTTCCGCTTCGAGGGCGTCGAGCACCGGCAACATGGCCCGGCAGGGGCCGCACCAACGGGCATGGAAATCGAGCAAAACAAGGGGTTCGGAGCTAATCAGCGCTTCCAGTGAAGGCTCTACACGTACGGCATTCATCATCTTGAAAAGGTCAATTTTACGGCACAGGGCCTCAAAGACGGCACAAGATACGGCCAATTCCCGGGTGACCGGGGCTGCAACAGCCGGGAATGCCGGGCAGTTGGCGCGGATTTTACAGGTATTGGACGAAAAGCGGTTTTCGACTACGCGACCTGCGCCATTTTTGCCATAAAAAACTCGAAACGTATGAAATTGTTCTGCCCAGTCCTGCTTGCCGCCGCCCTCTTGGCCGGCGCGCCCCTGAGGGCCCAAACGCCCGAAGAGGCTATCCGGGCCACGATCAACCAATTTTTTGAAGCCATGGAATCAGGCGATACCACCGCCCTGCGCGCTGCCTGTGCCCCCGCGCCCATTTTGCAAACCTACGGCCAGGACCGGCAAGGCCAGTGGCGGGTGCGCACCGACGATTTCAACGACTTTGTCCGCATGGTCGGCTCGCCCTCGGGCAACACCTTCGACGAACAAATTGAATTTGCCTCCATCCAGGTGGAGGCGGCCCTGGCCAGCGTATGGACGCCCTACCGGTTTTTCCTAAACGGAGCGCTCTCGCACTGCGGCACCAACTCTTTTCAACTCGTCTTACTGCCGGAGGGCTGGAAAATCCAGTACATCATCGATACCCGGCGGCGGGACTGCGAGTGAGGGCAAGTGCTGGTTGAAAAGTAGGTATTCTCCGTTCTATTGTTCAACTTTGCAAGCCTAACACACCCATTACCATGGCAAAAAAACAAGATAAAAACACCGCCACCTTTACCTATGGCGGCGTGGAAATGCACCTTACCAAAAGCGAAACTGAAGCCGCTGTGCGCTACACGGCCGGCCGCGAACGCCCCGGCGCCACCCGTCGCGACAGCGCCGCGCCGCCACCGGGCATTCAGGATTTCGAACTGGTAGCGGCCAAGCGCGACATCGGCAAGGAGCTCGACGAACTGCGCGAACAACCCGAGGTAGCTGTCGGCACCCACGTATGGCACGTCGAAGGCGAGGCCGACACGCCGATCATTCCCACGGGTAACCTGTACATCGAATTTGTCGCCGGCCTGGAAGAGGCGGCCCAGCGCGAAATACTCGAACAATTCGGCCTCAACGTGACCGAAGTTGTCGGCCCAGGCGCCTTCCGCGTGAGCGTGACCCAGCTTTCGCCCAACCCGATCAAGTGCGCCATTCAGTTGCAAGCCGACGAGCGGGTGGCTGTGGCCGAACCCGAGTTTGCCACCGCCCCGGCTCCGCGCGATTTTGCGGCGCCGGCCGGGCGCTTCACCAGCACCCAGTGGCACCACGAAAACACCGGCCAGAGCATACCCGCCATCGATGTGCCCAACTCGGTGTACGATGCCTCGCATTTCCGCCGGGGCGCCGACGCCCGCGTGCGCCAGGCCTGGAATTATCTGGGCAACCTGGGCGACCCCAACCTGAAAATCGCCGTGATCGACACTGGCTTCGCCACCGATCACCCGCAGCTCCGCGGCGATGGGTTTAAAATCCGCAACCGCTTCAATGCGGCCGCCCGCAGCACCGATGTGTCGCCTTTCGTGCGCTTCAGCAATGGAGCCTATGGCGTGGTCAGCCACGGCACCTCCTGCGCGGCAGTGGCGGCCGGCTCGCTCGATGTGCAGGGCATCGTGGGCGCCGCGCCCAACGCCAAACTCATCCTGATCAAACTCGATGTACTGACCGACGAGGCCATCAAAGCCGCGTTCGAGCACGCCCTGCTCAACGGCGCCGATGTGATCTCGTGCAGCCTGGGTTACCCCAAGCCCATGCCCCTGTCGACCTACGTGACCAACTACCTGCGCCAGGTGGCCCGCGAGGGCCGCAATGGCCGTGGCATCCCCATGTTTTTTGCCGCCGGCAACGCCAACCCCGCTTCGAATTTTATGCCGCGGCCGGTGAGCGATTTTGCCGCTCACCCCGACGGCTTTTGCGTGACGGCCTCCAACAGCCTCGACCAGCGCTCCAGCTATTCGTTTTACGGTCCAACGGCTTTCCTGTGCGCACCCACCAACGGCGATGCCGGCGTGGGCATCACCACCGCCACCTGCGATATCGGCGCCGACGGACGTTCGGTGGCACTGGGCTACACCAGCGGATTCGGCGGTACCTCGAGCTCGGCGCCGCTGGCCGCCGGCGTGTGCGCCCTGATGCTCAGCGCCAACCCCAACCTGCTGGTAGCCGATATCCGAAATATCCTGCGCAAGAGTTGCGACAAAATCGGCCCTGGCGGCACGTACGATTCCAATGGTCATTCCGACTTTTACGGCTACGGACGCCTCAACGCCCTGCGCGCTGTGCAAATGGCAGCAGCTCTCCGGGGCGGCGGCAGCACATCGGGCGGCAGCATGGGCAGCACCGGCACGCCAGCGCCCACCGCGCCGCCGGTGTCCAGCATCACTACCGGCCAGGTGACCTCCACCTTTCTCAATGTGCGCTCGGGGCCGTCGACGGCCTACGCCAAGGTGGGGCGGCTCAACCAGGGGCAGGTCGTCAGTTTGTTCGATAAAATTTCCGGATTCTGGCGCATCGGCAATGGCCAGTATGTGAGCGCCGACTATATCCGGGTGCTTTCGGGCGCCAGCCGGAATGCCGGTCCGGCGACGCGCCAGGGCCGGGTAAGCTCTGCCTTTTTAAATGTCCGTTCGGGGCCTTCCACGGCTTTCGGCCAGGTCGACCGGCTCAACCGGGGCGATACCGTGCAGGTACTGGAAACGACTTCCGGGGGCTGGATCCGGATCGGGACAAACCGCTGGGTGTACGGTCGGTATGTGGATGTGGTTTGAGGGG
>CAZVZH010000330.1:0-3956 GCA_964630705.1 uncultured Saprospiraceae bacterium | reverse complement strand
AAAACCTTGCTCCTGATGCGTATTAAGCACTTTTTTCAGTTTCCCGAAAGGCTAATGTCCAGCTAAGGTTGTCTGCCTGATTTCTTCACCAGCCAGGTCAGCATGGCGTAAACAACCAAAGCATAGAGCCAGGACAAATTCATGGTCATCGGCCTGTTCGGGTCGCCTGTCGAAATATGGATCAATTCAGCTAGCATGCCGCCTCCCAACAAGCTGATAATCACTCGTATCCAGGTATTTGTTAAGTAGTGCATTGGAACGGTTCGCTTTTGTAATTAATTCAAGTTAAGCCCTACTCTCGTAGAGTAATTTCCCGCAGATTCCGCGGGAAACTAATCTACGAGGGTGAATCCAGACTGGAAAAACTGCTAATCGGGATGGTCACAACTTGAGTGAATTATAGTTTCACCACCTTGGCCACCTCGAACAACCGATCCGCAGCCAAAATTTTTATAAAATACATACCCGGCTGCAAGTCGTCCAAATGCATGACCATACTGCTGGCGCCCTCCGGAATATCGGGGCTGCGCAATACCCGGCCGGCGACCTCGGTGAGAAATAGCCGGGTATTTTGCTCCAGACCGGCAGGTAGAACTATCGTCAAGGCCCCATCCGTCGGATTCGGAAAAGCTTCCAACCCGATAGGCGCCCCTGGTCCGTCCGTACCTGAAGGGCAGAGCACCGTCACCGTGAACGAGCAGGTAGAGCTGTTGGAGGAACCATCCCAGGCCGTATACGTGATCGTATGCGTACCCGCGCCCAGCGTGGAGCCGCAGGGGATATTCACCTGTAGACCGCCCGGAAGAAATGGATTCGGACCGCAATTGTCTGTAAAGATGGGTATGGGCCATTGACCAGTGGCGGTACAGTTGCCATTGTTGTCGAGCGTGCCGTGTATGGTGATCGGCGGCGGGCAATAGGTGAATACGGGCGGTTGGTTGTCTTGAACGACGAATAGCTGAAAGGTGCAAGCTTTAGCTTGGCCGGTGGGCTGGCCGTTCACATACAAAAACGCGTGGTACTGGATCAGGTAGCCGCCGGGCGGAATCACCGCCGGGAGGGTTGGCCCGGCAGTTTGTTGGACCACCAGGGTGGCGCCCGCCGGACAAGCGCCGGTAAGGTAGGCGCTCACCGGTGGGTACGTATACAGCGTAAAACCATTGGGCGAATTGGGGCAGGCAAGTACCGTAGTTTCGCCCGGGCATTGGGAGAACTGGATGCCGCAGGGCGGCTGGGCTTGGGAATGCCACCACAGAGTGGTTGCCAACAACAACAGAGCGCTCTGTTTTTTAAAGTCAAAATAGCCTGCCCCGCTTTGGCGGGGTAAAATGTAAAATGTAAAAGTTAAAAGGTAGTGCACGAAGTGGGGGCGTAAGGAGGCCTTACTCCAAGCAATGCATTCCCTCGAAATACCCTTTACATTTTGACTTTCCTGGAATCGGGTGAGGGAGCGAATTTGCGCGCACACCTCCCGAGTGCTTAAAAATACAGACCAGGTATTATTTTGAAAATTCAACATGGCAGATCAATTGAACATGAACAAATAGAATGTCCGGTTTCCGGGGCAAGTTCTCGACTCAAAACCAATCCAGCCACCACCGGAATTTGTCGCAGTCTTCGCCTAAAAGCAGTTGTTTGGGCGGTGAAATGGTAAAACCCTCCACCTTGCAATAGTGCGCAGACGAAATCGAATGTTTGCGGGAACGGAAGCGCGTCAGGTAAAAACTGTACTTGACCTTGGCTTTTTTCGCGCTGATGACCCCGGAAGAGGTGTAGGGTATGGTGAACGGTATTTTACAGTTGCATTTGTCGGCGTCGCGTTTGTACACCGTGCCGGACAGTGCGGCTTCGATCTCGTCGGCCTTGAAATTTTTCCAGTAAGAAATACCGGCTTTGGTTTTCTTTTTCTTTAGCCAGGTTTTGGCCTTGACGTGGTGGAAAAAAGGCAGTTGGTTTTGGGCAAATTTGTATTTCATTTTAAACTGTCCGCCGGAATTGCCGCTGAAGTAATATTTGTCCTTTTTGCGGTCGTTTTTGGCGCAGCATTCCAGCATAATCACAATTTCCTTGACGATAGTGCACTCGCCGCCGTTGTCGCATACCCCAGTGAACTTGACGGCGTAAGTGCCGCTCTGATCGTAGCGCACCACCACTTTTTGGCGGTAGCCATCCTTGTCTTTCTTGTCAGAATATGGCCAGGGAGCCGTGCTGTGGCTGCCGGGAAAATCCCAGGCGCCTTTGCGGTTGCCCATGAAAATAACCTTGCCGTCGGGGCAAACGATGTAGGTAAAATCGACTTCGCAGGGCGTGATGTCGGCGATGATCGTTTCGGTGCAAGTGTTGTTGTCGGCGTCGGTCATGGTAAGGGTCACGGAGTACTGTTTGCCGCCGGGGCAAGGCACGGTGTAGGTGTGCGGCACATCATTTTTGTTGGTGACCGTGTTGGTATTGCCGTCGCCGAAATCCCATTGGTAGGTCACCGGACATTTGCCGCCGGTCGACAGGTTGGCGAAAGTTACGGTGACCGGCTTAGTGTTCACCCCGGCGCAATCGCTGGGGCAAAAGACAAATTTTTCCACTTCCAAACCGGCTTTACAACTCAGGTCGACCGTCACCGGCTGGCTCACGGTGTGGGTGCAGCCATAGATGTCGGTGGCGCTGAGGTATACGGTGTAGGTACCCGGACTCGGGAAGGTGATCGTCGTCGGATTGGTGCAACAGGCCGACACCGTACCAGCGGAGGCGCTCCAGCTGAAACTGGCTACGTCGTCGAGGCCGCTGGCGGTGAAATCGGCGGCGGTATTGGCCGGGCAGTCTTTGAATTTCCAGGAAAAATCGGGGTTCACGTCGGGGATGATAATTTCCTCGTCGCCCGAACAGGTGTTGCCGCTGGCGTCGGTGGCTTGTACGGAAATCACGTAACTGCCCGGCGAGGCCATGAAACTGGTGTTTTGCCCGGTCGGAATACTCGGGTAATCGGGGCCGATCACGACCGACCAGTTATAGGAAACATAGCCCGACGGCCCTTGCAGCGGTACCAGGTATTTGGGCGCCGAACAAGTAATCGGGCCCCAGGTGAAGGAGCAGCTGTTGGTCAGTTTTTCCTCGGGTTCGCAGTCGCTTTCGCCGTCTTCGCTGTCTTCGCGCACGGCGAACACGAACAGGTTGGGGTCGTCGAGGCCGGTGGTGGAGGTGTACTGCGCCCAGTCTTCGTCGTCCTCATCGTACGTGCCGTCGCAGGCGATGTCGATGGTGTGCCGGGCGACGACGAGCTCGTTTTGGTCGATCCATTCGATCTGGAAACTGTTCAGTCCGGGTTCGGAGAGGTAGAGGAGAAAATCGTTGTCGATGGCTACGCCGTAGGGCACGGGTGAGCCGTCGGCGGGGCGCCAGCTGAGGTTGTAGGGCAGCTGGTCCGATTGGGCCCACTCGTCGGGGTCGGCGCAGCAGATTTTGGTGTCGCAGAGGCCGGTGACGCGCACGTACTTGATGCGCCCGTCGGTGTATTTATTGACGAAATGCAGGGCAAAAGCGCAGCAGCTGTCGGGCGCCGGCTCGCAGTCTTCCACGATCACTGAAAATGAACAGGTGGCCGTGTTTCCACAGGCGTCGGAAGCCGTGTAGGTCACCAGAGTAGCCGAGCCGCAGGGGAAAAGCCCGTTTTCATGGTCGGTTACCGCACTGACGTCGGGGCAATTGTCGCTGAGTTGCGCCGGCGGCGGGATGGCGATTTGCACGCCGCCCAGGTCGGGGTCGCCCTGAACAACCATATCGGGCGGACACTGGATTTTGGGCGGTTCCACCTCGATGGTTTGCACGCCGGCAGTACAGGTGCTGGTGTTGCCGCACCAGTCGGTGACGGTGAGGGTGACGGTATGCACATCGCAGCCGACCAGCACTTCGGGACTTATCTGCAAGGTTTTGATCTGGCAGTTGTCGGTGGAGCCGCCATCGAT
>CAZVZH010000329.1:0-3980 GCA_964630705.1 uncultured Saprospiraceae bacterium | reverse complement strand
CTCATTTTTAGCATGATGTTCATAATTTACCCCTTGATGCAGTCTGTCTCCAGACGCAAGAAGACTCTTTTTTTTTAAAGACAAGATTTACAGGATCATCAGGATTTAGAAGCCGTTCCGGCTTCTAAATCCTACAAATCATGTAAATCCTTGCAATCCTGTCAAAACTTTCTTGGTCGGCCACCACTTGGAGTCCGTTTTTTCAAAATCTGGTCAGACACGATTTCGGGTTTAAAAAAGGCTAAAGTCGAACTAAGCTAAGCACTTGGAAAATCAGCCTTGATTCGCATGAATTATGCTTCCAGGCTCGAATTTGAAATTTGAGCTAGGGACGTTCTCAAATGCGGGTTTCCGCCGACACCCACTCTTTTTCCTCCGCCGTCAAAAAACGCCCGATTTTCCGCAACACCTGCCGGTTGTAAGCCCGCAGCCAGCTCAATTCCTCCCGCGACAATAGTTTTTTCTCCACCAAATTGGTGAAAATCGGCGCCAGGGTCAGCGTTTCGAAGGCCAAAAACTCGCCGAACTCGGTTTTTTCCGATTCCACACAAAGGATCAGGTTTTCGATGCGCACCCCGTGTTTGCCCACGCGGTAAATACCCGGCTCGTTGGAGGTGATCATACCCGGTTGCAGGGGCGTTTCCACTGCCGCCGGACTGATGCTCTGCGGCCCTTCGTGCACATTGAGAAAGTAGCCCACGCCGTGGCCGGTGCCGTGGCCGTAGTTGACGCCGCGCAGCCACATGGCTTCGCGGGCGAAAGCGTCGAGCTGGTAGCCGCGCGTGCCTTTGGGGAAGCGCATGCGGCTGAGTGCGATCATGCCGCGCAGCACCAGCGTGTAGTCGCGGCGCTCCTCGTCGGTGATTTTTCCCAGGGAAATGACGCGGGTGGTGTCGGTGGTGCCACCCAGGTACTGGCCGCCGGAGTCGAGCAGGTAGAGGCCTTCGGGCCGGATTTCGGCATTGCTTTCCGGCGTAGCGCTGTAGTGGGGTAGGGCGGCGTGCGGGCCGTAGGCGGAAATGGGGCCGAAACTTTCGCCGATGCAACCCGGCTGCTCGAGCCGCAGGGCTTGGAGTTTGGCCTGGGCCTCGAGCTCGGTGAGCGGCTGGCGGCCTACGGTTTGCGACAGCCAGTAAAAAAACTGGACGAGCGCCACACCGTCGCGCACCATGGCCGCGCGGGTGTGCGCAACTTCCTTTGCATTTTTGCAGGCTTTGAGCCGGGTGGTGACGTTTACGCCTTCGATCAATTTCGCCGTTTCAGGCAAGGCGCCGGGCAGGTTCTGGCTGATGCGCTTGGGGTCGATGAGCACCACGGCGCGGGCGGGCAGTCGGCTCAGGTATTCCGACACGGCGGCGTAGGGCTGTACCTGCACCCCGTCGCGGCGGAGTTTTCGGCTGATATCCTCCGGCATTTTAGCCGGGTCGATAAACAGCACCGCCTCGCGCGGTCCGACGACGGCGTGGGCAACGAACAGCGGGTTGTACGGCACGTCGCGGCCGCGCAGGTTGAGCAGCCAGGCAATGTCGTCGAGGGTGGACAACAGCGTGTAGCCGGCTTTTTTTTCCGCCAATGCCGCGCGCACCCGGGCGAGTTTTTCCCGGCGGCTGGCGCCGGCGTATTGGGCCTCATGCTCGTACACCGGCTCGGCGGGCAGCGGCGGGCGGCCCGACCAAAGCGGGGCTACGAGGTCGGCCTGCGCGTCGATGCGGATGCCGTAGGGCCGGACGCCCGTTTCGAGCAGTTGGAACCAGGCGCGGGAGAGCAGGCGGCCGTCGAGGCCCACGGTGTCGCCTTCGGAAAGCGTGTCGATCAGCCAGTCGATAAATTCAGCGGTGTGCGGGGTGACGAGCCGGACCAATTCGATGCCGCTGCCGGCGAGTTGCTGCTCGGCTTGCACGAAATAGCGGCTGTCGGTCCAGAGGCCGGCAAAATCGGCCGTGACCACCAGCGTGCCCGCCGAGCCGGAAAACCCCGACGCCCAATGCAGGGTGCGCCAATGCTCGGGCAGGTACTCGCTCATGTGCGGGTCGGTGGCGGGAATAACATAGGCGGCCAGGTTTTTTTCGGCCATCAGGCGGCGCAGGGCGGCGATGTTGTGTTTCGGTGGGTGCGACATATGGGCTGTTGCGTTTGATTTCGGCGGTAAAAATCGAATTATTCCGCCGGTTTTGGAGAAAATGCCGAAGTTACCCGCCGGGTATTTTGCCTAAAAACCCCATTTGACGGCTTCAAAAACAATTTTTTACCGGCAGAAAACGAGCGGGTTCGAAAACCTGTGCCACACGTCCGGACATTTTGTCCTTCGGGTAAATCCAGACCTTCCAGGTTTCGCAAACCTGGAAGGTCTTTACCGAAAATGTCGTCCGGTTGTGCGGCACAGGTTTTCGAACCCGCTCGCCAAAAACCGCCACCGCATTTTTTCAAACCAACGCTACCACCTGTTTTTATGAAAAAAACGCTGCTCGCCACGCACCTGCTTTTTGCCTTCAGCTTGCTCGGCGCTCAAACCGACGACGTCGCCCGGCTCGAACGCGCGCTGTACGACCTGCCCGATGTGTCGTTTCAGCGGCTGCCCGACGCCGAAGGCCGCCCCCAGTACGACCTGCGCATCCGCCAGGAACTCGACCACCGCGACCCCTCCCGCGGCTATTTTTACCAGCAAGTGCGCCTCACCCACCACGGCTTCAGCCGGCCGGTGGTGATCAACACCCAGGGCTACTACTTGCACACGGGCAAGAACGAGATTGAAGCCATCCTCGACGCCAACTACCTCAACGTGGAGCACCGCTTCTTCGGCCCTTCCACGCCCGATTCGCTGCAATGGCAATACCTGGCGCTTGAACAGGTGGCGGCCGACTTGCACGACATCAACCTGCTGTTCCGCCAGATTTACGCCGGCCCCTATGTGAGCACGGGCATCAGCAAAGGCGGGCAAACCACCATTTTTTACCGCTATTTTTACCCCGACGACGTAGTGGTGTCGATCCCCTACGTGGCGCCCTTCAACATGGGCCTCGAAGACCCGCGCATTTATACCTTTCTCGACACGGTGGGCACCCCCGAGTGCCGGAAAAAAATTCGGGATTTTCAAATTTACCTGCTCCAGCACCGCCAGGAAGCCCTCACCCGGATCAAGTGGTTTTCAAAAGGCGCCAAACTGAATTACGACTACCTGGGCTCGCTCGAAAAAGCGTTTGAATACGCCGTGCTCGAATACTCCTTTTCCTTCTGGCAATGGGGCGGCAAGTGCGACGACATCCCGGTGAACCCCACGGATATCGATGCCGCGCTCGAGCATTTCCTCAAAATTTCCGACATCGGCTTTTTCTCCGACCGCGACATCGACCACTACGCCGCGCACTACTACCAGGCCGGTACGCAAATGGGCTACTATGGTTATAACATCGCGCCGTTTAAACAATACCTGACCCAGTTCAAGGAAAACCCCTCGGCCGTTTTCGTGCCGAAAAACGCCAATCCGCCGCCCTACGACAACCGCCTCAACGAACAGGTCGACCGTTGGCTGCGCAGCTCCGGCAACAACATCCTGTACATCTACGGCGCCGCCGACACCTGGTCGGCCGACCGGATCACGCCCAGCGCGCAGGTCAATTCCCGCAGCTACATCCTGCCCGGAAAAGACCACGGCCAGGCCCGTATCCGCAACATGAGCGCGGCCATGCAGCAGGATTTTTCGGGGAAATTATCGGAGTGGCTGGGCGGCTTGCGCGTCGATTTGGAAGCGCTGCAGTTGAAGAAATGATAGGAGCGCGGTGGGATGGGAGCGCAGACGACGCGGATTTTTGCGGATTTGCGCTGATTTCTTTTCCGGCTGACGCCAGAGGGATTTTTTAGAAAACGCATAGGCACATAAGAGCACACAAATTCAACTTTCTGAAAATCAAAAACCATTATGCTCTATGTTCGACTTTAGCCTTTTTTAAACCCGAAATCGTGTCTGACCAGATTTTGAAAAA
>CAZVZH010000328.1:0-3994 GCA_964630705.1 uncultured Saprospiraceae bacterium | reverse complement strand
CGAGCACAGGCACCCTCAACGTGAGCGCCTGCCCCGGCACGGATTTCGATTACAATGGCACGGCTATCCCGGCCGGCAGTTCTATGAATTTTGTATTGCAAAACTATCTGGGTTGCGATTCGGTGCTGACCGTAAATGTGGCGGCGCTGCCCACGAGCACAGGCACGCTCAACGTGAGCGCCTGCCCGGGCACGGATTACGATTACAACGGCACAGCAATTCCGGCCGGCAGTTTTATGAATTTTGTATTGCAAAATTACCTGGGTTGCGATTCGGTATTGACGGTAAACGTGGGTGTTGCGCCAACCTCAGCAAGTAATTTGGTGGCAAAACTTTGCCCGGGCATGACCTTTCCTTATCAGGGCACGGTTTTACAAATTGGCGACACTCAAAGTTTTACCCTGCAAAATGCGGCGGGTTGCGACTCTGTGGTTACCGTGACGGTGCAGGGCCTGACCAGCAGTAGCGAAACGCGGCAGGTGTCGGTTTGCCCGGGTGAAAACTATGTGTACGACGGTAAAACGATCCTCGCCGGAACTACCCAAACCTTTACCTACACTAATGCCGAGGGTTGCGATTCGATCATCATCATCGCAGTTAGCGCTTTCCCAACGGCTAGCTTCCATCTGGCTGCCGCGGCCTCCTGTGCTGGTTCCGCTACGGGAACACTGACCGTGCAGAACCCGGCCGGCGGCCTGATGCCCTACCGCTTTTCGCTCGATGGCATTGTATTCCAAGATGCCTTGGATTTTACCGGTTTATCCTCCGGGACGTACACGGTTTGGCTGGAAGACAGCAACGGATGCCTGTTTGAAAACACGGCAGTGGTGCCTGCCCTGCTTCCGCTGGAGGTAGAATTGGACCCCGCAGTCCTGCTGCCCTGCGCGGTCGACAGCATCGCTTTGCGCCCGCTGGTGGGCGGCAACACCGCCGGCTTGAGTTATGCCTGGAGCACCGGGGCGCAAACGCCGGAAATTTCGGTGTCGTTACCAGGCCCGGTCTGGGTAGACGTGAAAAATAGCTGCGAAACGGTGCGCCGAACCGTAGACGTGCGCTGGGCCGACATCGCCGCCGATTACTCCTACGTGTACGTGCCCAATGTATTCGCGCCGCAGTCGACCGATCCGGACAACGCCCAGTTCCGGCCTTACTTCGCGCCGGCCTTGCAGCTGCGCAATTTTAAAATGGAAGTTTTCGACCGCTGGGGCAATCTCATGTTCCGGACCACCGACCCGCAGCGGGGCTGGACCGGGCCGTTCCGCGACGCGGCCATGCAACCGACTGTATTCGTCTGGCTGCTCGAAGTGGATATCGACTACTGCGGGCGGGTACAGCGCATTCGGAAAGAGGGGGATGTGACGATTGTGCGGTGAAAAAGGGGAGCGTGGACGACGCGGATTTTGCGGATTTTCACAAATTAAAAATCTGCGGCCATCCGCAAAAATCCGCGTCGTCCGCGCTCCCATCCCAAATCAGGGACTCGATTTCAACGAAATCAAATTGGCAAACAGCCGGTAAGCGCCCGGCACCCCCGCCGGAAACTGCCGGAAAAACGACAGGCCGGTATACACGAAATAACCGTTGCCATAAGGCGCCACCAGCAGCGCTCCGTCGAGCGGGGCTTCCTCCGGGTCGTTACAGGAAAGCAGAGCCGTATAGTGGGTGTCCCAGTCGGAAGGGTAGTAAAGTCCGCGTTCCTGCACCCAGTTTTCAAAATCTTTTTCAGTGATCTTGTTCGGAGTGTTCAGCGCCGGGTGGTCGGCACGGAGCGGGCGCATTTCCGCTTTTTCATCGGTCACCCGGTCGCGGCCGAGTTTGAGCGGGTAGGGGCCGAGGTTTTCCTGCACCATGTTGAAATTGGTGTTGTACTGCGATACCAGCGTACCGCCTTGTTGCACGTATTCCATCAGTTGGGCTTGTTGGCCGGCCAGGGCGTCGCGGGTGTTGTAGGCGCGTACGCCCAGCACCACGGCATCGAATCGGCGGAGTTTTTCGGCGCTCAGGTCGGCGTCAGTAAGCAAGGTCACGGTGCAGCCCATGTTGCGCAAGGCGGCCGGGCCGTCGTCGCCGGCGCCCATGTAGTAGCCGATGTTTTTTGAATTGACTTTCAGGTCGACGCGGGCGGCATGCGCCTCTGCCGGCAGAAGCACGTACTGCCGGGGGATGTGCGGGTAATCGATAGTTACCAGGCGGCTGGTATAGATTTGGCCGCCGATATCGAAACCGGCGTGCAGGGGCACGAAGTCGGGGCCGCCGGTCGATTGCAGGGTAAAAGCATATTCGGCCTCGTCGCCTTTTTTCTTGAGTTCCAGCTGGGCCGGCTGGCCGGCAGCGGAGGAAGTCGTCCAGCCTTTGGGCGCGAGGAGCATAGGCAAACCGACGACGTTGTCGCGGTTGGCTTTGAAGCGTACGGTGACAGTGGCGCTTTCGCCGCGCAGGAGGTAGGCCGGCTCGGTGATTTCCACAAAAACCGGAGGCAGGATATCGAATGGCCGCCATACTTCGCCCACGTCGGGTTCGCGCTCTTTGTTGGCAACAATGGATTCGTACTCCAGCGGCACGCCGTTGACGGTGATCGACCAGCGGACGCGGAACTGCCGCGGGGTTTCCGGCTGGCCGCGCAGCATCTGCTCATCGACGCGGTACATGCCTTCGGTGGAAGGTTTCAGCAGCCAGTAGGGCGCGGTGAATCCGATGTCCTGGGGCAATTGAACGCTGCGGTTGAGTTCCCAGGGCTTGTTGAAGTCGAGGGTGTGGGCCGGGATAGTGTCGAAAACACCGGGCAACACCGAAACGGCGCTCAGTTGAACCGTACTGCCGGCCGGCAAAGCAGCCCGGTAGATGCATTCGAGCCGGAGCCGCACGGCATCGCCGGGGGTGGCGGTAGTGCCGGCTGCGGTGGCTTCGAGGTAGAGGCCCAGGCAGCCGCGAATGACCTCTTTGATTTCCGCCAGTTTGACGCGTTTCCAATAGCTGTCGGGCAGGGCTTTAATCAGGTTCATGGCTTTCAAAAGGTCGGACACCGATGCGCCGGGATTGTCGGGACGATAGTTGCGCTCTACCTGGGCGAGCAGTTTTCCGATCGGCGCACCGCCATCCACACGGGTCCAACTGGTGTTGATGCCCTCGAACAGGTCGTTGGTTTTCGGCCGGTCGCCTTTGATAAAATCGAACCATTCGAGCGTTTCGCCGCGGCTGCCCATGGCGCCGAACGACTGGCAGCGGTGCATCGAGCGGGCTTCGGCGGCTACCTCTGTATTGCTTTTTCCGAGCAGGGGCAGGTATACGCCAACGTCGAGCGTGAACAGGTGGCTTTTGTCCATTTTGTTGAACGCCTCCTCGCCGCCGAAAAACCACCAGGAGGTGTTGTAAAATTCGCGGAAGGGCTGCCACGGCCGCGTGTATTTCAGCTGGTCTGGAAAAGCGGCGGGGTTACCGGCCAGGTCGAAGGCTTCGACCGACAGCATGGCCGAAGCGGTGTGGTGGCCGTGCGTGCGGTAACTTTTGTCGTGGTGAAAACGGTTGATAATCACGTCGGGCTGCACCTCGCGAATTGTCCAGACCACATCGGCCAGCACCTCGTCTTTTTCCCAAAAAGCCAGGGTTTCCTCCGGCGTTTTGGAGTAGCCGAAATCGTTGGCGCGGGAAAACCGCTGGCGGCCGCCGTCGACCGAGCGGGCCATGAGCAGTTCCTCGGTGCGCAGCACGCCGAGCAGTTCGCGCAACTCGGGGCCAATGAGGTTTTGGCCACCGTCGCCGCGGGTGAGCGATAAGTAGGTGACGTTGAACAGTTTTTCGTTGGCGCAGTAACTGATGAGGCGCTGGTTCTCGTCGTCGGGATGGGCGGCCACGTAGAGCACCGAGCCAAGGACGTTAAGTTTTTTAATAGCCTGGTGCAGCTCGGCGGCGGATGGTTTTGCCGGCATTTGCGCCTGCAAAACGAGCGGCAACAGACCGGCGAGCAGGATCAGAAGTCGGGAAAAAGCGGGCAAGT
>CAZVZH010000327.1:0-4001 GCA_964630705.1 uncultured Saprospiraceae bacterium | reverse complement strand
CGTTGAGGTAAAACCCGTGGTCGGCGTCGAAGCGGATGGTGCGCACGCCGAAGGAATTGCGCACGGAGTCGGTCAGTTTTCCGGCGTGCAGCACCCGGGTTTCCAGGATGTACAGATACGGATCGGCAGTATCCCAGCGCCGCGGGCTGGGCAGGGTAAGGGTCGTTTCCTGGGCCCGGGTTTCGCCGGGGCGCAAGGCGGACGAAACGGTAGCGCGGGCAATTTCCAACCCGGCGGCACTCAGCAAGCGGTGCTCGATGGAAACATTTTCACAAGCCAGGCGCTGGGCGTTGACCAGTTCGGTGCGCACGCGCACGTCGGAGTAGTGCGGTTTCACGACGGGCGTGCTGATGCTTGTGCCCCAAATGTTTACGTGCAGCGGCTCGGTTTTTACCAGTTGCACTTTGCGGTAAATGCCGGCGCCAGGATACCAGCGGCTGTCGTGCTGCCGGGTGTCGACATGCACTGCCAGCAGGTTGCGGGCGCCGGGTTGGACAAACGGGGTGATGTCGAGGTAAAACGAATTGTAACCGTAGTCCCAACTGCCGGCCAGCTGCCCGTTGATGTACACCTGCGGAAAAGCCATGACGCCGTCGAATACGAGGTAAAAACGCTTGCCGGCGTCGGCCGTTCCGATCTCTAGCGCGCGCCGGTACCAGCCTTCGCCTTTCCAGGGCAGTTTGCCGGTGTCGCCGTTGCCCTTGGGCTCGAAGGGCCGCCCGGCAACGGCCCAGTCGTGGGGCACGGACACCTCGGCCCAGCTGCGGTCGTTAAAATTAATTTCAGCAGCGTTGGGCTGGGCGCCCTGGGCAAATTTCCAGCCGGTATGCAAGGTGGTTGTGTTTTGGGCGGAAAGGGAAAGGGGGAGCAAAAGCAAAAGCAGGCGGAGCATAGCAGTAGCGTATCGGTTGAGTGAACCGACAAGGTCAAAAAAAATCCGGATTTCGGGAAAGGCTGATTTCGGGACCCGCAATTACCAGCGTGCCAGTTTCCCGCTGGCAACCCGGTTTGCGGCGCTAAGCCGCCAAAAGAACAGGCCGGAAGCTGGAAACGCGGTTGCCGGCAGTTCAATTTGTTGGGCGCCCGCCTGGCCGGCCAATTGTTGGGAAAAAACCAGCCGGCCGCCGGCATCGAAAATTTCCAGCAGGATTTCGGCCGGTTCGGACAAGCGTACTCCCATCCAAGCGCTCGAGTGCGTTGGGTTGGGCTGGGGCGGGCTGACCCACTCTGCGGCTAGCGGCGGGCGGGCCCGGGGCTCCGGAAACTGTGCGTTGACGTTGCCGATTTTAATAGCGAAAAATTCGAGATCAAGGTTTTGCCCCTGGTAGTTGTGCAGCGTGATCGTCGTCGGGAGCGGGGCGTGCAGGGGGTCGGCAGGCAGGATGGCAGCGGCGTCGACGAACATCCAGGAGCGGCAGAGGTTGCTGTCGATGGGGAGCACGACTTTGCGCAGCACAACGATGTCCCAATTGTTGATCGTGTCGTTGCAGTCGGCATCGGCCGCGAGCAGCAGGGCGGGGTGGCGCAGGGTGTCGGCGCCGTTGATATGTTTGGTGATCAGAATCAGGTCGCCGGTATTGACCCAAATGCGGGGCTCATCGGTTTTTTCCAGCGAAAAAATCAGGGTGCTGCCTTTGGGGAGTTGATCGAAAACGCAGCTGCCGTCGCAATCTTGCTCGATGGTATATGGGCTGCCGCTAGTCGTCCGGATTTCCACCCGGGCTTTGAAATAGCGGAGGGGGGCGCCTTCGGGCGATTGGTTGAATTCGGTGGCGCGCACCGTGACGGCTCCCGGAAAAATTTGGGCTTGGGAGTTGACAACCCAAGCTAAGGCGAAAATGAAAGCGAGCAACAGGTTTTTCATTGTATGAAGGTACAGCCGATTGCAGAAATACGGCACCCTATTTTTCTTTACTTGGAGCACTGCCTTTATTTGCCCTCGGCTCGCGCCCGGCTTCCTTCAATGCCTGGTTAATTATCCACTCCAGTTGCCCGTTTACGCTGCGAAACTCGTCGGCAGCCCATTTTTCCAGCGCCTGGTAGGTAGCATCGTCGATTCGAAGTACGAAGTTTTTTTTGCTGGCCATGCCTGTTGAAATTGAAAAGGCCGGCGCAACCGGAAAGGCTGCGCCGGCACAGGGGAAGGTTTACTGATGCAAGGTGCCGGTATTAAGCACGGGAGTGGCGTTTTTGTCGCCGCAGAGGACGACCATGAGGTTGCTGACCATGGCGGCTTTTTTCTCCTCGTCGAGGTCGACGATTTTCTTTTTGGACAGCTGTTCAAGGGCCATTTCTACCATGCCCACGGCGCCTTCGACGATCTTGCTGCGGGCGGCCACGATGGCGGTCGCTTGCTGGCGCTGAAGCATAGCTCCGGCGATTTCAGTGGCGTAGGCCAGGTGGTTGATGCGGGCTTCGATGACGTCGATGCCGGCAATTTCGAGGCGCTCGCTGATCTCGCGCACGAGTTCGTGGTTCACCTCGTCGGAGTTGGTGCGCAGGGTTACCTGGGCGTCTTCGTCTTCCAGGTTGTCGTAGCTGTACGAGCCGGCAAGTTTCCGGATTGCCGATTCGCTCTGGATTTTAACAAATTCCTGGTAATGTTCGACGGCAAAGGCTGCTTTGAAGGTGTCTTCCACGCGGTACACCACCACGGCGCCGATCATGATCGGGTTGCCTTGTTTGTCGTTCACTTTAACCACCGGCACATCGAAAGTGACGGCGCGGATCGACACTTTTTTCTTGGTGTAAAACGGGTTGACGTAAAAGAAGCCGCTGTCTTTTGCCGAGCCGGTATACGCGCCGAACAAGGTCAGCACCCGGGTGCTGTTCGGCTCAATGGCAATAAATCCGGGGGCAATGATGGTGACAGCCAGAAAAACCAGGAGTGCGCCGGGGATAATTACTTTAGCCACGACCAGGGCGATGCCGCCGAAAAACATAAAGAAAAACAGGGCCAGCATTGTCCAGCCCGAAGCAGGTTTAACGATCTTTTCCATGACAGTTATTTAATTTCGTATTGATGTTAAATTGATATCACAAAAGTATCGCACAATACGATGCCTGTCAAGAGCTGACCGCAGATTTCCCGACCAAGTCGTTTCTCAGCCGACTAAAAGTAGCCGCCGTCCGACCAAAGCCATCGACAGAGTTGTCAAAACCAATAATTGTATTTCGCCTATCCTGCGAAAAACGGATGAAACGGGCGCCGGGAAAAACTTAAACGAGCCTTAATTCGGGGTTAAAATTCAGGCAACAAGGCGGGAGCAAATTTGATACGTTGTTTTCACCTATTATTTCATTTCCAACCAAAACGATCCAATATGATCAAACAAGTTGTAGACGCCCTGCGCGACAAACACGAAATGACGGAAGACCAGGCCCGCGAAGTAACCGACACCGTTTTCGAAGCCATTGAAGACGGATTGTTCGACGACGGCGAAATTCGCCTGCGCGGCTTCGGCCGTTTTCACATTGTCGAACGCGCCGAACGCAAAGGCCGGAATTTCCAAACCGGCGAAACGATCGTCATTCCTCCCTACCGGGAAATCGAATTTGAGGCCTACGAAGAACTGCAGGATCGCCTGAACACCGGTGTAGACGAAGATTAATCCGAGCCGCTACCCTGGCGCCGTCCCGAATTTTTCAAACAGAAAAATTCGGGATTTTTTATGCCCGCCACGCGCCGTATAGACCTTTATCAACCCGATAAACCCCATCAACCTCCATCAACCCAGTCTAATCAAACTCGATGGTATCCCCCGGTTTGTACGTCTGCCGGTTGTCGTCATCTTCCGGCGCCCCGTTCTTTTTGGCTTTTGTTTTAGCCGCCCTGGTTTCCGGTGATTTGGGTTTAGCCGGCGCGTTTTCTTCGGGTTCGCCAAACAAGTTGATTTGTTGCGCACTGGAAGTTTCCGGCACAGGTTTTCCGCCCGGTTCTACCTCTTTGACGCTGCTGAGCAGGGCGTCGCTGAGTTTGTTGCCGACGGCTTTCCAGCCTT
>CAZVZH010000326.1:0-4015 GCA_964630705.1 uncultured Saprospiraceae bacterium | reverse complement strand
CCAGCTGCGAAGCGCAGCTCACTCCCGGCATGATCGATGGCGGCTCCACCGACAATTGTCAGATCAAAACCTTGCAGATAAGCCCCGAGGTGCTGACCGGCTGCAGCACTCATACCGTCACCCTCACCGTCACCGACTGGTGCGGCAATACCAGCACTTGCACCGCCGATGTGCAAACCCTTGAGGTTACGCCGCCTGTCATCAACTGCCCGAAAAACCTGATTGTACACGGCGTTCTGGACCCGCTGGGCATCTGCAGAACGGAGGTGACAGGTATAGCGCCGGTATCCATGTCCGACGCTTGCGGCATACTCGGGGTTGGTTATACGATTAATGCTGGCAGTCTGGTAGCCCTGCCGGATGCAAGCGGAACTATCTTTAGCCAGGGGGCTACGACCGTTGCCTATTTTGCCGCCGATAAATGCCTGAATACCGCATCTTGTAGTTTTACGGTGACCGTGGTGTGCCCGGATTGCGTGTGCCCGGCGCCTGGTACGCCAGGAAACGAGTTGGTGGATAACGGCGATTTTAATAACTCCGGCGGCTTCACATCCGGCTATTCGAACAACTGCTCCGGTCAAACGGAGGGGCAGTACTGCATCACCGACGACGCTTCCAAGGTCAACCCCGGATTCGCCCCCTGTGGGGATACTACCGGCGCCGGGAATATTCTCGTAGCGAACGGCGCACTCACGCCGAATATCGATGTGTTGTGTTATCCGATCAGCAACCTCACACAAAACACCAACTATATTTTCAGTTTTTACCACGCCTCGGTGAGCGGCGCCAGCCCGGCGCAACTCGCGGTTTATTTCGACGGAACGCAGGTCGGAAGCGTGGCGCAGTTGGCTTTAGCCACTTGTGCCTGGAGGAAATATTGCGTCGTTTGGAATTCCGGAAACAACACTTCGATAACGGTGTGCATCCGGAACCTGAACACGCAGGCGCAGGGCAATGATTTTGCCATCGACAAGGTAAGTTTTAAGGAATGTTCAGAGTGTGCGCCGCTTTCTTCACTCCCGGTGTTGTGGATGCCTATGGATGAGATCGGGGGGGCAGGGATATCAAGTATTACCGGCGGACTTTTTGCCATTTCTTCATCCGGCGCTATCGGCAGCAGCGGCCCCATGCCTGTTCCGGGTAAAGTGGATGCAACGCCTCCCATATTTGGCTTTGGCGCATTACAGTTTTCAGGCACAAGTACCAACGTCGCTTCTGTGAGCAATGATCCGACACTCAATTTTGGCGCCGGTCCGTTTACCATCGACGCCTGGGTAAAGGATAACTCCGGTACCCAAACCGGCCCTATCGTAGTGAAAAGGGATAACCAGGGCGGTTATTCTTTTACCATCACCGGGACAAGTACAAAGCACCCAACATTGAACATACAAACGACTGCCGGCGTGGAAGTGCTGCAAGGCCCGCCCATCGCCATTGGTCAGTGGAACTTTGTAGCCGTGGCTGTGAATCCGCCTAACGTTACCTTTTACGTAGGCGGCGACCCGGGCGGAGGGCCTCTATTTACTTCCTCGACGCATACGCTTGCAGGCACACCCGATGCCTCCAACAGCAGCGCCTTGTACATTGGCTATAATCCCCAGAACCCGAATGCCCACCGGAATATCACAATCGACGAACTGGAGATATTTAACACTGCGCTGACTGCTTCACAGTTAAATCAGATATGGGCTGCTGACACTAAGGGTAAATGCCGGTCGCTCTGCCAGTGCGGCGGCTTTTCCAAACTTTTCGTGCGCAATACAAAAGGCAGCTTGAACCAGCCGGTCAGCTGTAGCGGCGCTACGGTCAACCTGCCTTGCGAACCCGGACTGGGTTATCAGCTCACCGGCGTATTCCATTGCGACGGCGACGAGTGCGCGCCCGAACACACGATCACCTGGAATCTTTCGGGGCCTGGCGGTACGCATAGCGGCACTTTTGCCGACAATGACCCATTTTTTGGAATTCATCTTTTACCGAACTGGTTCAACAAGACGGGAACCTACACGCTAAAGATGAGCGGAGATTGCGGTGCCCAAACCTGCTTCTGCGAAGTGAAATTCCAGGTGGATTGCCCCACCCTTTGTCCGTGCGATAACAATAGCGTTCAGACATTCTACAAAAACGTCAGCAAAGGTTTTGCCGCAGCAGTGTCGCTAAAATCTTGTACCGCCTGTTTCTCGCCAATGGCGCTGAGTGATTGCGAGACCGTCGAATGGTACCTCGATGTGCTGGGAGGCACACCCCTCGGCACCACTTACGGGAAACAAACGTTTTGCCACACGTTCTCTGGGCCGGGAAATTATAAAGTCATCATGTACGCAACCCGCACCAAACCCGATGGCAGTTCATGCGACAATAGTTTTTACACGCGTACCGTGGCGCTCCATTGCTCCGACCTTTCGGATTGCCCCAATTCGATACTGCCCAATGCGGGATTCAGCCAAAATTCCGGGGCCGGCAATTTAGATGCCATACCCGGCTGGAAGGGTATGCACTGGGGCGACCCGCATGAAAACCTGTCGTCAAGAGTCGTTGAAACCGGAAACAGTCAGGACGGCTGGGTAGTAGCCATCACCGGCGATTACCTTGGAGGAACTATCCTTGATATGGAGGAGCCGCTTTGCGTATCGAAATCCGATAGCGGCATGCTTGTCGTTACGATGCGTACACCGGGCGATCCTATTCCGGGAGCGACTATAAAAGTCGGCCGAAAACCGCCGGGGTCATCCAATTCCATCATACTATACACTGGCGGCGCCACACCGGCGCCCGATTGCCAGGGCGCCAATTGTTATCCCTTGGCAGTCTTGGAAGACCTTCTGCCTTTCGAGGAGAATGCCTGGTATGAATTGCAAATTCCGTACAATCTGGCCGACTGGACGGCGCTCGACTCTTGCGGCGACCAGGCCGGCGGTATTCCGGCCCGGATGGCCTTTTACGTCAGCAACCTGCTGAGTGAAGCGCAGCAGTCGGCCGGCCCGGTAAACGAAGGCATCCTGATCGACCAGGTCTGCTTTCGTGGCATGACGGTTTCGGCAAATGAAGCAACCAAAGGGTTTCCCTTACGAATCTCCCCCAACCCCAATACCGGTTCCTTTACCGTCGAATTGCCACAGGCAGCCGGAGCAGGCACGCAGTTTCGGGTCATCGACCTGGCCGGCCGGCTGGTATCGGAGCAGCGCGCTCAAACAGGCAGTACGCGGCAGACAATCGAAGCCGGCGCCGTACCAGACGGCTTGTACTTTTTGCAGGTCGTCTCGGAAGGGGAAATATTGGCTATAGAAAAATTTGTGAAGCAATAAGACTGAGTCAAATCTATTTGAAAACGCGCGCCCTCGGCGCGAAAGTCGGGCTGCTTCGAAAAGCATGGTGCTTTGGTTTAGCGGCCCGGCTTTTTAATCCTGACACACCAAATGTTTTCAAACAAACCCTAAACCTTGAAAAATGAAAAAAATCATCTTGGTCGTATTTCAAATTATCCTGGCCAAACTCCTGTTCGCTCAAACCGCCAACTCCCTCTCCTTTTTAGGCAGCAATGCCTACGTAGTGCTGGATGCCCTGGCCCAGCCCATGTCCCAAACTGCGGATTTCACCGTTGAATTTTGGATGAAAGCCAACCGGGCCGACAACACGAACAGCCCGCGCGTAGCCCTTTTTGCCATAAACCCCTGGGTACAAGGCGTCCCGGAGAACAAACTTTTGATCATCATGGGCGGAAGCGCTTCGCAAACCGGAAACCTGCTCATCCTGGAGGATGTCGGCGGCAGCGCCGGAATCGAAATTTCGAGCGCTACCGTGGTGGGCGATGGCGCCTGCCACCATATTGCTTATGTCAAATCCGGTTCGACGGGTCAATTATTTGTTGACGGCGTCCTGGAAGGGACCCACACGGTAAATGTCTCGTTTGCCGCCTCGGACCGGTTTAGCATCGGACAGGAGTGGGATTATGCCAACCCATCCGATTTTTATCATGGTGAAATGGATGACCTGCGGGTTTGGACGGTCGCCCGAA
>CAZVZH010000325.1:0-4028 GCA_964630705.1 uncultured Saprospiraceae bacterium | reverse complement strand
GGATGGGAACGCGGATAACACGGATTTAAGCGGATTGCCGCAGATTAGTGCCGGAAAACAGGCTTGTTGGGCCGTTTTTTAAATAGAAGGATAAGTTCTTGCCCTTGATCCCGAATGACTGATGTTGGGCCAACCCTGCTTACAAATTCAGCAAAAAGCCGATGGTAAAGTTGGCGTCCCAGTCAAACACAAACTGTTGGCAACCTGTAGCGTCGGCAATCGCCTTGTAAATATTCAGGCCGGACTTTTGTTTGTCGCCTTGCGGCGTATAGCCGCCCGGGGCCTTCAAAACGGTGTACCGCTCTTTTCCGTTGCGCACCTGTTTGGCCAGTTCGAAGGGTACGCCGCCGATGATGAAACAAGTAGCGCGCAGGGCGCTGGGCACTTGTTTAGCTTTGGCGCTGACATCGGCATACACGGCTTCGTCGGTCTGATTGTTTTGGTAATATTTGGCGCCGGGCAGTTCGATGCCGGTCGGGCTGCTGCCGCTCATCCAAGAAATTTTGGTATTCCCCGAGCCGATATCGACGACAAAAGCGCGGCTTTCGTAGCTGCGGGGCAGGCAGGAACGCAAGGCGAGCTGGGCCTCCTGAGTGGGCGTCACCTCGTTGACATAGTAGCCCATGCCCTTGAGCACGCCGGCAATTTTGGTGGTAACCGGTACCTTTTGGGCGCCGGAGCTGATTACGAAGTGGATATTCTTGGGCCCGACACCGTAGGCCAGCATGTCGGCGATATAGTTTTTCAAACCGCTTTTTATATCGGCGTCGGTGGCCAGGCTTTCATAAACCAAGCTGGCGCCGTAGTCGGCTTTTTCCAACTTCCAATTTTTTTGGGCGTCTACCTGGATAATGAAGGAGTTGAACCCAGTGGCCCCGAGTTCGACCACGCCTTTGAGCGTGCCGTTGACCGGCGCCGGCGGGTTGTAGTTGAAGGAAGTGCTTCCAGAGTTAGTCCCCCAAGTGCTGCTGGTAGCGCCGGGGGTTTGGTCGGCGGATGCAGCGGGTGTTCCGGCAGGGCTTTCAGTGGTGGTTTCGGTCTTTGAAAGTGAACCTTTGATTTGCGGCAAAAAAGTTTTCACAGCAAAAAAAACGCCGGCTACAATCGCCAGAGTGAGTAAAAGTCGAGAGAACGAGGTCAGTCGAGCCATTTTGTCAGTAGTGAAGTTTGGTAAAGAAATGTTTTGATTTTTAGATCGAATCGGCTGTTGCAAAGTTGCATAAAAAGCGACGTTTGATCTTGAATCCGCTGTGTTTTCTAAAGCCTATTCGAAAACGCGGGCAAAAAAAAGCGGCGAGTGGCCTGGCTGCCGGATAATTCGATGAAGCCGGACGAAAATTCTATAACTCCACTTTTTTTAACAAAATGACGCTGCGTCAGGCCCCAACTTGAGTTCCTATTTTGTGCGGGCAGTCTTCGTACCTTTGCAGGAATTCTCGCGTAAAATTTTTTAACCAACATACATGACCAGCACCCAACCAGTACTTTCCCAACGGGTTATGCACCTCGCCGAGTCGGAAACCCTTAAGATGGCCCGCATGGCGCGCGAACTGCGCGCATTGGGGCATGACGTCATCAGCCTGAGCCTGGGCGAGCCCGATTTTGATACACCCAACCACATCAAAGCAGCGGCCTACCAGGCCCTGCAAGAGGGTTATACCAAATACACTCCGGTAGCCGGTTTGCCGGAACTGACCAAAGCGATTTGTGAGAAATTCCGCCGGGATAACCACTTGGAGTTCAAACCCGAGCAAATTGTCGTTAGCAATGGCGCCAAGCAATCGGTGTACAACCTCTGCCAGGCGCTGCTCAATCCGGGCGACGAAGTGGTCGTTTTCGCGCCCTACTGGGTATCGTACTGGGAGATTGTGAAGTTGTCGGGCGGGACGCCCGTTCCGGTTTACGCTGGCGTCGATCGCGATTTCAAGCCTAGCCCGGAGCAGTTGGAAGCGGCGATCAGCCCCCGCACCAAATTTGTGTTGTTTTCTTCGCCTTGCAACCCTACCGGTACAGTGTTCGACCGGGCTGAATTGCAGGCTTATGCCGCAGTGCTGGCCAAATACGACCACGTGTACATTGTCAGCGATGAGATTTACGAATACATCAATTTTACCCATGAGCACGTCAGCATCGGTAGTTTTCCGGAAGTAAAAGACCGCACCATTACCATCAACGGTTTTGCCAAAGGTTTTGCCATGACGGGCTGGCGGTTGGGTTACATCGGGGCGCCGAAGTTTATTGCCGATGCCTGTGCAAAAATTCAGGGACAGGTGACCAGCGGCGCTTCTTCCTTCGGGCAAAAGGCCGGGGCGGTGGCTCTGCTGAGTGACTTAGGGCCCACAGAGGCTATGCGCGAGGCTTTTCGGGAGCGCCGCGATATTGTGTTGTCGATGCTGGAGGAAATCCCGGGCATCAAGGCCAATCACCCGGAAGGCGCCTTTTACGTGTTCCCCGATGTGAGCGCCTATTTTGGAAAAAGCGACGGCCAAACCCGCATCCAAAATGCCGACGATTTTTGCGATTACATCATGTCGCAGGCCTATGTGGGTTTGGTTTCTGGCTCCGCTTTTGGCGACCCCAACTGTTTCCGGTTGAGTTATGCTGCCTCCGAGGAGCAGCTCCGGGAGGCCATACGGCGCATGAAAGATGTTTTGGCACGACTTAAATAAATGCACGATATGGTGTCAATAAATATTTTCCGCAGGCTGCCCTTCCGGCTGCTGTGCGCAACCGGTCTGGCGGTGGTGTTGCTATCGGCCCAATGTAAAAAAGATCCGGAGCTACCTTTGCCCCTCTATTTGGGCGCCGACCTCTCCTATGTGAATGAAATGGAGGATTGCGGGGTCGTCTACCGCGAAAATGGGCAAATCAAAGACCCTTACCGGATTTTTGCCGACAACGGCTGTAATCTTGTCCGGCTCCGCTTGTGGCACACCCCCGCCTGGTACGATACCCTCAACCTGGGAAAACGCTACTCCGACCTGGCCGATGTGCGCCGCAGCATTCAGCGGGCCAAAGCAGCGGGCATGCCGGTACTGCTCGACTTTCACCTGTCCGATTTTTGGGCCGACCCGCA
Source organism: uncultured Saprospiraceae bacterium (assembly GCA_964630705.1). Taxonomy (GTDB): domain Bacteria; phylum Bacteroidota; class Bacteroidia; order Chitinophagales; family Saprospiraceae; genus M3007. The sequence continues at coordinate 952 of CAZVZH010000325.1, read as the reverse complement.
ACGCCAGCTCGCCCCGGCAGCCTGGCTGCCGGTAGTTAGTGATTTACCCGCACTGCGCGACTCGGTGTACCAGTATGTTTTTCAAACGCTTAGCCGGCTGCATAGTGAAAACCTGCTGCCGGAAATGGTGCAGATCGGGAACGAGGTCAACCGCCCCATCTTGCTTTCGCAGGCCGACAACGACGCCAACGTGCCCATCGACTGGAACCGCAATGCTCCTTTGTTTCAATCCGGTTTTTCTGCAGTGCGCGATTTTGAAAAAAGCAGTGGGAAACCCGTAAAAATCGTATTGCACCTGGCCGGTCCGGCCGACGCGCGTTTTTTGATGACCGGTTTTTGGACGCACGGCGTGCAGGATTTTGATATCATCGGACTTTCCTACTATTGGGCCTGGCACAAACCCACTACTATTGCCCAAACAGGGGCTATTATTGCTGAGTTTAAAAATACCTACCCCGGCAAGGAGGTCATGATCGTGGAAACCGGGTACATCTGGACGACCGCCTCCAACGACAATGCCGGAAACATCATCAGCGAAGTGCATCCGGATTATGCGCCGGCGAGTCCTGAAAATCAGCTGAAATGGATGGTCGATCTGACGAAGGAAGTCCGGCGCCAGGGCGGCATCGGGGTTTTGTACTGGGAACCAGCCTGGGTCTCTTCCGCCTGTCACACGCCCTGGGGCCAGGGTTCGCACCAGGAGCACGCGACCTTTTTCGATTTCGACAACAACGTATTGCCCAACGGCGGCATGCGTTGGATGGGCATGACGCACTAAAACTCAAAGTCATCGAAACTGCCGAACATTTTTCCCTCCAGTGCCGCGGTCGCTTGCTCGACCTGAGTGGGCCGCAGGTCATGGGTATTCTGAACCTGACGCCCGATTCCTTTTTCGACGGCGGCAGGCTTGATGGCGTAGATGCAGCCTTGCGTCGCGCTGAGTTGATGCTCC
>CAZVZH010000324.1:0-4034 GCA_964630705.1 uncultured Saprospiraceae bacterium | reverse complement strand
CATGACCTTTACCGAACAAGACTACCACAACTTCAAGCGCAAAGTTGAGCACTACCGCGAAGTGCTAAAAAACGCGCAGGACTACCGCGAGTACTGGCACAAAAACCTGAAAAAAGATCTGCTCGAACTGCTTCAAAAAGCGGTAGACAGCGCTCAACTGATCTGTACGGTCGAAGAACGCTCCGACATTCAAAATCTGGAAGCCGTAGTGCTCACCTTGGGCAGTTCGCACAGCGGTCTGGGCGAGCCGGTAGGCGATGGCCTGCACCGCGACCTGATCAAACAAAACGGCTCGCTGGTGTATCAACAATTGTTCAACGGCAAAATCCTGGTGCTCATCAATTACCCTTTTATTGAAAAATACGGCCAGCCCCAACCCCCTAAAACGCTGGCCATTTACCGGCCGGAGGAAGTAAAAGAGCCGTATGTCATCCGCCATCTCGAAACGTTCATGACCGAAATCGCCGCCTGGGAAGATTACGACGACGACCGGCCCGACGAAAACCAGCGCATCGGGTTTAAACTAAATTTCGAACAGGAATAATCGCGGCTGGATGGGCGTGGGATGGGATGGGAGCGCGGATTTTTGCGGATTAGCGCTGATTTTTTTCTGCCTGACGTCAGATTTTCTAAAAAATCCGCGGCCTCCGCCAAAATCCGCGTCGTCCGCGCTCCCATCCCATCGCAGGATCAGTTCCGGTTTTCCCGCGCAGGCCGGGGCGGCGTAGCAGATTTAACGGTTTTTAATTGTTGTAGCACCTCCTGTACGGCGCGCTCGAGTTGAGGGTCTTTCCCCTGCGCCAGCGCGGTGGGGTCTTCCGGCACCTCGATATCGGGGTCGACGCCGTGGCCTTCGGCAAACCACTTGCCGTTGGGGTCGTACATGCGGAAGGTAGGCACCGTGACGTAGCCGCCATCGACCAGTCCAGGCGAGCCGCTCAGGCCGATCAAACCGCCCCAGGTGCGGGTGCCGATGAGCGGGCCCAGGCCTGCCTTGCGGAAATAATCGGGAAAGGCATCGCCGCCGGAGCCGCTCCAGCCGTTGATGAGCATAGCTTTAGGGCCGAAATGCGCCACGGGGGGCCACTGCCAGGTTTTGCCGTCGCGCACGGCCCAGAAGGCCAGCGCTTGGCGGTTGAGGAGTTCGATAAAACGGTCGGGAATTTGGCCGCCGTTGTTGAAGCGCTCGTCGATGATGAGGCCGGGTTTGTTCCATTGAGCGTAAAACATGCGCACGAGTTCATTCTGGCCGTCGATGCCGGTACTGGGCACGTAGACGTAGCCGATCTGGCCGTTGGACAGCCGGTCGACCAGTTGGCGGTTGGCTTCGATCCAGGCCAGGTTGCGCAGCCGCGTTTCGGAGTCGAGGGCAGTGACGGTGATGGTGCGGGCGCCATCCCAGCCGGGTTGTTTGTTTACGGAAAGTTGGATGGTAGCGCCGCCGAGTCCGGCAAAAGCCGCCCAGGGGTCTTTGCGGGTATCGAGCGCACGGCCATTGACGGCGAGGATGTAGTCGCCTTCGGCCACGTCGAGGCCCGGTTGATCGAGCGGTGAGCGCACCTCCGTGTCCCAGGGGGCGGCGCGCACGATAGATTTGATGCGGTATGCGCCGTTTTCCAAAGCCCAGTCGATGCCCAGGTAGCCGGTGTTTTTCTGGCGCGGCGTTTCCTGGTCGCCGCCGCCGCGGTAGGTATGAGAAGCGTTGAGTTCGCCGATGAGTTCGCCGATGAGGAAATTGAGGTCGGAGCGGGTGGCGCATTGCGGCACCAAGGCGCCGTAGCGTTGACGCATAGCAGGCCAGTCGACGCCGTGCATGTTGGCGTCGTAGAAGTAATCGCGTTCGAAGCGCCACACGTCGTTGAATATTTGCTGCCATTCGTCGCGGGGCGTGAGTGACATTTCCAGTTGGTCGAGCGGTACGGGTTTTTCAATTTTCTGGTCGGGTTCGGGCGCCAACACGGCTGCGGTTTCGCGCTGCACGACCAGTATTTTTTTGCCGTCGGCCGAAAGGTCGTAGCCGTTGATGCTGGCGATGATCTGTTTGCTTTCGCGTTTTTTCAAATCGAAAAAATGCAGGGCCAGGCGGGGCTCGCCAGGCTTGGGTTCGGGTACCATAAGGGTTATGTACAACAGCTTGCCTTCGGCAGCCGTCAGGTAGCCGTAATTGGCCGGGGGGACAGACAGCATGCTCACCCGGCGTTCCAGGCCGTCGAGGTCGATATCGACCGGTTTGACCGCTGCGCTGTCCTTTTTTTCCTCCCCGGTTTTGGGCTTGTCGGTTGCGGCAGTTTCCATTTTGACGGCCACGGTGTCGTTTTGCGCGCTTTCGGGGCTGGGCACGTCTTTGCGCAGGGAAATGGCGCCGATCAGGTTGGATTTGTTGTAAATAAAACTGTTTTCAAAGTCGCTGTACGCCGGCTGAAAATTCCGGTTGGTCACGAAAAAAAGGTAGTTGCCCTCGCGGTCGAAAACGGGGTAGTTGTCGGCATAAAAGCCAGAGGTGATCTGATGCCGTTGCTGGTTTTTGGTATCGAATAAAAACAAGGCGGGGTTTCCGTTATCCAATCCGCGGGCATAGGCGATCCAGCGGCTGTCAGCCGACCAGCTCACCGAAAAATCGCCCAGGCTGCCTTCGTAAAAGTCGAGGGCCTGATCGACCGGTATCGTAGCGCGGGTATCGCGGTCGTAGTATTGGATGCGCATGGCCTGGTCGACGAAAGCGAGTTTTTTGCTATCCGGCGACCAATAGATGTGGTACCTGAAGCCGGTGGTAAAACTGGTCAGCGTTTCGGCGCTGTTGGGCCGGGTGAGGTCGGTGAGTACGAGTTGATACTCGCCGTTTTTGTCGGACCACCAGGCGGCCCAGCGGCCGTCGGGCGACCAGGCGGGAAAGCGCTCGGCGGAGCCGCTGCTCTGGCTGAGGTTGCGGCTAAAGCCTTTTTGGGCGGGCACGTCGAACACTTCGCCGCGGGCTTCCACGAGCAGGCGGTTGCCATCGGGGGCCAGGCTGTAGTTTTGGATGAGGCTGCGCACGTTTTCCTGGCGGGGTTTGGCGGCCAGCAGGTCGTCGACTACGCGGATGTCGAGTTCGCGGAGTTGCTCGTTGTCGAGTTGGAGCAAGTAGAGTTTGCCGGCGGCGGTAAAAACGATATCGTCGGGTCCCATGGCCGGAGCGGCGGCGTCGAAGTCCTTGAGTTTTGTAATTTGGCGGTGTTTTTTAGTGTTTAGGTCGTACACCCAAATGTTGGATCGTTGCTCTGGTCCGGCATCGGAGAGGTAGTAAATGCGGTTGCCGCGCCACATGGGGAACTCGTCGTTGGCGGCATTTCCGGTGATATTTTCGGAGGCATAGGTTTTGAGATCAAAGGTGTAAATATCCGCTGCCGTGCCGCCGCGGTAGCGCTTCCAGGTGCGGTTGGCTTGCGATTTGAATACGAAAGCCAGGCGGTTGCCGTCGGGCGAAAAGCTGGCGTATTCACCCTGAGCCAGGGGCAACTTTTCGGGCAGGCCGCCAGTGGCAGGCACTTTGTAAAACTGCGAAAACCGCTGTTTGCCGCTGTGCATGCTCGAGCTGAAAAGCAGCTGCTTGCCATCGGCGTACCAATCCTGCAGCACATCGGCCATACCGTGGTGGGTGACCCGCTGCGGAATGCCGCCACTGATGGGCAAGGTGTAGATATCGATGTTGCCGTCGTAGTTGCCGCAAAAGGCGATGGTTTGGCCATCGGGGGAAAAACGGGGGAAAAATTCGGAGCCAGGGGGCGAGCTAAGCCGGGTGGCAGCGCCGCCGGTTTTGGGCGCCAGCCAGATGTCGTCGCCGAAAACAAAGGCGACCTGGGTGGCCGACACGTCGGGATGGCGAAAGAGGCCGGCATTGGTTTGGGCGCCGAGCAGGCCCAGGCTAAAACATAGCGCAGTGGTGAGGATTGTTTTCATGCTTTTAACTGTTACTGGTTACTGAATTGGTTGTTGGTTAGAAGGTTAGAGGGTTTCTGGTTAGAGGGTTTCTGGTTAGAGGGTTTCTGGTTAGAGGG
>CAZVZH010000323.1:0-4120 GCA_964630705.1 uncultured Saprospiraceae bacterium | reverse complement strand
TCCTGGCGACCAGGTGTGGGTAGCCGCCGGCGCCTACAAACCCACCGCCGGCGCCGACCGCAGTATTTCCTTTGTGATGAAAAACGGCGTAGCCATCTACGGCGGCTTCCCGAACACGGGCAACCCGGTTTTTGCTGATAGAAACTGGACCGCCAACCCGACCATCCTCAGCGGCGACCTCAACGGCGACGACGTAATAACCGGCTTCGGCAGCACCCTCAGCATCACCGGCAATGGGGAAAATAGCTACCATGTCATTTTCAATAATAATAACGGCCTGAACAGTACGGCGGTGCTGGATGGCTTTATCATTGCAGGGGGGAATGCAATTGGCAGTCCTTCAGCATATGAAAATGGCGGCGGCATGTTCAACTACTTCTCCTCCCCAACCGTGACCAACTGCTCCTTTCAGGGGAATAGAGCCGATAGTGGTAGCGGGATGTATAGCGAAGAAAGCTCCCCAACCGTGACCAACTGCTCCTTCCAGGGAAATTCGGCTCGTATAAATGGCGGCGGAATGTTGAACTTCAGTAATTCATCGCCCACGCTGACCAACTGCTCCTTCCGAGGGAATGCGGCTACGAACGGCGGGGGAATGTATAACGAAGCATGCGCGCCCACGCTGGCCAGATGTTCCTTCCAGGGGAATGCTTCCAACGGCGGTGGCGGGATGTTTAATGGTTATTCTTCCCCCTTGTTGACCAACTGCTCCTTTCAAGGTAATTCGGCTAATGACCTTGGTGGGGGAATGTACAACCTCATCAATTCTTCCCCCGCCCTGACCAATTGCTCCTTTCAAGGTAATTCGGCTAATAGCCTTGGTGGTGGGATGTACAACGCAGACAATTCTTCCCCCGCCCTGACCAACTGCTCCTTTCAGGGAAATATGGCAACTATGAATGGCGGCGGAATCGCTAATCTTGTTTCTTCTTCCCCTACGCTGGCCAACTGCATCCTTTGGGCCAATACAGCAGGTGGCAATACAAACAGTACCGGCGCCAGCATTCACAATGAAGACAGCACCCCCGAAATTTTCTACAGCCTTATCGCCAACTCGGGCGGCAGTAACAACTGGAATGCTGCTATCGGGCAGGATGATGGGAACAATATCGACCAGGACCCGCTTTTCGTCAACGCCCCCGCCGGCAACCTCCGCCTGCAACAATGCTCTCCTGCCATCGATGCAGGCAACAATGCAGTCAACCTGACCATGACCGACCTGGACGGCAACCCCCGCCAATTCAACGCTACCGGTAATTTGACCATCGACATGGGCGCTTACGAATACCAGACCAGCTTCGACGTGTGCGCCATCTGCCTCACCAGCGGCAACATTGTGTTCGTGAACGACGACGCTACCGGCAGCAACAACGGCAAGAGCTGGGCGGACGCTTTTACCAGTCTACAGAGCGCACTGGCCGTTGCCAACCAATGCCCCGGCGTCACCCAAATCTGGGTCGCCACAGGCGCCTACAAACCCACTTCCGGCGCCGACCGCAGTATTTCTTTTGTGATGAAAAACGGCGTGGCCATCTACGGCGGCTTCCCGAATACCGGCAACCCGGTTTTTACAGACAGGAACTGGGCGACTAACGTGACCACCCTAAGTGGCGAAATTGGCGCACCCGGCTACGGCGACAATAGCTTCCATGTCCTCTTCAATTTCGAAAATGGGCTGAACAATACTGCTGTTTTAGACGGATTTACCATCGAAGGTGGCAGTGGTGTAGGCGCAGGAATGCAAGCCAGGGGTTCTTCACCGGCTTTTTACAATTGCACATTTAAGGATAACCATTCGGTCGCATGGGGCGGAGCGCTTTACCTCGACGGCGGAGCGACTCCGGTTTTTACCAATTGCATTTTTAGGAACAATTCGGCAGACATCAATGGTGGAGCAACGCACTGCCTTAATGCTTCTCCTTCCTTCATCAATTGCACCTTTTATTGAAATACAGCCCCACATGCAGGTGTCGTCCATACAGAAAACTCGGCCAATCCAACACTCAAAAATTGCATCCTTTGGGGCAATAGCAGCACTGTTGACTATGGTCCCAATTTTGGAAACGTGACCATTACCTATTCAATCGTAGAAGACGGCTGGAGCGGCACAGGCAATCTGAATGCCGACCCCCTCTTCGTCAACGCCCCCGCCGGCAACCTCCGCCTCCAGAACTGCTCCCCTGCCATCAACGCCGGCGACGACACCGCTGTGCCGGCCGGCATCACGACTGATCTGGACGGCAACCCCCGCTTCTACAACAGCGGCACGGTCGACATGGGCGCCTACGAATACCAGGACATCCCCAACCTGTGCCTCTGCACCGACCTGCGCACCTGGACGGGCGCCCTCGATACCGACTGGAACACTGGCGGCAACTGGAACCCCGCCTGTGTGCCCACGGCCGACAATCCCGTCATTATCCCCGATGCAACCAACGACCCCCGCATCGGCAGCACCGTAACGGCCACAGCCAAATCCGTGTGGGTGCAGCCGGGCGGCGTGCTGACGCTCGACGACGGCGGCAGCCTCGACATCGAGGGCTTCGCCCCGGGCCTGCCGGCCTCCAACGGCAGCGCCTTCGCCCTGCTCAACGAAGGCACGCTGCAGAACGCCGGCACACTGCGCCTCAACGGAACAGCCCCATCCAACAAACCCGGCCCGGAGCAGGGCAGGTCCGCCCCGCCGAACCCCTACGGCCTGTACAACACCGGGCCTTATGTTAACGACCTCTGCGCGACGCTGACCCTGAACGCGCCGTTGTTCAACAACGCCGCCTTCACCAACAAGGGCCTGATCAGCGCCAATACCGCCGGCGCCCATTCGAATACGGGCCTGACCAACGACGGCCTCATCGTTTACCCGCAGGGCAACCCCATCCCGAATGTAACGAACAACAGCATCATTATCGCTCCCCTTACCAGCAACAACTGCGCGGTTATCAGCCCGGCCTTTGAATTGGGCAACGCTCCTATGCTGAGCGTCAGCGGTATTTACACCGACGCCAATGCCAGCCAGCCGGCCGGCAATTACGACAAAGACACCAATACCTTCACGCCCGACCCCGAACTGGCGGAAGGCACGTACGACCTGGTGGTGGTGGTGGGCTCCGATGCCTGCGACTTCATCGTGCCCTGGCAACTGACCACCAGCGACTGCTGCGAACCGCCTACCGCCAACTGCAAACCGCACAGCGTCGAACTCGACGCTAACGGCCAGGCTACCATCGACCCGGCCGACGTGGACTTCGGCAGCGCCTACGACTGCGGCCTGCAAGGTCTCGCCGTAGCGCCCAACCAGTTCGCCTGCGCCAACCTGGGGCCGAACACCGTAACGCTCACCGTGAGCGACAGCCGGGGCCAAACAGCTACCTGCACTGCAACCGTGACCGTTCAAAACCCCTTGGCCGTATTCAACGTAAGCGCCGGCAATTTTTGTCCCGGCGAAACTGGCGCGCCGGTCGGCCTCAGCGGCTCGGAAACGGGCGTGCAGTACCAACTGCGCCGCAACAGCATCCCGCAGGGCGCGCCCCAGCCCGGTACGGGCGCTGCGCTCGATTTCGGGGAGCAGCCCGCCGGCAGCTATTCGGTGGTGGCCACTTCCGATGTATGCGGCAACACGGCCCTGATGAACGGCCCGGCATCGGTGGCCCAGGTAGCCTGCGGCATTGCCGCGCCCGGCCACTGCGCCTGCGATGCCCCCGACGGCCGTGCGTCGGCCACGGTGGCCGTTTCGGCCCCCGCGGGCCAGAACTGGACGGTGAAGGCCGTGGTGGGCCTGTACGACCCGGGAAGCCCGCCCGCGCCCGCGGCCCCGACGCCGCTGGCTGTGGGTACGCCGCTGCAGTACTCCGGGAACAACACCTACACGCTTGAGGCCCTGCGGTTGACGAGCACGGGCTACTGGGTGCAGCTGACGAATGGCAGTACGGATTTTGATTTGATGGTGGGGAACGCGAGTTGGTAGGTTGTCTGGTTGATGACCGTGCAAGAGGTATGTAGCGCAACAGGCTCCTGTTCGATTTTTTAGTATGCACAGAGGCCTGTTCTGTTTCAATCGAGTGCAAACCGCCGGGCGGTTTCACTCAAAAAATCGAGTTGGATTTTCGCGCAGTCGTCGGGC
>CAZVZH010000322.1:0-4153 GCA_964630705.1 uncultured Saprospiraceae bacterium | reverse complement strand
AACCAGAAACCAGAAACCCTCTAACCAGAAACCAGAAACCTTCTAACCAGAAACCTTCTAACCCTCTAACCCTTTCCTTCGATTGCCGCCAAAAAGCCGCCCGCCGCTTCCAGTTCCGTTGCCAGCTGCCCAACAGCCGCCAGGCTCGACCAACCGCGCACTTGCAGCCCCGCTTCCGATTCCCGTTGCCACAGCCGGCGCTCCAGCGGAAAACGCCGGGCCAGGTCGGGCGCGGGGAAACGGACGTACACGTCCAGCGGCCGGTCGGGCAGCAATTCCGCCGCTTGTAAATCAGGTACCCTCGGCCTTACCGGGGTTTCCAGCCGCAGTGCCCGGTTCAGATCGCCGAGTACGGCGAAGCCTGTGGGCAGGCTGCCCGCGCCTTTGCCTGTGAGCAATTGCTGGCCGATCTGCTCCGATTGGATGCGGATGCCGTTGTACTCCTGCTCGAGGTTGAAAAAAGGGTTGCCGGCGCCAACCAGGGTAGGCAACACCCAGGCTTCCACCGCGCCGGGGGCCGGACGCCGGGCCGAAGCCAGCAGGCGGATTTTCCGGTTGTGGGCGGCAGCGAAAGCCATGTCGGCCCGGTGCAACTGCCGGATGCCCGAGCGCGGGATGCGGACTGGCGGCAACCAGAGGTTCCAGGCGGCGGCCACAAGCAGGGTCAGTTTGGCGGCCGGGTCGTGCGCGTCGATGTCGAGGCTGGGGTCCGATTCGGCAAAACCGAGCTGTTGTGCCTGGGCCAGCGCCTGGTCGAAACGGAGGCCATTTTCCGTCATTTGGCTGAGGATGTAGTTGGTAGAGCCGTTTAAAATACCGTCGATGGCCCCGATGTCGCCGAATCGGTAGTACTGTTCCAGGTTTTGGAAAATAGGCACGCTGCCCGCCGCGGCTGCTTCGAACAACAGGAGCCCGCTGCCGGCCTGTTCGGCTGCGCGCAAGGCGGGCAGATGCCGGGCCAGCATGGCTTTGTTGGCTGAGATCACTGTTTTTCCCTGCAAGAGCGCATGCGCCGCCAGATCGAAGGCCGGCTCGGGTTGGTCGATGAGCTCCACCAGATGACGGATGCCGGGGTTGTGCAGGATATCGGCCGGGTCGAAGGTGAAATGTTGGGCGGGGATGTTGCGCAATTTTTGCCGGTCGCGGACACAAATTCGGGCGATAGCGCCGGGGGCGGCGCCGTTTAGTTGCGACAAAACCTGGTAAAAACCCTGGCCGACCACGCCGAAGCCGAATTGACCGATTTTTACGGACATGGCGCTGGTGGATTCGTGGTGAAAGCCGTCGGCGGAAGCGGTGCCTTTTGCGGCAGTGTTGGTTCTGCCAAAAAATGGCGCAGCACTCGGCTTAACGCTGCTGTTTCGGTGAGAAAACCGTCGTGCCCGAACTCCGAGTGGATACTGCGCCAAACGGCGCCGGGGATGTGCCGGGCCAGAAACTGCTGCTCTTCCGGTGGGAACAGCAAATCGGTCGATACCGACACCGCCAGGCAACGCGGCTGCACCCGTGCAAGGGTTTCCTCCAGGCTGCCCCGGCCGCGGCTGATGTCGTGGGTGTCCATGGCCTTCGACAGCGTCCAGTAGGAGAATGCGTTGAACCGGCGCGCCAGTTTTTCACCTTGATAGCGCTGGTACGAAGCGGCCGGGTAGTTGTCGAGCAAACCCGGCTGGAGGGGCTGTTGCGCCCGGGCATAGGTTTGGTAGTGGCGGTAGCTGAGCAGGGCGATGCTGCGCGCGGTTTTCATACCCTCTACTCCGGCGTAATCGGCGTACTCGCGCCAGCTCGGGTCGGTGGCGATAGCCAGGCGCTGGCTCTCGTTAAAAGCGACGCCCCAGGGCGAGTGGCGGGCATTGGTGGCAATGAGGGCCAGTTGGTCGATCAAGCCGGGTAGTTGGATAGCCCACTCAAGCGCCTGCTGCCCGCCTTGCGAACCGCCGATGAGCAAGTGGATGTTCCGGATGCCCAGGTGCTGCCGCAGGGCTTCGTGCGCCTGCACCATGTCGCGGATCGTGATGGCGGGAAAATCGTGGAAGTAGGGCCGGCCTTGTTGCGGGTTGATACTCAGCGGCCCCGTGGTGCCGTAGCAGGAGCCCAGGTTGTTGGCGCAAACGATAAACCAGCGCTCGGGGTCGAACAAACAATCCGGCCCGAACAGCCCGGCCCACCAGTCGAGCACGTCGCTGTTGGCGGTGAGGGCGTGACATACCCAAACGACGTTGGAGTCGTCGGGCGCGCGGGTGCCGTAAGTGTGGTAGGCGATATCGAGCGCCGGCAGTTGCTGGCCGTTTTCCAAGGGGAAAGGCCCGGGGCGGTGGTAGATTTTTATAGACATGCGGTGGTGATTGGTGGGATGGAGGCGGAGATGATTTACGAATGACGATTTACGAATGACGATTTACGATTTACGATTTACGATTGGGTTCACTTTTCCGGAAGGGGGTTTGGATGCGGCTTTTGTAGACATTCCAGAAGCGGAATCCTTCCCTATCCGAAATAGTGAACCCAATCGTAAATCGTAAATCGTCATTCGTAAATCGTCAGGCCGGTTGAAGTTGGTCGGAATACACGTGGTTAAAAGCCTGCTGCAGGTCGGCCTTGATATCGTCGATGTGTTCGATGCCGGTGGATATGCGCAACAGCCCGGGCACCACGCCGGCAGCGCGCTGTTCCTCCGGCGAAAGTTGCTCGTGGGTTGTGCTGGCCGGGTGGATGATCAGCGTTTTGGCATCGCCTACATTGGCCAAGTGGCTGATGAGTTCGAGCCGGTCGACGAATTGGTCGGCTTGTTCCTTGCCGCCTTTGATTTTGAAGGAAAGCACGCCGCCGAAGCCGTTTTTCAGGTATTTGTTGGCCAGATCATGGTAGGGCGAGGAGGAAAGACCTGGGTAGTTGACAAACTCCACGCGGGGGTGCCCCTCCAACCATTGGGCCAGTTCGAGCGCGTTGTCTACCTGGCGCTGCACGCGAAGCGAAAGCGTTTCGAGGCCCTGGAGAAACAAAAAGGCATTGAACGGGCTGAGCGCCGGGCCGTAGTCGCGCAGACCTTCCACCCGGGCGCGGATGATGAAGGCGATGTTGCCGAAAGGCCCCTGGTCGCCGAATACCTCCCAGAAGCGCAGGCCGTGGTAGCCTTCGCTGGGCTCGGTGAACTGCGGAAATTTGCCGTTGCCCCAGTTGAATGTGCCGCCATCGACAATCACGCCGCCGATACTGGTGCCGTGGCCGCCGATCCATTTCGTGGCACTGGCCACCACCACGTGGGCGCCGTGTTCGAGCGGGCGAAACAGGTAGCCGCCAGCGCCGAAGGTGTTGTCGACGATCAGCGGGATGCGGTGCCGCTCGGCCACCTGGGCGATTTTTTCAAAATCGGGGATGTTAAAACCGGGGTTGCCGATGGTTTCCAGGTACAGGGCTTTGGTACGGGCGTCGATCAGTTTTTCGAACGAGGCGGGGTCGTCGCCATCGGCAAAACGCACCTCCACGCCCAGGCGTTTGAACTGTACTTTGAACTGGTTGTAGGTGCCGCCGTAGAGGAAGGAGGTGCTGACGAAGTTGTCGCCCGTTTCCAAAATGTTGCTCAGGGCGATGAACTGTGCCGCCTGCCCGCTGCCGACGGCCAGGGCCGCCACACCGCCTTCGAGGGCTGCGATACGCTTTTCCAGCACATCGGTGGTGGGGTTCATGATGCGGGTGTAGATGTTGCCGAACTCGCGCAGGCCGAACAGGTTGGCGGCGTGCGCCGAATCGTCGAACACATAGCTGGTGGTTTGGTAAATGGGCACGGCCCGGCTTTTGGTGGTGGGGTCGACCTCCTGGCCGGCGTGCAATTGGAGCGTGTCGAAATGGTGTGTATTTGCCATGGTACTTTAAAAAAAAATTAAGGTGAAACAGATGGGTGGAAAAACAGAAAGCCCTTTCACACGGGATGTGTGAAAGGGCCTTCGATGCAGTGTTTATGAAAACTAAACCTATGTCGTATGGAAGGGCAAACCTCTCTCACATCGTGCGCGGGGAGCACACATGCAACACATACAACACATCATGTTTTGAGAAAGGAATGTCATAAAACGCGGCTTTTTTGCCGGCACAAGAATAGGGCCGGCGGCGGCAGTTTTCCAAACGGGATTGGAAAATTTAATGTTTGCTTAACAGT
>CAZVZH010000321.1:0-4197 GCA_964630705.1 uncultured Saprospiraceae bacterium | reverse complement strand
TGTTGACGGCTTTTTGGAAAACAAGCAGCCGGGTGATAGGTTGCAGCGAACATTCCGTTTAGGCGCGCCCTGACCGGCGGGATGCGTCCAATTGGTCGAAAATAAAAAAGTCGCTGCAACTGCCCCGCTAATTTTGACACCTTGCCCCTGTCTCTTTTTGTAAAAATGCTGCTATGAAACAATGGACTACCCTGGCATTTCTTGCCCTGACACTTCACGCTTTTTCCCAAACGGCTGCAGTGAGCGGCCAATTTCAAACCGCTGACGGCGAGGCGGTTCCATTCGCCAATGTCGCCCTGTTCAACGCTGCCGACAGCAGCCTGCACAAAGCCGGCATCAGCTCCCCGACCGGTTTGTTTCAACTCCAGGGCCTGGCTGCCGGCCGTTATTACCTAAAAGCCATCGGACTGGGTTTTGAAGACCTTTTTCGCGCCGATATTCAGTTGAAAGACCAACAACAAGTCGACCTGGGCGTACTGATTTTTGCTGCCAAAGCTTTCGACTTGGCTGAAGCCACCGTGACGGCTTCGCGGGTGCTGGTGGAGATAAAACCCGACCGGACGGTGTTCAATGTAGACGGCACCATCAACAGCACCGGCGCCGACGCCCTGACCCTGATGCGCAAGGCCCCAAACGTCACCGTTGACAACAACGACAACATCAGCGTGCTCGGGCGTTCCGGCGTGCTGCTCTACGTCGACGGCAAACGCTTGCCCCTCACCGGCGAAGACCTCAGCAGTTACCTGCAAAACCTGCCCGCCGAACAAATCGATCGCATCGAAATTATCACCAACCCCGGCGCCAGGTACGAAGCCGAAGGCAATGCCGGCATCATCGATATCCGCCTGAAAAAAGACAAAAACCTGGGCGCCAACGGCTCCGTGAACACGACCTACAGCCAGGGCCGCTACCACCGCGCCAACCTCGGCGCCAGCGGCAACTACCGCAACCGCCGGTTCAATACCTTCGGCAACCTTGGGCTGGCCGATGGGGCGGGGTTCAACGACATGACGTTTGTGAGCTACCTCAACAACATGGTGCAACACGAAGTCAACAACCACCGCAACCAATGGGGAAACTACAATTATCGCCTCGGCGCCGATTTTTTCCTCGCGCAAAAACACACCCTTGGCCTGCTCGTGTCGGGCGGCGGCAATACCAACGACAACGTTTCCTACAACCGCATTACCCTGGCCCAACAAGCCACGCCAGGGCTGATCGACAGTATTCTCGTTGCCGATACGAAAGCCGATCGCAACCGTTTTCAACAAACGTACAACCTCAATTACCGCTTCGACAATGCCCTGGGCCGCAGCTTCAACGTCGACGTCGACTACGGACATTACCGCAACGAAAGTCAACGCTACCAGCCCAACCGGTACTACGACGCCACCCAGACGACGGTGCGCACGGAAATCATCAACAGCTTCGATACCCCTTCCCAAATCGACATTTTTGCCGCCCAAGCCGATTATGAGGAAAAACTTTGGGCGGGCAATTTGGGCGCAGGTTTTAAGTTCAGTCGGGTGGTTTCCAACAACACGTTCCTTTTTTTTGATGAAATAAACGATGAAGCCATTCGCAACGACCGGAAATCCAACCGCTTCCGGTACGACGAAAAAGTATACGCCGGCTATGTCAACTATGGTCGCCCCCTGGGCGAAAAGTGGAATTTCTCTGCAGGCTTGCGCGTGGAGCAAACGGATGCCATGGGCGACTTGCAAACTTTTCTACCCGAACTGCAGGAACCGCCCGTCGAGCTGTTCTACACCAGCTGGTTCCCTTCCGGCGGTCTCACCTGGCAGGCGGCGCCAAAACACAGCTTTGCTCTGAATGCCGGCCGGCGCATCAACCGCCCCGACTACCACGTGCTCAACCCCTTCAACAACCAAATCAGCCAGCTCTCGTACGAAAAAGGCAATCCCTACCTCCGCCCGGAAATTGTGAACAACCTCGAACTGGGCTATACCCTGGCCTTCCGCTACAATTTCAAACTCGCGTACAGCCGCACCTCCGACCAAATCACCCGCCTGATCGCGCCGGACAAAGACGACCCCCGCGCCGGCTTCATCACCTGGGCCAACCTGGCCGATCAAACGGTGATCAGCTTCAACGTCAGCGCGCCGGTGCAAATCGCCAGGTTCTGGAATGCCTACTTCAACGCCAGCGCCAGCCACCTCGACAACCAGGCCGACTACGGCGATGGCGCGGTGGTAGACGTACAGGCTTTTACCTACAACATTTATCAGCAACATACCTTCGACCTGCCCGCCGGCTTCAAAGGCGAAATCTCGGGCTACTTCTCCGGCCCAGGTGTGTGGGGCGGCGTGTTTATCTACGAAACCAGCTGGAGCCTCGACCTGGGTTTGCAGCGCAAGTTTTTCAACGACCGCCTCAACGTGCGCCTCAGCCTGAACGACTTGTTTTACGAAACCGGCTGGGATGGCTACTCCGATTTTGACGGCCTGCTCTCCTATGGCGGCGGGCGCTGGGACAGCCGCCGCGCCAGCCTCAGCCTGAACTACCAGTTCGGAAACGAGCAGGTGAAATCGCGAAAACGCCAGACGGCTATCGAAGCCGAAGCCGGCCGCGTGGAGAATTGATTTTTCACCTGGTTTCTATACCCGGCGGAAAGTGGTTTGCGAAAAATTATAATTGGTTGGTTTGGGGTGGTGTCAAAAGCCACACTTCTGGACATTTTTCAATTCGGGCTGATTTGACTGCCGAACCCCGTTCGGCATCGCGGCGCCGAACGGGGTTCGGCGATACCGTTCACCGCCATTTTGAAAAATATCGTCCAGTTGTGTGGACGACCTCTCCTGTAAATCTGTCGTCAAAAAAACAAGTCCGCCGGCGCCTGAAAACCGTTTACACCCAGGGCAAATTATGGACAGCACTCTAAAAACGGGAGGTCCATACTTTCAAAAACCCCTTTTCTAATGCATCTCAAGCGCTTTTTCTGTCTCTCAAAAGGCTAAAATACAGCTTATTTCACTGCTATCATGCGATGTGTCAGTACACCCACGGGCGTAATCAATTCAGCCAGCAGTACCCCGCTCGCGCCTGCCAGTTGCAGTGTGCGCTCGTGTTTGCCCGCCATGTAGGTTGCTTTTTCAGAAAACCAGACCCGGCCCGCGGCATCCGTCACCCGCAGCTCGGCATCCGTTTCGTCCTGGAGTACAAAATCAATCGTTGTGACATCCGCGAATGGGTTCGGCCTGTTTGGCAGCAAAACCGCTTTCATATCTGCGGAATCGGCCTGCTCCACCCCGGTCGATTCGGAGTACCGGAGTTCTACTCCGGATTCCGCAAAAAAGCGGTTGTAAGAATATCCTGGCAATATGGCATCGTTTAAGTGGAGCGCCTCGCTCAGCCGGGATCCACCTTCAAGGGAAATAAACCGCAAACGGAACAATAGCGCTGATTCGCTTAGCAATATTGGCTTCGCCTGTGACCACACCATCCGAATTTCGCCTTCCTCCAGGTTGTAGATACCGAAATGGTCCAAAGAAACAGGCAATCCGGACCCCGCGGTGTCGACTTCCGCCAGTTGCAATCGTTCGGGATCGAACTGGAGGGCGAACTGGAAGGAATTGAGGTCATCCAATTCGTCTGCGCGGAACTCGACTGCAATTTCTGCTCCGGCCTCCAGCATCCGGTCGTGCACCCGCAGCACCAACGGGTCGCCCTTGCCAAAGTTGGCCGGGTTGGCCCAGGTAGTTACCACATCGCCCAGTTTGACACCTTTGAAATGCTGACCGCTGACACTCGCATTTACACCGGCGAGCGCAATTTGTTCGGGGAAACCCCAGGGAACGTTTGCATTCGGGAACGTATAGGACGCCGGCACGAAACGCCAGGACGTATTAAAAATGGCGTTGGCCTGTGGATTGCCCTGCAACACCTGGGTGATGAGTGAAGCGTCGGTCGTGTTAATCGAATTGCTCTTGTTGACGTCGGCAGCAATACGTTTGAACGGCGCTGGCAGCAAATTGACCTGGGCGACATGTTGTTGGACCGCAGTGGCGTCAGCGGAAGTGATACCGTTGAGTTTGTTGGTGTTTTTAACCGGCTTGAGCGTAAAATTACCAGAACTGCCCGGGGGCAGGGAGATCAGGTATGCGCCATTTATATCAGTGATGCCGCTACCCGAGAGCGGGCCGGTAAGGTTGACGGTAGCATTTTGTACACCGCTTG
>CAZVZH010000320.1:1835-4210 GCA_964630705.1 uncultured Saprospiraceae bacterium | reverse complement strand
CGCTATGTGCATCCCGCCGACGGGCAGGAGTATATTTTCAACCTGATCGACACGCCCGGCCACGTCGATTTTTCCTACGAAGTGAGCCGCTCCATCGCCGCTTGCGAAGGCGCCCTGTTGCTCGTCGACGCTTCTCAGGGTATCCAGGCCCAAACCATCAGCAACCTCTACCTCGCCCTCGAGCACGACCTGGAGATTATCCCTATCGTCAACAAGGTAGACATGGAGAGCGCCAACGTCGAGGAAGTGCAGGACCAGATCATCGACCTGATCGGCTGCGACCGCGAAGACATCATTTCCGCCTCCGGCCGCACGGGCGTGGGCGTGGAGGAAATTCTGTCCGCCGTGGTCGAGCGCATACCGGCGCCGAAAGGCGACCCCGAGGCGCCCCTGCAGGCCATGATTTTCGACTCCATGTTCAACTCCTACCGCGGTGTCGTCGCTTACCTGCGCATCATGAACGGCACGATACGTAAGGGCGATAAAATCCGGTTTTACAATACCGAAAAAGAGGTAGGCGCCGAGGAAGTAGGCATCCTGCGCATGGGCCAACAGGAAACCCCCGAGCTCAGCGCTGGCAATGTGGGCTACGTGATCACCGGCATCAAAGTCAGTCGCGAGATCAAAGTGGGCGATACGATCACCCACATGGCCCGGCCCTGCACCTCGCCCGTCAAAGGTTTCGAAGAGGTAAAACCCATGGTGTTCGCCGGGGTGTACCCGTTGGACAACGACGATTTTGAAGACTTGCGCGACTCGCTCGAAAAGCTCCAGCTCAACGACGCCTCCCTGGTGTTCGAAGCTGAAACCTCGGCCGCCCTGGGCTTCGGCTTCCGCTGCGGTTTTCTCGGCATGCTCCACCTCGAAATTGTACAGGAGCGCCTCCAGCGCGAGTTCGACCAGGACATCATCACCACGGTACCCAACGTGCCCTACTTCGCCACCGACATGAAGGGCAAACGCTTCGACGTGCACCAGCCCGCGCAACTGCCCGACACCAACTTCCTGCAATCGGTCGAAGAGCCCTACATCTACGCCCAGATCATCACCAAGCCCGAGTACATCGGCAACATCATGAACCTCTGCCTCGACAAACGCGGCATCCTGCAAAAACAAACCTACCTCACGCCCACCCGGCTGGAGATGACCTTCCACATGCCCCTGGCTGAGATTGTGTTCGATTTTTACGACAAACTCAAATCGCTCACCCGCGGCTACGCTTCGTTCGACTACCACATCCTCGACTACCGCGAAACCGACCTGGTCAAACTCGACATCAAACTCAACGGCGAACAAGTCGACGCCCTCTCCGCCCTGGTGCACCGCAGCAAAGCCGAGTACATCGGCCGCCGCATGTGCGAAAAACTCAAGGAACTCCTGCCCCGCCAACAGTTCCAGATCGCCATCCAGGCGGCTATTGGCCAAAAAGTGGTTGCCCGCGAAACGCTCTCTGCCCTGCGCAAAGACGTGACGGCCAAGTGTTACGGCGGCGACATCAGCCGCAAACGCAAACTGCTGGAGAAACAAAAAGCGGGTAAAAAACGCATGAAACAATTCGGCAACGTAGAGGTGCCGCAGGAGGCGTTTTTGAAGGTGTTGAAGTTGAATGATTGATGGGGTTATCCCCTCCTTTCCAATCACGTTTGGTTTATTGGGCGCCCGCGTAGAGACGCGATGCATCGCGTCTGTACCACGTTCTGTGGAACCGTGCCCGCGTAGAGACGCGATGCATCGCGTCTCTGCCACGGTTTTTCATTTAACCCCACGCATAACCCAACACCGGTACACCGCCCCACCCTCCAAATTTTCCAACACCAACACGAACAAACCTTCCGGCCAGTTCCCCGCCCCGGCCAGCACTTCCGCCACGTCACCTGCCGCCACCAGCCGCCCGTCCGGACCGAATACCCGGAGGCGGAAACGCCCGCCAGCTGCGTCCGGTAATTTCAGGTGCAACTCCCCGGAAAACGGATTGGGGTAAGCGAAAAACGCAGGATTGACTCCCGGCCCCGCGACGGAGGTCGGCGGCACCGCCTGCGCCGCTCCGATCGAGCGCGGGGTGGAGTAGGGGTAGCCGTAATAATCCCGCTCCGGGTCGGTCAGCGCCAGGCCGGCGCCGGCGGCCGGACTGCCCACGGGGATGTGACAGTCGCCGTTGCCCGCTTCGGGGTTGGCCAGCATAGGGTTTTGGTTGACGATCATGGCCGGGTCGGGTGTGGGGATGCTGGGGCCGCTCCAGTTGGGGTTGCTGTTGTGAAACCAGAGGTTGTGGGAAAAAGTAAACGTTTCGGGCCTAGTATTGGGCCCGATGTTTGTTTCCGTCGACAGGCCGGCGTCGCGTACCACGATGTTGTTGACGAAGCGGTTGTCGCCGC
>CAZVZH010000320.1:0-1735 GCA_964630705.1 uncultured Saprospiraceae bacterium | reverse complement strand
GTCGACAGGCCGGCGTCGCGTACCACGATGTTGTTGACGAAGCGGTTGTCGCCGCACTCCAGAAAACGGTCGGGGTCTACGGTTTCCTGCAGGATGCGCAACACCCAGCGTTCGGGCCGGTAAATCGTGTTGTTCGCCACGTCCACCTCCACACAACCCACGTAAGCTACCGCCGCCACCGAGCCGATGATAATGTTGGAATACACCTGCAGGCGGGCGGCTTCGAAGTGGGCGGTGTCGGGCCGGAAAAAGGCCAGGCCCGTGCTGCCGCCGAGGTTAAGTGTGCGCTGGCCGCAGTTGCGGAAAAAATTGCGCTCGATGCGGATGTATTCCGTGCCGCCTTTGGCCTGAATGGCGTTCGAGCCCATGTTCTCAAACCAGTTGCCGCTGATCGTTCCGCGATGGCAACCCACCATGTCGATGCCGCTGCCGCCGGCCGCGCCGTTGAGGAACGTGCAGTTGCGCACTTCGAAATCGTCGAGGCCGGAAAGTTTGAGCAAGTCGTTGTTGCCCGTGGCGGCCATGTCGCGGAAATGGCAGGCTTCGAAAATAATGTGGTGGGCCGGGGTGTCGTAGTTACCGCCGTCGTCGAGGTTGAAGCCATTGCCCGTTTGGCCGTAAAAGATCAGGCTTTTGATGTGCAAATAGGCCGGGTCGCTCAGCTGAATGGCGTTGGAGCCGCCCATGATGCTGGCGGTTTCGCCCGGCGCGGCACGGATGGTGATCCAGTGTGCGGGCGTGCCTTTGAGGTTGGCAAAAAAGAGTCCGCCGGGGTAGGTACCGTTGTGAATTTCAATGGTATCGCCCGGCTGCACTACGGCCACCGCGGCACTGATGGTCGGGTAGGTATACCCGGCGCCTACGTGCAGGCTGGCGGTAAACGTTCGGCCGGGGAGCAGCAGGGCCAGGACTAGTGCGATGGGCAAGACCTGCCCGGGTTTTACGTTTCCCATAAAAATCGAAATTGGATGATGTGGATTTTTCTGATCGTTTTGTCGGCCGGCTTGTCGGCCTGCCAACCGCCCGCATCGGCGCCGGCGATGAGCGCCCAAACCTGGCGCGCCGACTCCATTCCGCCGCAAATTAAGCCTTCCGGCGCAACGGTGGAAACGCGGTTTTCGCCACCCGAAGGCTACGAGCGCCTGCCGGCCCCGGCCGGTTCATTCGGCGCCTACCTCCGCCAATTGCCGCTCCGCCCCGACGGCTCCCCGGTTCGCCTGTACGACGGAGGTTTGAAATATCGGCAAGACGCGCACTGCGCCGTGATCGACCTCGACCCCGGCCGCCGCAACCTTCAGCAATGCGCCGACGCCGCCATCCGCCTCCGGGCGGAGTACCTGTTCGCCCACCGGCGGTTCAGCGACATCCATTTTCAGTTTACCAACGGTTTTCGCGCCGACTATGCCCGCTGGCGCGCTGGCAACCGCATCCGCGTCGACGGCAAGCAGGTGCGCTGGACAACCTCCGGCGCTCCCGACACCAGCCGGGCTGCATTCCGCCAGTACCTCGACATGGTGTTTGCCTACGCCGGCACGGCCTCCCTGGAGCGCGAGCTGCGTGCGGCCGACTTGTCCGGTATTCAGCCCGGCGACGTGTGGATCGAGGGCGGTTACCCAGGCCACGCCGTCATCGTGCTCGACGTGGCGGAGCAGCCCGGAACCGGCGCCCGTTGTTTCCTGCCGGCGCAGAGTTACATGCCGGCGCAGGACATCCATGTGTTGAAAAATCCGGAGCA
>CAZVZH010000319.1:0-4217 GCA_964630705.1 uncultured Saprospiraceae bacterium | reverse complement strand
TCGAAACATAGCCGCTTTGCTTCGAAACAAAAGCGCGCTGCTTCAAAACATAGCCGCGCTGCTTTGAAACAAAAGCGCACTGCGTTGAAACATAGCCGCTTTGCTTTGAAACATAGCCGCGCTGCTTTAAAACATAGCCGCGCTGCTTTGAAACAAAAGCACGCTGCTTCGAAACATAGCCGCTTTGCTTCGAAACAAAAGCGCGCTGCTTCAAAACATAGCCATGCTGCTTCGCAGCATACGCGCTATCTTTGAAACCTGTTTCCCAAGGCTTTCACCAATTCAAACCAACTGACATGACTGCTTTCCGATGCTGTTTGCCCAGCCTCTTGCTGATTTTATGTTTCAGCGGCCGGCTCGCCGCCCAAACGATCCGATTTTCCGCCGACGATTTTGCCTTTTTCACCCATAAAACCGAAGCCTACCAGCGTTGGCTGGATTTAAACGGACTGGGCCAGGCGCTTCACGTGACTAAAGTCCGCCTGAAAAAAGACTCCACCGAGTTGGAATTGCTGCTCCACGTCAACGCCACCGACCTCGATACCGCCATTGCGCTGTGGAACCGCGCCCAGGACGATGTCCGGCTCTCCTCGGATCAGCCGCTGGAAGAAAAACTCTTTCAAACCTTCGCCGACTTTATGGAAATTCCGCCCGCCCAGGGAAACGTACAGGTATACGTGCTGGATGCCGATGGCGCGTATATCCCCTGTTTTTATGTAGCCATTTGGGAGGAAGATGGCCGCATTCGAACCGATTCCAGAATCCGCGAATGCAAAGACAAACCCATCGCCGTCAGCCTGGCGCCGCTGCCCCTCCGAAAAACGGTGAAAGGCCAGACAGCGGAAATCGAACGCCGGTTGACCGGCAAGCAAGTATTCGATGGCATTGAAGCCTTTTTAAAAGCCAAGTACACCCGAACCAATTGCTACGACCGCCGGCCCGAAGTGCTGGTTGAACTGCGCACCGAAACCTTCCTCCGCATCAGCATCTCCGACCTCTGCCGCGTGGTGCTCACCGACGAACAAAAGTCGATCTGGTGCCGGACAGCGGAAACCCTGGGTTGGAAATGCAACGACCTGCGCCGCGAACGCCTGGAATTCGAATTCACCTACCTCTCCGGCAGCAATAGCCTGAGCGGCCGCCTCACCGGAAAATTCGGCTCGGGCGTCTACCGCCCCCGCGCCAGCGGTTACATGGACATGGAGCCCGATTTCAACGACTATCTTGAAACTTTCCACCTGAAGTTCCAGCAGGAACTCAAAGCCTACCTCGAAAAATGAGCCCCCTGCACTACATCCGCCAACTGGTGGCCCAGGGCGAACTGCCCGCCGCCCTGCAAGCCGCTACCGAACACGCCGAAAAAGCCGGCATGGCTGAATCGCTCAACGCCCTCGCCGGCCTGAGCGCCCAGCTCGAACAAACCCGCCAGCTGTGGAACACCGGCCAGCTCGACTTCGAGCAGTACAGCCGCCAGCACGCCCGCGCCACCCAGGCCCTGCTCGACCAACTGGGCCGCCTGCCCGAACAACCCGACCCCGCCGCCGCCCGCCGCATGCTGCCCGAAGCGGTGTTTAAAAAACGGCTGTTGTGGATGCTCGTGGCCGGCAAATTCCTGGTACTGGGCCGTTTCGGTTACCACTGGAGCACCGGCGGCTTCAACGACGAACAAGGCTGGGCCGCCATCGGCATCCTCGCCCCCACCCTCGCGGGATTTCTCTACGTAGTGCTCGACGACTACCTGCGCGCCCACCGCGAAGCGCCCGCACCCCAGCGTTATGTGTCGGGTTCGCTCGTACGTTTCGCTTACCTGATGCTCCCGGCCTACATCCTCGCCCTGATTTTTTTGATTGAAAAAAAAGCGATGTCCAGCATCAACAACGCCCAGATGATGGCCGGATTTGCCCTCGTCGAAAGCGTGCTGGGCGGGTATGTGAGCCGGGTGGTGTCGGCGTTTTTCCGTGCGCAGTAACCGGCACTTTTCAAATTAGACTTTTCAAATTGGACTTTTGACTTTAAAAAACTTCCCAACCCGAGATGCCCCAAAAGAAATCAAAAGTCCAATTTGAAAAGTCCAATTTGAAAAATTTTGATGCACTCAAGTAGATTAAGTCCTCAACCAAAAGAACAATGCAATACCCATGAGAATACACCTCCTCCTTCCCCTCCTCCTAGCCGCCGCCCTCCTCCAAGCCCAGGCCCGCCGCGACTACGCCGTGTTTTTCCCCGTCAGCGACTACGCCGGCGGCTGGTCGCAACTGCCCAGCACCCGCAGCGAATGCAACGACCTGGCCGCCGACCTCAGCAGCCTCTACGGCTTTCAAACCGAGGTGCTGCCCAATAAAACCAAAGCCGGGATCAAAGCCAAACTCGTCGAACTGGCCGGCCGCACCTACGGCCCCAACGACCAGCTCCTGCTCTTTTTTTCCATGCACGGCTACTTCGACGAAACCGGCGAGGAGGGCTGCCTCTGCCCCGCCGGCGCCCGCACTGCCGACCCCGGCTTCGACACCTGGCTGCTGCACGCTGAACTGCGCACCCTCGCCGCCAAAATCCCCTGCGAACACATCCTGCTCGTGCTCGACGCCTGCTACTCCGGTACCTTCGGCGGCAAAAAAGGCGGCCCCTCCGGTCCCGATTACCAGCAGGACAGTCCCGACTGCCAGGCCACCATCGACAAAGCCCTGCGCCGCAAAACCCGCTATTACATCGCCTCAGGCGCCAAAGAGCGCACCCCCGCCGTGTCTGAAATGGTGAAAAAAATGCGCGTCGCCCTCGGCGGCCGCTACAGCGGCGACGACGGCGTGCTCGCGCTCAAAGAACTGCTCGCCGCGCTCAGCGAAGCCAACCCCGCGCCCAAAGACGGCGAGTTCACCGGCGACCTGGGCGGGGGTTTTGTGTTTGTGCCGAAAAACGGCTGCGCCGCTGTGCCTGCGGCCTCCAACGACCGCGACGGCGACGGCGTGCCCAATGCCGACGACCGCTGCCCCGACCAGTACGGGCCAAAAGCCAACGCGGGCTGCCCCACCGGTACCGCTCCGAACGAAACCGCCGACTCCGACTACGACGGCGTGCCCGACAGCCGCGACGCCTGCCCCAACCAATACGGCACGGCCAAAGCCAATGGCTGCCCCGACCGCGACAACGACGGCGTGCCCGACATCAGCGATAAATGCCCGGGCGCCGCCGGCGAAGTCCATTGGCAAGGCTGCCCCGACTCCGACGGCGACGGCCTGCCCGACCACGAAGACAACTGCCCAGACCAAAAAGGCACGGCCGCCGACCGCGGCTGCCCGCCCCCCGACCGCGACGGCGACGGTCTTGTTTTCGTGAAAGGCGGAACTTTTCAAATGGGCTGCACTAGCGAACAACAGGATTGTGCGGACGATGAAGAACCTGCCCACACCGTCACCCTTTCCGATTTTTACATTGGCCGGTACGAAGTGACGCAACGGCTCTGGACGGAAATTATGGGCAGTAATCCTTCCAGTCGCAAAAATTGCGACGATTGCCCCGTGGAAAATGTCAGTTGGAATGACGTGCAAGACTTTCTCCAAAGACTGAATGCCAAATACCCGGGCCGCAACTACCGCCTGCCCACCGAGGCGGAGTGGGAATATGCTGCACGGGGCGGCGGACGCGCGGTTTTGTTTGGCAATGGAAAAAATGTGGCCGACCCGGCGGAGATTAATTTTGACGGATCTGCCGCTTACAAAAAGTCTTATTCAGCGCCGGGAACGTATCGCAAGAAGACCGTCCCTGTCGGCAGCTTGAACAGTCCGAATACCCTGGGATTGCATGATATGAGCGGTAATGTTAATGAGTGGTGCGCCGACTGGTACGACTCCGGGTATTACAAAAACAGTCCTTCCACAAATCCTACTGGCCCGACATCAGGCCCCTACCGTGTTCTTCGTGGCGGGTCGTGGAACGTCTACCCGCAGGGTTGCCGGGTGGCGAATCGCCAAGACGACTTGCCCAGTAATCGCTACAACCATACCGGCTTCCGTTTGGCCAGGTCCCGCTGAACCCCGTTCAGCGTGCAGCCGCAGGCGGCAACCCACGCTACGGCGCTGCACCGAAATGGCTATTTTTTGCCGCTGTTGGCGTCCGCGACAACAGTACAGCGAAGTGTGTGGCCCAAGCCTAAGCCCTCATTCCACCGTGCTTGTTGGCGCGGACGTCGACAAGGGCGAAACAGGCCAATCGGCTCCAATTTT
>CAZVZH010000318.1:0-4228 GCA_964630705.1 uncultured Saprospiraceae bacterium | reverse complement strand
GGTCCGACGCCTTCCGGCGGGCCCGTACCTAAATACCCCGCAAAATTAAGCCAACGCCCAACCAGAAACCTTCTAACCTTCCAACCAGAAACCCTCCAACCAGAAACCCTCCAACCAGAAACCTATTTCCGTTCATAAACCGTGACGTATCGTTGGCCCTGAGGCTGGTAATTAAGGGCGGCCGCTTCGTCGAGTACATATTCGGTGTGGGTCAGGCTAACCATGTCGGCCCAGGCGATGGGCCGGTAGTTTTCCCGGGTGTATTTATACGACTGTTCGTAGAGCGTCATGTCGGAATTCGGCTTGACCATCCAGGAGAACTCCACAAAATTGAACACCACAAAGCGGGGCGCTTGCTGGCGGATGGAGTCAAGGGCTTCCTGTTGCCAAATTTTGCTTTCCGGGATCGGGCGCATACAAAAAGCCATGTAAAAGTGCTTCGACGGCGCCGGCCGGTCGAGGTACACGTAGTATTGGGGCTCCGAACCCAGTACGGCTATGCGATCATCAGGACGAATTTTAGCGCCGATAAGCCCGGCCAGCGTTTTGTCTTCGGCATAGGGGTTGCCAGGAAAAAGCGAGCGGATCGTCCGGTCATGATCGCTTTTGAACAACAACACGCTGTTTTGCAACACGGGCGTAACCAGTAAAATTGCCGCCAACCCCGCCACCAACAGCCGCGGATGCCGCTGGGTAAAAACCCGCGCTGCGCCGCGTTCAATCTGGTAAAATTGCAGAGCGATCAGCAGGGCCAGCACCGGCAACAATTGCAGCCAGTAGTGCGCGTAAAACCGCCAACCCGGCACCACGGCTGCCGCTGCAAACAACAATAAGCCGAACAACAGCGCCCGGTGCCGGCCCGGCAAACCCGGCCGCAGCAGGGTAAACAAGCCAACCAAACCCAGCAGCCAGTACAAACCGAAGCCGCGGGTTAGCAGGTCAAAATTGAACGTGAATGCCTGCAACCACAGGTCTTTTTTTAAACCCGACGAGTACACCGACAGGTACTGCACATTCCAAAACCAAAAGCCCTCCCAAGCCCCCTGGCTCCACAACAACAAGCCGAAAAATACCACCGGCCCTAAAACTCCGGCTGCAAACCAACCCGCATTCCGGACAAGGCCGGCTAACTGGCGGGGCTGTTCCGTCCAGTACCGCCAAAGCAGCAGCAAGGCCGGCGCGCCCAGAAAAAAAAGGGCAGATTGTTTTACCAAAATTCCGCAAGCCAGTAAAAAACCGCTGGCCAGCAACCACCACTTACCGTTGTCTGGACGAGGCGCCGCATCCCAGCGCAACAGGCTGTACAACCCGGGCAATACCCAGGCCATGATGAGCAACTCCGATTCGAGGAAAATGGCGTTGGTGGCCGGATTGGCGGTGAGCAACACCCAGCAAAGGCCCGCCACGAACCCATAAAACAAACCGAACAGCCGGGCGCCAACCGCCATCAGCCAGCCGGCATTCCAACAGCTGAGTACGAAAGCAGCCAGGTGGATCCCGCCGGCCGAATATCCAAACACGGCCACCAGCGCTGCATAACTGTAAAATAACAAGGGCGGCTTCATCTCATATATATCGCGGTAGGGTACCTGGCCATCGAGTACGCGTTTACCCAGGTAGGCGTAGGCCGACTCGTCGCGTTCCAGCGGAAAATCAAAAAAATGCCCGCGCAGGAACACGGCAACCGCGAACAGTACGCCCAGTCCCAGCAACCAACTCCAGTGCCTCGGAAGTTTCCAATGAAAGTCGGGCCGGGCAGCAGCAACAGCGCTTGGAGCGCTGGCTGACTTGGTTTTTTTTCCGGAAGGCCGTTTTGACATGATGTTTATAATAATTACGGATTGCCTAATTCTGGTAATTTTGGCTTCGCAAATCTACTGATCCTTCCGCCAGATACGCTGCAATGGACGCTGCAAATAAACTCATCATCAATTTTACCCCAACGGGCATGTTGCCAACCAAGGCCATGACCCCGCACGTGCCGGTGTCGGTCAGCGAAATCGTCGAACAAGTGCACGCCGCCGCTGAAATCGGCATCAGCCTCGTACACCTGCACGCGCGCGACGAACAAAGCGGCGCCCCCACTTACCGCAAAGAGGTGTACGCCCGCCAGATGGAGGGCATCCGCCGGCACTGCCCCGAGTTGGTCCTCTGCGTTTCGCTCAGCGGCCGAAATTTCAATGAATTTGCCCTGCGCTCCGAGGCCCTCGATTTGCAGCCCGACATGGGCAGCCTCACGCTCAGCTCGCTGAATTTTCCCAAACAAGCCAGTGTCAACGACCCGGAGATGATCCAGGCCCTGGCCGAAAAAATGAACGCCCAGGGCGTACACCCCGAACTGGAGGTGTTCGACCTGGGCATGATCCACTACGCCCGTTACCTGATCGGGAAAGGACTGCTGCGCCCGCCCTTTTATTTCAACCTGATCTTCGGCAACCTCGCCGGCTTGCAAACGGAACTGCTGGAAGTCGGACTGGCGCTGCGCCAACTCCCGCCCGACAGCCACTGGGCGCTGGGCGGCATCGGCCGCCAACAACTCGACGCCAACGGCCTGGCCTTAGCTGCCGGCGGCGGGGTGCGGGTAGGGCTGGAAGATAACCTGTATTTCGACCGGGGGAAAAACAGCCTGGCGCGAAACGAGGACTTGCTGCGCCGCATCCACCGGCTGGCTGAAATTTTCGAACGGCCCGTGATGTCGCCCGCCGAGTTTGGCCGACTCGGTTTTTACAACCGCCACCGGATGCCCCAGCCTGCCTAAGCTATGCCTGACCTGCACTTTTACCTGCTCGGACAAAGCAATTTTGCCCTCAGTATTTTGCTCGATACGCTCCGGGCGCTACACCCGGATGCCCGGCTGAGCGCTGATATCGTGGCCAACATTGAGCCGGAGCGCAACGACTCCCTGGCCTGGCCCTACGCCACCCCGGGTATCGAAACCCGCGAAATCTGGTGGGAACACTGGCGACCGGAGCCAGAGCTGCCCTGCCTGCTGGCCTCTATCGGGCGCTCCCGCGAGGCCATTTTCCGGTTTTTTGAAACGCAGTTTGGCATCGGCCCCGACCGCTATGCGCCGAACATCCACCCTGGCGCGGTGGCGGCGGCTACCGCCCAGTTGGGCCGCGGCCTGCACATCAGCCCGGGCGCCGTGGTGGCGCCGTTTGCCAGCTTGGGCGATTTCGCGGTGCTCAACCGCAGCTGCAGCGTAGGCCATCATTCGGTGCTCGAGGCCTTTGTGCGCGTCAACCCCGGGGCTACCATCGCCGGGCTGTGCCGGATCGGACAGGGCGCCGCCATCGGCGCCGGCGCTACAGTGCTCGACCGGGTGTCGGTGGGCGCCGGCTCGGTCATCGGCGCGGGCTCCGTAGTCACCCGCGACGTGCCGGCGGGCGTGGTGGCCTATGGGGCGCCGGCGCGGGTGGTGCGGGCAATGGAGGGCTGATCGGCATACTTTTACCTGATAACCTTTTTTCCCTTTAACGATAAAACAGGAGCGCCCGTAGTCGGGCCGATCAGCCGTTTGTCCAGGCATACAGGCCCCTCGTCGAAGCCGTGCAACCCCTGGCCTGCTACTCCCGACTATGCTGTGCAAACCCTGCAACAATAATTTGCACCCGGTGTCTAAGCTACCCAAAACCAACACCGGAATCACCCACCAGCACCACACCATGCGAAGCATCTTCCACCCGACCACCACCTTCTTTTGCCTGCTTTTTTCCACGGCCCTTTACCCGCAAACCGCCTCGCTTTTCGAACAGCTGACCGCTGCCACAGCGCCGCAACTCAGCCTCACCACCGATGTGAGCGCCCTGATTGCCAACAAGAAATCGGACACGTACCAGCCCGGCGCCCTGGCCAGCAGCGCCGGCCAAACCTTCGCCGTAGAGGTAAAACCCCGCGGGAAGTTCCGCCGCCGGGTTTCCGAAATTCCGCCGCTGAAAATCAAAGTCAAGAAAAAAACGCTCGCCGAAGCGGGCCTCACCGACTCGCTCAACGAACTCAAGCTGGTGCTGCCCACCAGCCTCGACGCTGCCGGCGACGAACGTGTCGTGCGCGAATACCTGGCCTACCGCTTGTACGAGCAGCTCAGCCCCTACGCCGTGCGCGCCCGCCTGATCAATCTTTACCTCGTCAACACCGATCTGCAAGGCCAAAGCCACTACCAGGTCAAAGCCATTTTGCTCGAAGACGAAGAAGAAACCGCCGCCCGGCTCGGCGGTGAAATGCTCGA
>CAZVZH010000317.1:0-4269 GCA_964630705.1 uncultured Saprospiraceae bacterium | reverse complement strand
AGGCGCGGGAGTGCCGCCAAAATATCGGCTCGTACGACCCGAACGACAAGCGGGTGTTTGTCGAAGGCAAGGAGGAGCCTGGCTTCGCCCTGCAGGACACCGATTTGGAGTACCTCATCCGGTTCCAGAACACGGGCACCGATACGGCTTTTCGCGTCGTGGTGGAAGACCGCCTGGCAGCCTCCCTCGACCTGGCCAGCCTCCAACCGCTGGTGGCCAGCCACCCGTACACGATGGAGCTGCACGACCAGCGCGTGGTGCGCTTTGTGTTCGACAATATTCTGCTGCCCGACAGCAACATCAACGAGCCGGCTTCGCACGGCTTCATAAAATTCCGCGTGGCGCAGCTGCCCAGCCTGCCCCGGGGCACTACGATTCGCAACGAAGCCGATATTTTCTTCGATTTCAACGATCCGGTCCATACCAATACGGCTTCGGTGGTGGTGGGTACGACCTATTTCCCGCCGGAGCCCGGGCCGCTCGATCAGGTGGTGGTTTGGCCGAATCCGTTTGGAGCGGAGTTGATGTTTGAAATTTATGGCGCAGGGTTTTCCGGCCCGGCGGAGTTGCGTTTGTTCGACGCTATGGGGCGGCAGCGTTGGCGGGGCGATTTTGCCGGCCGGCTGCTGACCATGCCGCGGCAGGGCCTGGAGCCGGGGGTGTATTTTTACCGGGTCGAATCGGAGGGGAAAGTGCTGGGGCAGGGCCGGGTGTTGGCGCGGTAAGTTTTTTTGGGAAATGCCTGTGCGAGGGGATTTTCACAGGGGGGGCATAATTCAAAAATTCGCATGGGGTAAAATTTGCACCAAATTTTATTGAACTATCCCGGGTGCCAGACATCGGAAATTTTTTAAATTTCCGATGTCTGGCCAGCCTCTAATTAACCCATTGACCTACAATATTTGACTGCTCTACCGGTGAACCTCGGCTACGCATGCCGGACCGCCCAAGTGAAGGGTTGTTGGCGTTCAGACCTTCCAGGTTTTTAAAACCTGGAAGGTCTTTTCATCCATCCTCCGCTCAAGTGAAGAGTTGTTGGCGCTTACAAACCAGTCTTTGATATGCGTAGCCGTGGATCGGCGGTACCGAAGTCATTTAATAAACGAAGGAGGCATTTCTACCACTAAAAACACCTGTTAAAACGGCAAGTCCTCTTCCGGGTCATACCAATCGAAATCTTCAAAATCTTCCGGGCTGGGGTTTTCCGGTTCCGGATCGACCTGGCTTCGGTCGAAAAAGTAGAGCCAGGCGAGCGGGTGGTCGTAGTTGGCGAAAAAATCGTTCCAGCGTTCGCGGCTGTCGTCGATATCCCAGGGTGGGCGTTCGTCTTCCTCTTTCTGGAGCCAGCGGCGGAAGGCCTCGAGCGGCGGCGGGGTAGTGGGGGCGCTGCCGTCGAGATCGTGGGCATTTTCCCATATTTCAAAATCATGCCGGGCGCAGGCGTCGAGTTCTTCGCACCAGCAGCGGCTGGGGTCGCCGAAGGGGCAGCCGCCTTCGGCGCGCCGGTCGCAAAAATTGATGTTGGCGCCCAGCTCGGCGTGATAATGCACGGATTCCTGTTCCATGCGTTCGATCATGATGGTATAGCGGCGGCGGGCGGTGAGGCTGGGCGGGCAGTCCCAGTGGATTTCCCAAGCCCGCCACAGCGTTTCAAGTGCTGTGAGCAAGGCGCTGATCTGGTCTTTGGTGAGGCGTTCGGACGGTGGGAAAATGCCGGGCGCCAAGCCGAAAAGTTCGTGGAGTTGGATGTAACGCGACTGGTACGGGGGAAAGTCCTGTTCGTCGTGGTCGAACGGGTGCCGGAAACGGTAGCTGCTCGATGCGGGCGCGCTGCGGGTAGCTGTTTCCAGGTCGGCTAGCAAATGGGCAAGGTAGCGTTGCATGGTGCGCACCAAAGTTGTAAAATCCGGCTCAATTTTTCGAGCTTTTTCCCGAAAAAGAATTTCAGAAGAACGGCGGCTTTTATTTTTGCAGGCATGTCCTGTTCTGTCCGTTCTCTAGTTTTCCTCTCTTCCTGTGCCTTCCTGGCGGTTGCCTGCGGTAGCGCGCGTCCGAAAAACACCTTCGCCCCGGCTGCTGTGCCCGCGCCACCCGACTATGCCGACTTGCGGCTTTGGGCTGCGCATCCGGACAAAACAGACCCGGCCGACCGCACGCCCTGCCCGGAAGTGAGCGACGGGCAGGCGGCTTACGGCGTGGATGT
The DNA here is from genome assembly GCA_964630705.1 of uncultured Saprospiraceae bacterium. Taxonomy (GTDB): domain Bacteria; phylum Bacteroidota; class Bacteroidia; order Chitinophagales; family Saprospiraceae; genus M3007. The sequence goes on along the minus strand of CAZVZH010000317.1, from coordinate 2,066 downwards.
GTTTTTTCTCTACCCGACTACCTACACTGGTTCGCGCCGGGCGGAGCGCAGTTGGAATGCGGCCGTCGACGATGCGGCTGTCAACCGCAAAACCGACAGCACCACGATCCTGTTTCAGGCCAGTATTTTCAACGGCGCTGGCCGGGTGTTTGCCCCGCGGTACCGGCAGGCGCATTTGCACGCGTTTTTCAGTCGCGACAAAGCATCGGCCGCTCAGGCGCTCGATACGGCTTATGCCGATGTGGCAGCAGCGTTCGAGTACTATTTGACGCACTGGAATGCGGGCCGGCCCTTCATCCTGGCGGGCCACAGCCAAGGCGCGCGCCACGCGATGTACCTTTTGCGCGACCGGATTGAAAACAGTCCGCTGGCCGAACGTCTGGTGGCTGCTTACCTGGTGGGCTGGCCTGTCGAGCGCGATTTTTTCAAGAAAACTCCAGCCTGCGAGCAGCCGGATGCGACGGGGTGTTTTTGCAGTTGGCGTACCTGGGAGCGCGATTTTGGGCGTGCGCATGCCTTCGAGCGCAACGTGATTTGTACCAACCCATTGAACTGGTCGACGGCCGAGGGCGTGTATGTGCCGAAGTCGGAAAACAAGGGCGCAGTGTTGCGTACCTTTTGCGTGACCTACCCGCAGTTGTGCGACGCCGAGGTATACCGGGGAATCCTGTTGTGCTCGAAGCCAAAATTTCCGGGCAGCATATTTTTCCGGCGAAAAAACTACCATATCGGCGACCTCAACCTGTACTATTTCAACGTCCGGGAGAATGCCCGCGAGCGGGCGGCTGCGTTTAAAAAGTAGCCGTTAAGAATTGCTAAAAAGGGTGGAGCTGCGGACGATGGGCTCGTTTGCGGGCGTTTGTCGCGGTGACTTGTTTTAATTTTTTCGTAGTAAAACAGCATAAGAACCCGGCCTGTGGCCGTATTTTTAAGAAAAATTCAAAAAGCAATCGAATATGAAAAAGAAAATCCTGCTTGGTCTGATGGCGCTCCTGGTTTTGTTTGCCTGCAAACAAACCGCTTTCACGGGCCGTAAACAACTCGCCATTTTCCCGAACAGCGAGCTCAATCAGATGAGCTTTGCCGAGTACAAGTCGTTTTTGGCGCAAAACAAACCCGTGTCTTCCGGGAAGGATCTCGAACTGGTGCGGCGTATTGGCAACGACCTGCGCATGGCCGTCGAGGTATATTACAAGTCGAAAGGCTTGCAGAACGAGTTGAAAAACTTTGCCTGGGAGTTCAATGTCGTCGATGATCCGAACACGGTAAATGCTTTTTGTATGCCGGGCGGAAAGGTGGTGGTGTACACGGGCATCATCAAAGTTGCTCAAAACGAGGACGCCCTGGCGGTGGTCATGGGCCACGAGATTGCGCACGCCTTGGCCAACCATGGCAATGAACGCATGAGTCAGGGGATAGTGACCCAGCTCGGCCTTACCTCGCTGCAGGTAGCGCTGGCGCAAAAGCCCAGCCAAACCAGCAACCTGCTGCTGGCCGCTGCCGGCGCCGGCGCCCAGGTAGGTATTTTGCTGCCGTTCAGCCGGAAGCATGAGTCGGAAGCTGATGAAATTGGCCTGTACCTGATGGCTATGGCTGGCTACGACCCGAACGCAGCGGCTCCGTTCTGGAACCGCATGAACCAGTCGGGCGGCGGGCGTCCGCCCGAGTTTTTGAGCACCCACCCCGACCCATCGAAGCGCAGCGACCGCTTGAAGCAGCTGGTGCCGAAAGCGCGGGCCTACGCCATCAAGTATCCGGTGCCGGGTAGTTCCCGGTCGAAAAAATAGGATCCTACCCGCAGGTTGATGCTCACCACTAAGGGCACTAAAAACATTACCTGACTATACGGATTGTACAGTCGCCTCGAGTAGCGGTCCGCTGGACCGCTGTATCTCATCCTGAAATGATGCTTCTACCAAGATGCCGGTCCTCTGGACCGTTATCTTGGTGGAGCGGGTACGAGTCGATATCTGCCAGCGGTCCAGCGGACCGCAACCTGAGGCTGCTGTTCAATTTCCGGATTGTCAATAAACTTTTCCAATAACTATTTAGCTGGCCGCTGAGCG
>CAZVZH010000316.1:0-4298 GCA_964630705.1 uncultured Saprospiraceae bacterium | reverse complement strand
TATTGTTTTTCAAAACCGGCCCGGTCGAGCAGGGTCAGCGGCGCGAGTTTTTCTTTTTGCAAACCGAGGTTTAAGCCGGCCAGGTCCTTACCGAACAAGCCGTCGGCCTTGGCACGGGCTTGCTGTATTTCGGTGCGCACCACTTGCAGGCGATCCATCACCGATTGGGTGGGCAGTTCATCCGAAATTTCGGTAAAAACATACAACTTACCCAAGCGGGCGCGCAGTTGTTGCTCGCCGGTGATGCCTTTGGATTCGATGGTCTCCGTCAGTGTTTTGCGAAAATCTTCCAATTGGGCTGCGTAGGCGTTCAGTTTGTTTTTCAAGCTGGCATTACGCGCGGCGCCGGCGCGCAGCGCAGCGCTATCCTTCAGCGCTTGCACTTGAGCCACGAGGTAGCCCAGGTCTTCCACCATGCCGAACAGTTCGGAGGAGATCATCCGCCGTTGGGCATAATCGAGTCCTGGCTGCAAGGGGTCGGGCACCAGTTCGAGGGTGCCGGTTTCGGTATACGCGCCGGCCGTCAGGCGAACCTGGTATTTCCCCGGCAAGGCCAATTGGCCGATAAAACCAGCGTACACCCCGGCTTCGCCCTGCACCAACACGCCGCGGGCGGCTTTAGGCGGGACGGTGCGCATATCCCACTGCACGAAATTGATGCCTTTGCGCTTCGTGCCGGGGAAGGAGACGAGTTTTTTACCTGCTGCATCGAGTATTTCAACGGTGACCTCGCCGGTGCTCAGCCGGTCTTTCAGGTAATATTGGATCACGGCGTTTTCGGTGCTGTTGGGGCCGACGTAGGCATCGGTCGCCGGAAAAGCCTGGCTGTAGTGGCCGGTTGTCACTGCCGCCGGGCGGGTGGGCAACAGCGCCGCGTCGCGCTGGAGCAGTTCGGGGCTAAGGCTGCGGAACGGCGAAATATCGTCGATGATAAAAATGCCGCGGCCGTGGGTAGCCAGCACCAGATCGTTGGTTTTGGGCTGGATGGCGATGTCGCGCACAGCGACGTACTCCGGCAGTTTTGATTTGTACAGGACCCAGTTTTGCCCGCCGTCGTTGCTGATGTACAGGCCGAATTCGGTGCCGAGAAACAGCAAGTCGGGATTGACCAGGTCTTCGGCAATTACATGGGCGTAGCCTTGCAAGGTGTTGCCCGAGTTGATGAGCGACCAGGTTTGGCCGCCGTCGTCGGTGCGGGCTACGTAGGTGCGCATATCGCCGTAAGTGTGGTTGTCGAAGGTCGCGTAGGCGCGGTTGGCGTTGTGCCGGCTGGGCGTCACGCGGCTCACCCAGGCGCCTTTGGGCAGGCCGGGCAGCTGGGGCGTTACCGGCGTCCAGGTTTTGCCGCCGTCGCGGGTGCGTTGGATGTTGCCGTCGTCGGTGCCTACAAAGATCAGGTTTTCATCGAGCGGGCTGGGCCCGATGGAGTAGATGGTGCAGTGGTTTTCAGCGGAAGTGTTGTCGACGGTGAGGCCGCCGCTGGCGTATTGTTGCTGTTTGATCGTGTCGTTGGTGGTCAGGTCGGGGGAAATGCGCGTCCAGGACTGGCCCCGGTCGGTAGTTTTAAATAAAAACTGTGCGCCGCAGTACAGCGCCTGCGGGTTTACCGGGCTTTTGACCAGAGGCGTGTTCCAGTTCCAGCGGTACTTCGGGTCGCCTTCCTGTTCCTGGGGTTGGATAAATTTCGACTGGTTTGTTTTGAGGTTGAGCCGGCTGATATTACCGCCCTGGCTTTCGCTGAAAATGATGTCGGGGTCGAGCGCATCGGCTTGTACCCAAAAGCCGTCGCCGCCGCCGACCGATTCCCAGTCGCGGTTTTGAATACCGCCGCGGCCCAGCGAAGGGCCGCGCCAGGAGCCGTTGTCTTGCAAACCGCCATACACCCGGTAAGGCGTTTGGTTGTCGGTGCTGACCTGGTAAAACTGTGACACCGGCAGATTTTTCAGGTGGGTCCACGACACCCCGTAGTCGAGGCTCATGTACACCCCGCCGTCGGTGCCGAGGTAGAGGTGGTTGGTGCTGTTGGGGTTGATCCAGAGGGCGTGGTGGTCCGGGTGGACCCAGCCGCTGCTGCCGCCGCCGTCGGAGAAGGAGTAGCCGCCGTCGGTGCTGATGGAGAAGGAAAAAGCCGGGCGGTACACGCGTTTGGCGTCGTTGGGGTCGACAACCAGCGTGCTGAAATAAAAGGGCCGGGCCGTTACATTGGAGGTAGCGCTTTGGTGTTTCCAGCTTTCGCCGCCGTCGGCGGAAATGAGCAGGCTGGTGTTTTCACTTTCGACAATGGCAAACATATTGTCGGGCGCGCTGGGCGCCAGAGCCAGGGCGATGCGGCCGAAATTGCCGGTGGGCAAGCCGTTGGTTATCTTGCGCCAGGTGGCGCCCCCGTCGGTGCTTTTGTACAGGGCGCTGCCGGGGCCGCCGGAGTTGAAGCTGTAGGGCGTACGGCGGAATTGCCACATGGAGGCAAACAACACATCGGGGTTGCGGGGGTCTTGCAGGATATCGGCGCAACCGGTTTTTTCGTCGGTGTACAGGATTTTTTTCCAGCTTTTGCCGCCGTCGGTGGTTTTGTACAGGCCGCGGTCGGGGCTGTCGCTCCAGAGTGGGCCGGGCACGGCGACGTACACGGTGTTCGGGTCGGTCGGGTGGATGATAATTTTGGAGATATGCTCGCTTTTTTCCAGCCCCATGCGCGACCAGTTGCGGCCGCCGTCGGTGGAGCGGTAAATACCCAGGCCGATGGCTACGGAGTTGCGCATGTTGCTTTCGCCGGTGCCGACCCACACCGTATCGGGGTGCGCCTGGTCGATGGCGATCGCGCCGATCGATTGCGGGTATTTGTCGAACACCGGCTCGAAGGTCATCCCCGCCGTGGTGGATTTCCACACCCCGCCGCCGGCCGCACCGACATACAGTGTTTTGGGATTGTTGGCCACGCCTTCGATGGCGGTAATGCGCCCGCTCATGACGGCGGGGCCGATATTGCGGGCTTCGATAGCGCCGAAGGTGGAGGAGGAGAGTTTGACCTGGGCCTGGAGCGCTGCGATGGAGAGCAGGAGTCCGGCAGTAAGGATGAGGGATCGTTTCATGTTTTGGAAAGACGACATAAGAAAATAGAAAAAGGACAATTTTTAACCCGGCAAGAAATTACCCAATTCGCAGAAACATGAGTCATTCCGAATTTTTCAGGGAATCCAGACAACTTGATTGCACGCTGTGACAAGATTTTTTCGACAGGATAAACAAGATTGATGGCTTGGTCAGCTTCCGACCAAACCATCGAAGGCGGCTCTGCCGCCTTTACAAAATCCTGGAAATCTTGTTCATCCTGTCGAAAATCTATTCGGGCGCTGTTTTTCTATCAAAAATAGAATCGGGATGCCTGTAAAATTCGGGATGACTCATGTTTCTGAAAAAATCTGCGCGAAACGCTTCGCGCTGGAGGACCTTATTTTTTAGCCGGCTGATTGAAAATGGTCATGTCTACCTCCGGGTTCAACGTAACCGCCGTCATCGTGATGGTGGTATTGCCCATCATCGGGCTGGCTTGCTGCATGGAGAAGGGGAACACGATACCGTCCTGTTTTTTGAAATTGGAATAGGTCGTGCGGGACTCTACCTCCTTGCCGTCGACTTCATCGATCTGGATGTTCATGATTTCGTAGTAGGTTTCCGGGTCGAACAGGATGTACTCAACTTTTTTCGCATCCTTGTTGACTTTGATTTTCACAGCTTCCACGCCCTCGACATCTTCCGTGCCGACGTATTCCACGGTGTAGCCTTTGTCCTGATAGCCGACAAGGGTACCGTCGATATCGGTCATTTCCATCATGGCTTTCACCTGGTCGGCGGTCATGGGTTCGGGGTCCATTTGGCCGGCAAAGGGGTTGGTCGACCAGCCTTCGGCGCCTTTCACGGCAGAGGATTGGGTCATGCCCATCACCGACACATCCATGCGGGCAGCCTGGTCGCGCACGGCGGTCATCGTCCAGCCGATACTCATGCCGGCGGCGGCATCAGCGGCAATGGTGGCTTCCATTTTTACGGCTTTGACCTTGCTCCAGTTTTTAGCGCCGGTTGCTTCGAGGTGTTTGGCGATGATGTCTTCAGCAGATTGGGCCGAGGCCAAAGCGGCAACGGCGACCAAAAAAAGGGTGAAAAAGAGTGTTTTTTTCATGACAACGTATGTTTGAAGTGGTGGTTATCCGCCCATAGGGCCGTTAAAAAATTGCTTGCAAAACAAGTTAAATAGCCGCGTGTAAACAGAAAAATTCGATGAGCGGTTTTGCCGAAAGGAT
>CAZVZH010000315.1:0-4314 GCA_964630705.1 uncultured Saprospiraceae bacterium | reverse complement strand
TTTGCCTTGATGCAAAAAGAACCAAAAAGATCAAGGCTGTATGCAAATCCTGCGATTTTGGCTGAAATCTCCGGCGGCGCAAAACCAAACTCGCTCCTCCTGCGTCGTCGCTCGGACATGGTTTTGCTAAAAGCCGCCTCCGATTTCGCAAAATCGGGATTTGCATAAGGCCGGTCTGCACCTTTGTTTATCCTTGAAAATTCGGAGCGGCACTCCGAATTTTCAAGGATAAACCACCTCAGTGCCGCCCAGCATCCACCGGCTCCAAACCCTGCAAAATACCTTTTTCCAGCGGCGGCACCCCGCGTTCCATCCAGCGGGGCAGGGGTGCGTCGAGCAGGTAGTGGTCGAAAAACTGGAGCATGCGGGTTTGAAAATCGATGCGGTTTTGAAGTTTGACCGGCCAGTGCGGCTCGCCGTTGTAGTTGAGCATCCAGGCGGGTTTGCCCAGGCGGCGCAGGGCGGTAAACATCTCGATGCCCTGATACCAGGGTACGGCGCCGTCTTCGTCGTTGTGCAAGATGAGCACGGGCGTTTGCACTTTGTCCATGGAAAACAGCGGCGAGTTTTCGAGAAAACGCAAGGGGTAATCCCACAGCGAGCCGCCGATACGGCTTTGGGTGCGTTCGTACTGGAATTGCCGGCTCAGCCCCGAGCCCCAACGGATGCCGCCGTAGGCTGAGGTCATGTTCACCACCGGCGCGCCCGATTCGGCGCAGGCAAACAGGTTGGTGCGGGTGATGAGGTACGCCGACTGGTAGCCGCCCCAGGAGTGGCCTTGCAACCCCACCCGTTTCGGGTCGACAAAGCCTTGGTTGATCAAGGCCGTTACCCCGCTCATGATGGCGTCGTAGGCGCTTTCGCCCGGGTAGCCGGTTTTGTACGGAATATCGGGTGCGAACACCAGGTAGCCCCGGCTGGCGTACAGGCTGAAGTTGATGGCAGAGCGGTGAAAGTCGGGCGCCCGGTGCTGGTGCAGGCCGTCGGAAAGTTTTTCATAAAAATACACCAGCATCGGATATTGTTTTTTCGGGTCGAAACCGGCGGGTTTGACGAGCAGGCCTTCGAGCGGCTGCCCGGAAAGGGAGGTCCAGCGCGTGAGCTCGATGCTGCCCCAGCGGTACTCTGTTTGCTGCGGGTTGGCATTGGAAATCCGCAGGGTAGCAGGTTTGGCCGGGTTGGTCAGATCGGCCAACAACAGGTCGGGAAAAACATTGAAGTTCTCGCGGGTGAACAGCAATTTATCCGCCTTTTCCGCTTTGAGCGGTCGCCGGGTATAGCTGTACGGGCCATTCATCCAGGCGCTGGTTTTTCCGGATTTTAAATCGAGCCAGGCGTAGCCTTCCGTTTTGTCCTCTTCGTTGAACTGGTGCAGCAACAAAGGCTGCCGCGGGTCGATCGCTGTCGCGTCGGGGTCGAGGCGGAGGTAGCGGCCGACGGTGCGGTGCTCGCGCCCCTGCGTAAGCCGCTGCGGTGGCATTTGCCCCTCGGGATCGAATTTCCAAAGGTCGTAGCGGTCGTAGAGCAGCAGGGCAGAGTCGGCAGGCAGCCAGCCGGCCAAGCCATAGGGCCCCGGAAAATCGGGCACATCGCTGTCTTCGTTAAAAAACCGGACGTGTCGGTTATCGGTCAGCCGGACGGTGCGGTGGTCGGTGTTGCGGCTGCAAAACCAGGCCGTGTCGGGGTCGCTCCACCAGAGTACATAACGGGCCTCGGGCGAGAGTTGGGCAGCGCAGCGCAGCCCCTGCACGAGTTGATGCCGTTCGCCCGTGGCCAGGTTGACGGCATACACATCGCGCGGGGGCTCGCCTTCCCACTGGCGATACTGGGCATAAGGTTCCTCGCTGATAGCCAGGGCCCAGCGGGCATTGCGTTCCTGCTGGAAGCGCCAGTCGGGCAGTTCGGGTCCGCCAAGCGGCACGAATTTGTTTTCTTTCACATGAAATACCACGGGGTAGCTGCGTTTCCGGTCGGCGGCCAGGCGGTCTTCCAGTTCGGTGTAGAGCCGGTTGTTGTTCCAGGCCCACACTTCCACCTCGACAATTTCTTCGGGTAGTAGGGTGGTGTCGGGCAATACAGGCGGCGGGGTGCGGCCGAAGTACAGTTGGCTGCCGTTGGCGCTGAACTCGGGGCGTTGGTGTTCGCTGAGCCCCCAGCGACCTTCGGGCAGTTGCAAAAACGCGCTGGCGGTGTCGGCTAACTGACGGGTTTCGCCCGGCGCCTGTTCCGACCAGTAGTGCAGTTGCCAGGGCCGGATGCGCGTCTTCGAAGTATCGGTATCGACGAGGAAGACAGCCTGACGGCCCCATTCGTCGAGGGCCAGCTGGGCAAATTTGGTTTTTTCCCCTTGTATCAACGGTTGTAGTTGCCCTTTGACGCAATCGAAGCGGTATACACCGGCCGGGAAGGCCGAATCGCGGCCCGTGGAGTGCAGCAGCAGGCTGGCCCCGCGCTTGGCGAAGCGGTAGTCGAGCACGAAAGGCACCGTATCAGCCCGGCCGCTGGCCAGTTCGTAAAGCACTAGCCGGGAGCCGTTTTCTTTGGTGTCTTCCTTTTTGGCTTTCGGCTCTTTTTTTTCGGCGGTGGCCGGGGTTTTGGTGCTGTCGGGTTCGGCGGCGGCTTCGTCTTTTTTGGGCTTTTCAGGTTTGGCGGGTTCAAGCTGGTAGGCCAGCCAGCCCGACCATTTTTCCGGCAGGGCGAAACTGCGCAGCTCCGGGAATTTCTGCACGGCGCCGCTACCCAGGTGCAGCACGGCCAGGGTGTCGGCCGGGAGCTCTTCTTTTTTCACCTTGCGCCTGCGCTGGGCCTTGAGCGTGTCGAGCGGGGGGGTTATTTTAAAAACCAGATACTGCCCGTCGGAGCTGAACTGCGGCGCTTCGGCGCGCTCAAACCGGGTGGTGGCGGCGGTGCGGGCGTTCCACAGGCAAAGCTGGTGGTCGCCTTCGGTAGCGGGGCTCAGCTGGTAGGCGACCCACTGGCCATCGGGGGTGATTTGCTGCGCTTCAATTTTTTTCCAGCGGTGGATGTCGGCCAGTTCAAGCATTCTTTTTTGCGCCGGCAAAACGATGGGCAGGAGGAGGAAGAGGAGTGGGTAGTGTTTCATGGTAAAAGTTGGTTTTAAATCGCGCAAATCCTCATCGTTGCATTTTCCAGCGTTTGTGGCTCCACAGCCAGTTTTCCGGCTGGCGGCGCAGGATGGTTTCCAGGTGGCGGGCAAAGGCCTGGGTGATGGCCTGGGGTTCCACGCCGGCGGGTTCCGGACAAATTTCCGAAAATTCCACTTCGTAAAACCCGCGCTTGAGCCGCCGGACTTCGTAAAACAATACCGGGAAGTTGAACTTGCGCGCCAGCACGTCCACCCCAGGTACCGAGGCCGTTTCCCGCCCCAAAAAATCCACCCAATGGGCGCTTTTCCGGCTGGAAGGCGACTGGTCGGCCAACAGGATATACACCGTCGGCTGGCCCTCCCGTTCGCGTTGGCGCATGGCGCTGAACGTGCCCTCCATGTCGACCATAATCATGCCGGTGCGCGCGCGGGAGCGGTTGACGTACGTGTCCATGTGACGGTTGCTGATTGGTTTGTAGGCCGTAACGGTGTCGCCATGAAACGTCGGTGGCATAGTCAGGCCGGAGTATTCCCAGTTGTTGTAGTGGGCGCCGCTGAGAATGATAGACTGTCTGCGATCGAGGTAGCGGTTGACGAGATCAGGGTTGAGTACCCGGCAGCGGCGATCGATTTCAGTCAGCGAAAGGGTGTACGATTTCATGGTTTCGAGCATCACGTCGGTCAGGTTGCGGTACGAGCTCCAGACGATAGCACGCAATTCGGCTTCCGACTTTTCCGGAAAAGCGCGGCGCAGGTTGTCCCACACCACCGCCCGGCGGTAGCCCACCAGGCGCAATAAAATAAAGGCCAATGCGTCGGACACGCCGTACAAGGCCCGAAACGGGAGCAGCCGAAAACTTTCGATCAAAATTCGGGTTAAGAAAAAGCCCAGGATTTCCATGGCGGCAAAGGTACGCAAGCCGGCTGCCCGCTTTTTTCTCTATTTTCGCCGCAATTGACCAACCTTTTCAAATTGGACTTTTCAAATTAGACTTTTGACTTCTTTTTTTAAGTCAAAAACCCAATTCGAAAAGTCCAATTTGAAAAATAACTACCCTGCCTTCGTATGAATAACTTGCCCGCTTTTTCCCGCCTTCTGCTCCTGCTCGCCGGTCTGTTGCCGCTCGTTTTGCAGGCGCAAATGCCGGCCAAACCCTCGGCTGCCGAACTGCACCAGGCGATCAAAAAACTCAACGTCCTGGGCTCGG
>CAZVZH010000314.1:0-4321 GCA_964630705.1 uncultured Saprospiraceae bacterium | reverse complement strand
TTCGCAGCGGCAAAGTCAGTTTCGACGGGATTCAACGCGAAGTGAACCTCAGCCTCGTGCCCGACGCCCGGGTGGGCGATTATGTGCTGGTGCACGTCGGCACGGCAATCAGCCAGGTCGATGAAGCCGAGGCCCAAACCACCCTGGCTTACCTCAAGCAGATTGGCGAGCTCAACGATTTGAACCCCGGGTAAACCCGAAAATTTTTCTGCATGGAACACACCGTACCGCTGGTTTTTGCCGCCGCCATGGGTTTTTCCCATGCCTTCGAAGCCGACCATTTGCTGGCCGTCAGTACCATCGTGACGCGCCGCAATTCCGTCTGGCTGGCGGTAAAAGACGGTATCGCCTGGGGTTTGGGCCACAGTTCCACCATTTTTCTGATCGGTATGCTGCTGCTGCTGGGCAAGGTGGCGATCAGCGAACAAATTTTTCACTACCTGGAAGCCGTGGTGGGCGGCATGCTCATGGTGCTGGGTTTGTTGCGCCTGCGGTTTTTATTCCGGCCGGGCGGCGGCGCCCCGGTGCATGCGCACCTGCGCGATGTGTTGTTTTTTAGAAAAAAAAGTCCGGCGACGCCAGTTTTGGCGCTTCAGCGCCCGGCTGCAGCCCGCCCCCATGCAGTAGAAAACCTGCGTCTGGCGGCTCCGGCCGACAACCACCGGCTGGCCTACGCCGTGGGGCTGGTGCATGGCCTGGCCGGCAGTGGGGCCCTGGTGCTGCTGGTGATGAGCCGGATATCCGGTCTGGGCGGCGCGGTGAGTTACCTGCTGATTTTCGGGCTGGGTTCTATTGCCGGTATGTTGCTCGCCAGCGGGGTGTTCAGTTTGCCGTTTTCCAAAAAAGTATCTGCCAACCCCAGGCTGCAAACCGGCCTGAGCCTGCTGTCGTCCCTGCTCTGCGTTGGGTATGGCGCCCAGGTAGTTTTTGAAAATCTAATATCCGGAGTCCGATGAAATACCTGAGCGAATACCGCAACCCCGAACTGGTGGAGCAATACCTGCAGGAAATCCGCAGCACCGTCACCCGCCCCTGGACGCTCATGGAGGTGTGTGGCGGGCAAACGCACAGCCTGGTTAAAAACGGGTTGCTCCAACTGCTGCCGGCCGAAGTGGCGATGGTGCACGGCCCGGGCTGCCCGGTCTGCGTGACGCCCCTGCACCTGATCGACAAGGCCGTTTGGCTGGCCGAGCGCGCGGGGGTGATTTTGTGTTCCTACGGCGATATGTTGCGCGTGCCGGGTTCGAAAAAAAGCCTGTTGGAAGCAAAGGCAGCCGGCGCTGACGTGCGCATCCTGTATTCCCCGTTGGAAGCCGTCCAACTGGCGCAAAAACACCCTGACCGCGACGTCGTGTTTTTTGCCGTTGGCTTCGAAACCACCGCGCCGGCTAATGCGCTTTCGGTGGTGCAAGCCCGGGCGCTCGGGCTAAAAAACTACGCCATCCTGACCTCCCACGTACTCGTGCCTCCGGCTATCGAGGCGGTCATGAACGACCCGGAGGCCCGCATCCAGGGCTTCCTGGCTGCCGGCCATGTGTGTACGATCATGGGGATGGACGAATACTATCCGCTGGCGGAAAAATACCGGATCCCGATTGTGGTCACGGGGTTCGAGCCGGTCGACCTGCTGCAAGGCATCCTCCTGGCGGTGCGCCAGCTTGAAAAAGGCGAGCACCGGGTGGAAAACCAGTACGCGCGGGTGGTGCGGCCCTCCGGCAACCCGGAAGCACGGCAGCTCGTGGAGCAAGTGTTCGAAGTAGCTGATCGGGAGTGGCGCGGCATCGGAAATATCCCGGACAGCGGTTGGGAGTTGCAAGCCGGCTTGTCGGCCTTCGACGCCCGCCGGAAATTTGATTTCCCGCCGGAAACAGCGGAAGAAAGTGCAGACTGCATCGCCGGGCAGGTACTCAAAGGGATAAAAAAACCGTTCGAGTGCCCGCAATTCGGCAAAGGATGTACCCCCTCCAGTCCCCTGGGGGCGCCCATGGTATCGTCGGAAGGCGCCTGCGCCGCCTACTACCATTTTCACCAAACCCTCCAACCAGAAACCTTCTAACCAGAAACCAGAAACCAGAAACTTTCTAACCAGAAACCCTTGTCTATGAATTTGCAATGCCCGATGCCGCAGCTCGACTTCGACATGATCACGCTGGGTCATGGCAGCGGCGGTTTGCTGACCAACCAACTGTTGGAGGCCGGGGTGTTCGAATTGTTGAAAAACCCCGCGCTCGACACCCACCACGATGGCGCGCTGCTCGACCTGACCGGGCGGGTGGCTTTTTCCACGGATAGTTTCGTGATTTCCCCCGTCTTTTTTCCGGGCGGAAACATCGGCGAACTCGCCGTGAACGGCACCGTCAACGACCTGGCCATGTGCGGGGCCGTGCCCCAATTCCTTTCCCTCGGGTTTATTCTGGAGGAGGGCCTGCGTATGGAGGAGTTTTGGGAAATTCTGTTAAGCATCAAAACTGCGGTTGCCCGGGCCGGCGTGCAGGTGGTGACGGGCGACACCAAAGTGGTGGAGCGCGGCAAGGGCGATAAAATTTTTATCAACACCACCGGCCTTGGCCGTTTGCATCCAAAGGCCAACATTGACATGCGTCGCGTGCAACCGGGCGACCGGATTGTCGTATCGGGTCCGGTAGCCACCCACGGCATTGCGATCATGAGCGTGCGGGAAGGCCTGGAATTTGAAACAGCCATTCAAAGCGATACCGCCCCGCTCCACCACACAATCCTGGACCTGATCGAAGCCTTCGGACCGGATATTCACCTCCTGCGCGACCCCACGCGGGGCGGCGTAGCCACTGTGCTCAATGAAATTGCCCGCGATGCGCGGCTGGGCGTGGAAATCCGCCAAAGCGCCCTGCCGGTATTGCCGGAAGTAGCCGGCGCTTGCGAGCTCCTGGGGTTCGACCCGCTCTACGTGGCTAACGAAGGGGTGTTCATCGCTGTGGTAGCCGGGCATATCGCCGGCGCATTTGTCGAGCGTTTGCGCGGACTCGAATTCGGCGCCCAGGCCGCCATTTTAGGCGAAGTGCTGGAGCAGCATGCCGGACAGGTGGTGCTGCACAGCGCAATTGGCGGCCGGCGGGTGGTCAATATGCTGGCCGGCGAGCAGTTGCCGCGTATTTGCTGATTATCCGGAAAGGTGTAATTGCCCCAAGGCAATCGACTCGTCGTTGGGCGACAATTGCCGGTGAAACAGGAGGCGAAACTCCGGCTGCAGGTGTTCAATCGCCAGGTCGACCAGCAGGGCATTTTGCCAAACGCCGCCGCTGAAGGCCAGGGTAGTGCAGGCGTTTTGCCGGGCTTGCAGGCGGACGATGTCGATCAAGGTTCGGTGAAACCGCGCCGCTACTTTTTCCACAGGAACACCTGCCTCGCGATCTTGCAGCACAGCCCGCACCAGTGCCCCGGTAGGCGCCAGGGTAGAGTGGGGGGCTTCGAGTGGGTAGGGTTCGAGCGCGCGCAGTCCATTTTTTCGAAAAAAACGGCCGGCCGCTTGTTCGAGCAACAGTGCGGCCTGGCCCTCGTAGCTGCTCCGGTCGATCAGGCCGAGCAGGGCGGCTACGCCGTCGAACAGGCGGCCAACTGATGTGGTGTGCAGCAGGCCGCCTTGCCCCAGGATTTTTTGGTACAAATCCCATTCCCGGGAGTCGAATTTTTTCTGCAAACCGGCCGGTCCCTGTCCAGCCAGATGCGCAAGGCTCAACGCTGACAGGCGGGGTTCGCGCGGCATTTTATCACCCAGGAAAAAATCGAAGGGTTCAAAATGGCCCGTTCGGGATATTCCGTCAGCGTTCCAAAGAAAAAACTCGCCGCCCCAAACCAGGCCGTCGTCGCCGTAGCCAGTGCCGTCCCAGACGACGCCTAAAACCGGCTGGTCGGGTGTTTCCAGCCCGGGAGCAAAGCCGTGTTCGGCCAATACGGCGGCAAAGTGGGCGCGGTGGTGCTGAACGGAAAAAACGGGTACTTGCCATTCTAGGGCCAGGCGCCGGCCGAGTTGAGTGGAAAAATAGTGGGGGTGTTTGTCTACCACCACGCCTTCGGGCCGGTCGCGAAACAAATTCAGCAAGTGTCGCAAGGTATGTTCGAAGGTTTCCTGCGTCTCGAAGCTACCGAGTTCGCCCAGGTACTGGCTGATGTAAGTATTGCCGCGCAGTTGCCAGGCGAAGGCGCTTTTCAAGTCGCCGCCCAAGGCGAGCCGGGGCGGCATTTCCGGTGCTGGTTTTCGGCCTTCGGTTGGCGGCAGAAAAAAATTGGGGGCCAGGCCGCGGGAGCGCCGCAGGATAATGGTCTGGCGGTGCGCGGGGCTGAG
>CAZVZH010000313.1:2870-4410 GCA_964630705.1 uncultured Saprospiraceae bacterium | reverse complement strand
TTGAAGGGGTTCATCATACGAAATGGTGAACCCCTTCAAACTTCAAACTTCAAACTCCAAACTCCAAACTTCAAACTCCAAACTCCGATCTCCAAATTAAATTCCGAACGCTGGCGCGAATCCGCCCTCCATCCCTTCATTTATTTTGGAAAAATAATTTTTCGGGTTTCTTAAAACCATTTTCACGTCGTACTTTTGCCGCCGATTTCAACAGAGCCTTTCCAGACGTGGATATGATCGCTTTTCGCAAGTATTGGATTTTATTGATTTTCAGTGTGTTGACGGCCCGGGCATTTGCCCAGGACGGACACCCTGCGCCACACCCGCAAACGGCGCAGTCGGCTCAAACGGAAGCCGGCCAGCATCCCGAAGCTGAAGCGCACGACCCTGCCTGCGGACACTCCCTTTCGGAGGAGCAGCCCTTCAACGCCGGCGACAATGCCGTGCATCACATCGCCGATGCCAATGCGATCCACCTGATCGGCGACGCTTACCTGCACCTGCCTTGTTTTCTGTATGCGCCGGGCGCCGGCTGGACGGTGACGAATACCGCCGCTTTCCACCCGCACCACCACGGCAACGGCACGCAAAGTCACAACGGCTACGTGTTGGTACACGGCAACGTGATGCGGCTGACCAATCCCGCGTACACTTCCGGTGCGTTTGAAATCAGCGACTACACCCACAAGGTGGAAGCCATTGAGGGCAAAGAAAAAACCCGGTATTTCGCCATGATCGACGGCCAATGCGAGCCGCTCGACGCCAAAACTACGTTTGACGGCGGCATTATGGGTGGCGGCATCACCAGCTTTTACGATTTTTCCATCACGCGCAACGTGTTCACCATGTTGCTCACGGCCTTGCTGCTGTTCTTGTTGTTCCGGGCGGCTGCCCGTGCTTCGGTGCGCAGGGAAGGGCAAGCCCCGCGTGGTTTACAGAATTTTGTCGAGCCTTTTGTCACGTTTATCCGCGACGAGGTAGCCAAGCCCAGTATCGGTCCGAAATACGAAAAATACATGCCCTTTTTGTTGTCGGTATTTTTCTTCATCCTCGGCCTTAACCTGATCGGTCAGATTCCATTTTTCCCGGGCAGCGCCAACGTCACCGGCAATTTGTCGGTCACCCTGGTGCTGGCCTTGCTCACGTTTATCATTACCACGCTGAGCGGCAACAAGCACTACTGGTCGCACGTCTTGTGGATGCCTGGCGTACCGGCTGCCTTGAAAATTTTCATCATTACGCCCATCGAGGTGCTCGGTTTGTTTCTCAAGCCTTTCACCTTGTTGTTGCGTTTGTTTGCCAATATTGCCGCCGGGCACATTGTGGTGCTGAGCTTTGTCAGCCTGATCTTTATTTTCGGCGGCGCCGGCGAAAGCCTGAACGGTTCCATTGCCGGCATTGCCGCTTCCATTCCGCTGACGCTGTTCATGATGGCGCTCGAGCTGCTGGTGGCCTTCCTGCAAGCGTATATTTTTACCATGCTCTCGGCGGTATACTTCGGCTCCGCTGTGGAAGAAGCCCACCACTAGAGTTTGAAGTT
>CAZVZH010000313.1:0-2770 GCA_964630705.1 uncultured Saprospiraceae bacterium | reverse complement strand
CGGCGGTATACTTCGGCTCCGCTGTGGAAGAAGCCCACCACTAGAGTTTGAAGTTCGAAGTTTGAAGTTTGAAGTTTGAAGTGCCCCCAACCAGAAACCTTCTAACCAGAAACCAGAAACCACTTTTAGAATTTTCATCAACTCAATTTATACACATGTCTTACGCAGCTCTTGGTGCCGGTCTTGCCGTAATTGGTGCAGGTATCGGTATCGGTCAAATTGGTGGCAAAGCGATGGAAGCCATCGCCCGTCAGCCTGAAGCCGTGGGCGATATCCGCGCCAACATGATCCTGACGGCCGCTCTCGTTGAGGGCGCCGCACTGGTGGCGATGGTATTGGCCTTCTTCGTACAAGCCGCCGGCTAAAGAAATGTTTTACCGGGCCGGCGCGAAGCGGTTGGCGACGCAACGGCCCGGCATTTCTCTTCTTTTTATTCGTAACTCGTAAATCGCAAGATCAGCATATGTTGTTCCTCGGAGATTTTTCCGTTATCCGGCCCGAACCGGGTTTGATCGTCTGGACGACCATTATTTTCCTCATCTTTTGGTTTTTGATGAGTCGCTTCGCGTTCAAACCGCTCGGCGAGTCGCTCAAAAAGCGCGAAAGCGATATCCAAGACGCCCTCGACCAGGCTAAGAAAGCCCGGGAAGAAATGGCCAACCTGCAAGCAGAAAATGAAAAACTGCTCGCCCAGGCCCGGGAGGAGCGCGCGGCTATTTTGAAAGAAGCGAAAGAGGCAAAAGATGAAATTATCGCCGAAGCCAAAGAACGCGCCAATGCCGAATACAAACGGAAGGTGGAAAGCGCGCTTCAGGATATTGAAAATCAAAAAATGGCCGCACTGGTCGAGTTGAAAAACAACGCCGGCCGCCTCGCCATCGAAATCGCCGAAAAGGTGCTGCTCAAAGAATTGGCTAACAAGCCGGAGCAGGAAGCCTACGCGCAAACGCTGGTCGACAACATGAAACTCAACTAATCAAGGGGTAAATCCGCCGGCTGCATTGGCCGGTTCTTGTTCCGATATGTCCGTAACACGCATAGCAACCCGATACGCAAAATCTTTGCTGGACCTGGCCATCGAGCAGAACAAGCTCGAGCAGGTGTCCGGCGATATCCAGTCGCTCCAAGCAGCCGTTACCAACCGCGAGTTGTACCTGCTGATGAAAAGCCCGATCGTGCATGCCGATAAAAAAATGGCCGTGCTGAACGCGCTTTTTCAAGGGAAACTGGACCCGCTTACCCTGGCTTATCTCCGGCTGTTGGTAACCAAAAGCCGTGAAATGTACCTGCCGGAAATTGCCGCGGAGTTTATCGCACAGTATAAGGTTTTGAAAAGAATCACCACGGTGCGCGTCACCAGCGCCGCCCCGCTGAGCGAGGCTGTGCTCGCTGATTTGCGCAAAAGGCTGCTGGCCAGCGGCGTCACCACGGAAAACCTAGAGCTCGAGGTCAACGTCAATCCGAAACTCATCGGCGGTTTTGTGCTCGAATTCGACAACAAGCGTTTCGACGCCACTATAGCCAACAAACTGGCCGAACTTAAATCCGACTTTTTGAAAAATCAGTATATCCGCGAATTTTAAAATTAGGGTTAGAAAGTTTCTGGTTTGAAGGTTAGAGGGTTTTTACGATCGCGCTAACCTTCAAACCAGAAACTTTCTAACCAGAAACCAGCAACTCACAATTATTTAAATATGGCAGACGTCAGACCGGAAGAAATCTCGGCAATACTCAAACAACAGCTGTCCGGCTTCGGGGCCGAAACCAACCTCGAAGAAGTAGGCTCAGTGCTCCAGGTGGGCGACGGTATCGCCCGGGTGTACGGCCTCAACCGTGCACAATCCGGCGAATTGGTAGAATTTGAAAACGGCACCCGCGCCATCGTGCTCAACCTCGAGGAAGACAACGTCGGGGTGGTGTTGATGGGCTCCTCCGCAGGAATTCGCGAAGGTTCGATCGCAAAACGCACCGGCCTGATCGCTTCTATCGAAGTCGGCGACGAATTTGTCGGCCGTGTCGTCAACACCCTCGGCGAGCCGATCGACGGCAAAGGTCCCATCGGCGGCAAAAAATATGAAATGCCGCTGGAGCGTAAAGCTCCGGGGGTAATTTTCCGACAGCCGGTGAACGAACCCCTGCAGACGGGTATCAAAGCCATCGACGCCATGATCCCGATCGGCCGCGGCCAGCGCGAGTTGATCATCGGCGACCGCCAAACGGGCAAGTCGGCCATCGCCATCGACACCATCATCAACCAAAAAGAATTTTACGAGCGCGGCGAGCCGGTTTTCTGCATCTACGTCGCCTGCGGCCAGAAATCCTCCACGGTAGCCCAGGTGGCCCGCACCCTGGAAGAAAACGGCGCGATGGCCTACACGGTGATCGTTTCGGCTTCCGCATCCGACCCCGCTCCACTGCAATTCTACGCGCCGTTTGCCGGCGCCGCCATCGGCGAATATTTCCGCGACACCGGCCGCCCGGCCCTGATCATTTACGACGATTTGTCGAAGCAGGCGGTGGCTTACCGCGAGGTGTCGCTGCTGCTGCGCCGCCCCCCGGGCCGCGAGGCTTATCCGGGCGACGTGTTTTACCTGCACAGCCGCCTGCTCGAACGCGCCGCCAAGGTGATTGAAGACCAAAACGTGGTGGTCAACATGAACGACCTGCCGCCCAGCCTCGTGCAGGCAGGTTTGGTAAAAGGCGGCGGCTCGCTTACCGCACTGCCGATCATTGAAACCCAGGCTGGCGACGTTTCGGCTTACATCCCGAC
>CAZVZH010000312.1:0-4448 GCA_964630705.1 uncultured Saprospiraceae bacterium | reverse complement strand
AAATATTCCCAGATTCAATAGCATTTTGGATTGAATTTAATATTTCGGTAAGAGACAAGGTCGCGAATTGTTCAGAGGTTAGGCGATGCTGTAATGCGAAGTTAATTACATCTCCTACCAGGCCGCAAGCAGGGAAAACATAACCTTCCATGTTTCTGACGATGTTGTAAAAATGTTCAATCGCCCTTGCAAACTCCTCCTCGAACTGCGCTACCGAAATACCCTGCCCTTGCGCTTCTCCACACAACATTCCCAAGGCTTCATCTAGAAATGGTGTCAGGCAGTGTGCCGTACCGTTCGGTGTATACAATCTGTTCCACACTGCGGTCGATATTTCCGGATGCTCCTGGAGGCAGTCGAAATACTTGTCGAATACATCGTAGGCCGTCTGATTGAAATTGTAGTTCGAGAGGTTGCCGTTGCCGCCACCACCATTATTATTTCCGGTGGGATTTCCGGTTCCATTTGGATTATTAAATCCTTGATTTATAAAGCCTCCAATCGGAATGTTACCGCTTGTAGCAGTAGGACCAAACAGCCCATTCCCTGTAGCCGAGCCTGATCCAGTACTGAACATACAGCCAATGAAGCATTTGAAGTGATCCAACCAACCAGAGCACCCCGAGGGGCTCGGACATAGACAGTTCTGCATACAAGTTTCGAAATCATCAGCCACTTCGCCATCTCTGTCCAAAGCGCTCAGTAAACTGTCTGGAATAGTTGGAGTAAACACCCAATACCGGCAGTCCGCGCTGTCAGTTTCGACAGCCAAATAAACCGTGGCCTCCAGTTGCCCATCCTGACTGACGACAATGGGCGTCAGGCTCAGCTGCGAACCGCCAGGTTGCGGCGGAAGCGTATGCGTTGCGGGCCACAGAGGCCGGCCGTAGTTCGATACCGTCGGGTTGCGGCGCTTGATTTCTTCATAGGTCATCAGCGCAAGCACCCGCTGCTGTTGGTTGATAAACGTATCCGGTATACTGTCAATGAATGCTATAATTTCGGCCTGCGTTGTTCTGGAAAGGGCTACCGGGTCGTTGGAGGGGTTGATCGCCTGGTCGTCCTGTCGAAAATCTTTCTGGCAGGCAGCCATGAAAGCGATTATTGACAATAAGGCAAATAATCTAAATTGTGTCAGGTGTCTAACACGAAATGATGGGGGGGGTAACAAATTGTTTCATAATCGAAAAAGTTTAAATTGGGAAAACAATTTTTTCAATTCAGGCTTCAAATTTACTTTTTTATTTTGGGAATTTACGACCCCGGCAAAACTTCCATTCTATCTACGCCCATGCACCACAGCAAGCTGCTCGAACTCCTGCGCCAATTCAACGGCCGTCAGTTGTCCCGCTTCCGGGATTTCCTGGCCTCGCCGTATTTCAACCGCACCGGCGAGCTGGCCCTTTTTTTTCAATACCTGGCGCTTCACGCCCCGGCGTTCGAAGCGGCCGCCCTTGAAAAGAAACAAGTGCTGCGAAAATTCAAAACTGAAAAACCGCTCACCGAAAAACGCCTGGCCTACCTCATGAACCAACTCCATCAGCAAGCCGAAGCCTTTTTGGCGATGGAGCAATTTCAAGGCACGGATTTCGAACTGGCTATGAGCCTGCTGCAGGTGTGGAATCCTGCTGTGCTGCCCCGCCACTACAAATTCGCCTTCGATCGCGCCGTGCAGGCGCTCGAACAGTCGCCCTGGCGCAACGCGGGCTATTACCTCGACCGTTTCCGGCTGGCGGCCCTGCGCTACGACCGCACCGACCTGAACCAACACCAGTTTTCCGAGCCGCTGCAAGAAGCCTCCGACGCGCTCGACGATTTTTATCTGGTGGAAAAACTGCGCTATTGCTGGTCGATGGCCAACCTCGAATACATGCTCAACCTCCAGTTCAAATGGAACCTGGGCGACTGGATGCTCGACTACCTCCAACAGGCCGCCACCCCGCTCAACCCAACCGCTCAAATCTACCTCGCCGGCATCCGGCTCGTGCGCGAAGCCGCCGACACCAGCCATTTTTTTCAACTGAAAAACCTGCTGCACGAACACGAGTTGCGCTTCGACGAAGCCGAACGCAAATACCTCTATACCGGCCTGCTCAACTACTGCACCCGCCGTATCAACCGCGAAAATGACCCCCGGTTTTCCGCCGAATACCTGGAAGTCAACCAAAAACTCCTTGAAGCCGGCTTGCTTTTCGAAAATAACCAGATCGCGCCCTGGCGTTTCCTCAACCTGGTCAACACCGGCTTGCGCAACAACCAACCCGAATGGGTACGCCAATTTATCGAAACGTACAGCGAGCGCCTGCCCGCCGACTATGCCGACGACATCCGCCTGACCGCTCAAGCCCAATACCACTACCACCGGAAGGAATACGGCTCCGCGCAAGTGCTGCTCAACCAAACCAACCCGCGCGACGTATTGCTCGCCGTCACCACCCGCAACCTGCTCGCCCGGATCTACTACGAAAGCGGTGAAACGGAACTCTTACTCGCCTTTCTGGAGGCCTACCGCATCTACCTGCACCGCCAAACCCTGCTCAGTGCGCAAATGAAACAACAGGCCCGGAACTTCATCGACTTTACCCGAAAACTCGCCCGCATCGACCGGCCTGAAGCCGATCAACTCGCCCAACTCCGGGCCCAACTCCCCCCCGCTACCGAAATTTTTCACCGCGACTGGCTGCTGGAACAACTTAAATAAAAAGGTTAGAAGGTTTCTGGTTAGAAGGTTAGAGGGTTTCTGGTTAGAGGGTTAGAGGGTTGTTCATCATCCGAAATGGTGTACAACCCTCTAACCCTCTAACCAGAAACCCTCTAACCAGAAACCCTCTAACCAGAAACCCATGTCATCCCATGGCTTCCACGCTATCCGCCACCTCCAACGCCCAACCGGTAGCCTGAAACAACAACTGGTATTCGGCGGGGATGAACAGGCGGTCTTCCGGATTCGGAATAGTGTAGTACAGTTCAGGATCGAGCAGGCGCTTGCTGCCCGGCTGGGAGAGGTCGAGCACGTAGCGTTTGGGCAGGGCTTTTCGGCTGAGAAACCGGAGTTCGAAGGGCGCCAGGCGCAGGGGGTCTTGCGGGTCGAAAACGCCCAGGCCGGCTTTCCGGGCCGCTTTCACGCTGGTGCGCGCTTGTTGCAGTTTGGAGCTGCGTTGGACAATCGACCAGAATTTTTTCGGCTCCAGGTTTTCGGGCGCGAAGGGGCGGTTGTTCAGAAACGGCTGGATGTTGGGCCAAATGAAGTAAGGGTGGGCCGCGCCGGCAGCCAGCTGGCGCTCGTTGTAGCTGCTGGAGGGCAGGGCGTCGCGTAGTTTGCGGTCGGAAAAATTGCTGCGGTCGGGGTGGAGGTAGCAGAGCAGGCGGCCGGTGCCGTCGAGAAATTCGTGGCCGAAAGCCATGAAAAACCGGAAGTCCTCCTTGGTTCTATCGCTTTGATCGAGGTCGGCGATGATGAAATCTTCCAGGGTGCGCTGGCCCCGTTCAGCTTGTCGGGCGTGGTTGTAAGCCACATCGGTTCCGTCGCCGATGCGCACCTCCAGGTCGAGCATCAGGCCGGGGTGCAAAAACAAGTTTTCGCGCCAGGCGCCGCTGATGAAAAACTCGTTCCATCGGGCATTTTTAAGGCTGACAAAGGTATCGGTTGAGGGCAAAAGCATGCTCACTTCGGCGGTGTCGATGCCGAGGAAACGCACGCCCAGATCGGCGTCGAGGCGTATTTCGAGGGTATCGCCGTCGTGTACGATTTGCCGTACCGTGCCGGCGCTGTCGCCGTACGTGCCGAAAATTCCGTTGCCAATTTTGAAGCCGCTACTGCTGAGTCCAAGTGCTTTCATTTTGCGCGCTTTTAGTTGCCTAAAACTACGCAAATATCAAGCCCAAAGCATGCAAAGTTTAATGGCACTTAAAATAATCGAAGGGTTCCAAACAGTCGAGGCAGCGGAACAGCGCCTTGCAAGCGGTTGAACCGAACTGGGAGATCATCTCCGTGTTGGTCGACTGGCATTGCGGGCAGCGCAGGGCCTGGCGTTCGCCCAGCAGCGCTTTTTTGTCGAGGCTGGCCGAGGCCGGCGGAGCAATGCCGTAGGTTTCGAGTTTTTGCCGCCCCGACTCTGAGAGCCAGTCGGTCGTCCAGGCCGGCTGCAACACCGTGGTCACCCGCAACCGTTCGAATCCGCCCTCCTGCAAGGCCGCCCGGATGTTCACCTCGATGGCGTTCATAGCCGGGCAGCCGCTGTACGTTGGTGTGATCACCACCTCCAATATCTCTTCGCTTTCCAGCCAGCGTACATCCCGCAGGATGCCCAGGTCGGAGATGGTGAGCACGGGAATTTCCGGGTCGCAAACGGATTCCAGCAGTTGTCGGGCGCGTTCGGTGGGTTGCATAGTTAGTTTGAAGTTTGGAGTTTGAAGTTTGGAGTTTGAAGGGTGGGGTAGAAAGATTT
>CAZVZH010000311.1:0-4460 GCA_964630705.1 uncultured Saprospiraceae bacterium | reverse complement strand
CAAACTCCAAACTTCAAACTCCAAACTCCAAACTCCAAACTTCAAACTCCAAACTTCAAACTTCAAACGCTAAGGACTGATTTTCGCATAAACAATTCCCACGACCACCGCCTGAAACACCCCGTACGCCAGCCAGGTGAGCACCAATGGCAGCGAAACGGCCAGCGAACTGAACGTGATCCACATCGATGGCAGGGTGGCGATCAGGGCATATACCAGCCCCATTTCGATGCCGCGCCACCAGAAGGGGCCGTGGAAAAGGCTTTTGAAGCGCCGCCAGAACCAGGCCAGGGCGAAACTCAGGATAAAGGGGTGCAGGAAATAGAGGTAGGTTTTTTCACCTTCCAGATCGAAGATTGGGTTGTAGTATTCCTCCGCTATGTGGGGCAAAAAAGTGACCACCAGATAGAGGGCGGCATAGCTGAACAGGAGCAACAATACCCCTGCAACAATTCCTTTGATCAGTAATTTTTTCATAGTCGAACAACGGTTGGTTTGCGTAAATAGGAGATAAATGGTCGGTTGGGCGGCTTACTCGACCGGAGCGCCGGCTTCCTCCACGGCGATATCCAGATAAAATTGAAAGGTGATCAGGTCGTCGACCTTGATCAGCCCGAACAAGGCTTCCGGCGGGTCGATGCCGTATTCCGACATGTTCAGGGATTTTTCGCCCTGCAGGCTGAAGCTATTCGGGCCATTCGTTTTGGCGCGGGCATCGATGATTTGCTCTTTGGAAACGCCGGTAATGGTCAGTTTTACCTTGGCGCGCACGTCGGCCCAGCGGCCGGCAGCGCCGTTTTTAAAATGTTCCGGATCGTGTTGGGTTTCCAGCAATTCCACCTGAATGTAGGGGTATTCTGAAGCCTTGAGGGCCTTGCAGAGGTCGCGCTCCATTTTGGCGTTCTGGCAATTGAACTTACGGGTCGTCATGCGCAGGCGGGCGTTGCGAAAGCGGGTTTGTTTGCCGCCGGAGGCTTCGGCCTCCAATACCTGAGCGCTGAAGCGGTCTTCGCATTTACAGGTAAAATTATTGACGTTGGTGGTGCCCTTGAGCAGGAGTTTGCTGCTGGGCAGGATGGTATAACGCTGTTGTTTTTTATCGCCCGGGAAAACGGCATCCGTCAGCAGCGCGGCTGAGGTAAAAAAGCCCAGGCTAACAATAGCCAGCAGACGAAGCCAATGGATAGACATAGCGTTGTTGTTATAGAGGTTTTGAAAAAGGCCCTATGGCCGTAGCAGACCATAGGGCCAAAATCCAGACTATTGATATTGTTTATTGTTGATAGAAAAACAAGCAAGCAAAATCAATTGTCCAACACAGCTTCTATTAGAATCCGATTACTGCCTGGATCATGAAACCGTTGAATTTACCTTCGTTGCGATAGTCGTCGGTCGGGAAGTCGTTAAAATTCTGGACGACATATTCGCCTTTCAGCAAGAGGTTTTTGCTCGGGAACCAGCCGGCGGCGATGGCCAGACGGTCGATCGAGATTTCGCTGGTGTAGCCGAACGGAGTGCCGGTCAGTTGGTTGTAGCGACCGCCCACGTAGAGTTGCTCGCTGGCGCCGAAGCGATAGAGCAGTTCGGCGGCGATTTGGGTGAAGTCGCGTTCGCTGCCGTCGCGTTCGCGGTTGGTGCGTCCTTTCGCTTGTTCGTAGGCGCCGAAGAATTCCAGGCCGTAGAATTTAACAAAGGGGTTGATCATCAAGGTACCCACTTCATTGGTGAAGCTCGGGTTGAAACGGCCCGAAGTAAAGCTGGCAGACTGGGAGGTAGCGGCGCCGCCAGTCAGTGCCGGTTCCATTGCCAGGAAGTAGTGCGAACCGGTGCGGTCGCCGGCAAACAAGGTGTTGCGCTGGATACTCGGGTTCATGTAGTACGAAGCCGAAAGCCGGAAGCGGAAGTTCGGATTGATCTGTTTGTCGTAAGCGCCTTTCAAAAAGATCGAGGGCTTTTTCTCGGTCGGTTCGACATCGGAGCCGATCGGCGTGCTCGGATAGTTATTGACGTTGCCGTTGATAAAACCGGAAGTCATACCGACCATACCCATAAAGTCGCCCACGAAAACATACGCTTCACCGCCGATTTCCGTCGTGAATGCGTCCATGATGAAGTTTTCCACAAAGGGGTTGTACATGGTGTTACCGCCATCGGTGCGGCGGAACTGCATATCGCCGTAGTTGGGCTGGAAGTGACCGATTTTCACGCGGACGTGGTCGGTGTACCATTGCGGGCTGCCAAACATCGGGAGTTTGTCAATTTGGATGTAGCCGCCTTTTACCCAGAATTCCGTGTGGTGGCGCGACGACATGTAGTTTTCCAAAGCAACGCGGATACCATCTTCAATCTGGAAATCCAGGTTCAGGTTGGCCATAGCCAGGTTGAAACCCGAAACTTTACCGGTGGTCGTGTCGCCATCGATACCGGCGCCGTAGAGCAGGTTGGCGTTGGTCGGGTTCGTACCCGAAACCGGTTTGTAGGTCGGCACGTTCGAGTGCGTGATGGATTGGTAATCCTGAGTAAACGAACCGCCGATGCGGATTTTGAAACCCGTGTATTCCGGTTGGTCGGCTTTTTTGGAAGGTTCGAAGGTGTTGATACCGGTTTTATCCCAGGGGCGATAGTACTGAAGGGCAGGTTGTTGTGCCAAGGCCCAGGAAGCACTGAACAGCAGTGCGAATACGGAAAGAACTAGGCTGTTTTTCATAATAAACAAGTTGATTTTAGTCTTAGAAATATGTGATAATTGCTTCAAAAGATGCGGTTTATTCCGGCTTCAGGGTGATCTTGAACACGATCTCTACTTCATCGCCGGTCGTCATGGTGCCGAGCAACGCGGTGGGCGGGTCGATGCCGTAATCGGTCATTTTTAGTTTATAGGAACCGTTGAAACTCAGCGTTCCATCGGCAGCCGTGCGACCTTGGACGGCGAGGCTGACCTTGTTGGTCACACCGGCAATACTCAGTTGGCCGCTGGCGCTCACATCGTAGCGGTCGCCTTTGCGGGTGACGGTCGCTTTGTCGAGTTTGAAGGTGATAGTGGCGTATTTATTGGCCTTGAGCGCGCTGTAGGTTTTGTTGTCCATGATAGACCCCTTGGCGCTTTTGATGGATTTAACCGGAATGTCTACCGACAAGCTACTAATGGCTTGCAAGACACCCGCATCTACCGTAAAGGCGCCGCTGGCGCGCATTTCTTTGGCTTGCGATTCCCAATCGTGCAGGTTGGAAGTGCCTTTTATCGTGAGGGTAAATGTGGAAATCCGGAAGGTGCTTTGTCCAAGTGCCACTTGGGCGGCGAGGACGAACAGGAACAGCATTTTGACTTTCATCTCTCTGATTTTTGCACAAATCTACCTGTGCCAAAAAGCAAGGATGAGTGACGGCGGTTATAACCCGGCTTGATCTTCGTCATGTTCCCAGCGTATTTCTGCGCACAGCCGCCGCCCTGCCAGTGCAGCCAAGCAGCAGATGATTTTCAGCACTCCGCGAAATGGATTTGATCAGCCTTTCCGGCAGCGTGCCGGCCGGCTTTTCCGTTCATTTCAGGCCTGGGCGCAGCCTTTACCTCCTCTCCGGCGCTCTTTATTTTTTCCTTAGTTTTGCCGCTGGTTCTACGCAAACAGATCGCCGCCATGTACGCTAAAAAACTTTTTTTCCCGCTCGTCGTCGCTTTGCTGGCCTGCCTGCAAGTCCGCGGACAACGCTTTCCCGAACACCCCGAACTGGCAACAGGCAGTAATGCCGGCAGTGTTGTGCTGACGCATTTAAATTTTGGCGCTCAAATCCCGGGTGGCGACCTGGCCGACCGCTTCGGCCCCAGTGGCAGCCTCGGCGCCGGCCTCGAATGGCTGACCGCCGGCAACTGGGCGCTGGGCCTCGACGGCTACTACTTTTTCGGCGGCAAAGTCAAAGAAGACCCGCTCAGCATCCTGCGCACCCCCGAAGGCAACCTCATTGGCAACGACCAGCAAATCGCCGACGTAGCGCTGCGCCAACGCGGCTATTACCTGGGCGCTTCCCTGGGCAAACTTTTCCCCGTGGGCAAGCAACGCTCGGGTATCCGCATCAGCCTCGGCGCCGGATGGCTGCGCCATAAAATCCGGGTGCAAGACAACAACAACAGCCTCGTGCAAGTAGCCGGCGCCTACGGCAAAGGCTACGACCGGCTCAGCGGCGGCCTGGCGCTCCAACAATTCATCGGCTGGCAACACCTCAGCCTCAGCCGCCGCTCCAACTGGATGGCAGGCTTCACCTTCGGCCAGGGGTTTACCGAAAGCCTGCGCAGCTGGGACTTCAGCAGCATGGGCCGCCTCGAAGGCCGTCGTACCGATTTGCAGTTCGGCATCCGGCTCAGCTGGACGCTGCCGTTCTACCAGGGCAACGCCGATAAAATTTATTATTGATTGTAGTCGAGGTGTGGCACAAACGCGCAGCGAAATTTTTTTAAAAATTTCGCT
>CAZVZH010000310.1:0-4479 GCA_964630705.1 uncultured Saprospiraceae bacterium | reverse complement strand
CGGCGGGCTGGATCAACTCCGATGTCGACCTGGCCGAACAGGTGCGCCGCTACGCTGCTGCCGGCGCCGGCGCAATTTCGGTGTTGACCGACGCGGAGTTTTTCGGCGGCAGTTATGCCGACTTGCAGGCCGCGGCAGCAGCGCTGGCCAACGACAACAAGCCCGCTGGGCCCCTGCTACTGCAAAAAGATTTTGTTCTCGACCCCATCCAAATTTACCTGGCTCGCCGCGCTGGCGCCGACCTGATTTTGCTGATTGCAGCGTTGTTGCCTCCCAGCCAACTGGAGGCTTTGCGCCAAACCGCCGAAACCTTGGGCATGGGCGCGCTGGTGGAAGTGCATAGCCCAGAAGAGCTGGGAGCCGTGCAGCATTTGCCCTTTCCGGTGCTGGGTGTGAACAGTCGCGACCTGCGCAGTTTTCGCACGGCGCTCAACCGGATCAATGTGCTGGGGCAGCATGGGGGCGGCCGGTTTTTGATCGCGGAGTCGGGCATCCGCGACGAACGCGACTTCCAGTTTGTTCGCCGGGCCGACGGCTTCCTGATTGGTACCAGCCTCATGCAAAATGGCGCAGGCGATATCCGGAACTGGGCGCCCCGATTATTATTCAAAGCTTGCGGCATTCGCACGGCGGCGTTGCTCCGGGAGCCGCCGCCGGCCGACTACCTGGGCATTAATTTTTCGCCGCTATCAAAACGCCGCATCGCCCCGGACCTGCTCGACGCCGCCTGCCTGCCGGCCCGTGCGGTGGCTGTTTTTTTTAAAAATTCGGAAACGGAAATCCGGGAGCTATTGGCGCGGTATCCTTTTGAAGCGGCGCAGGTGTACGCCGGCGATGTGTCGCCCGAATTTGTGCGCAGCCTGAAACAGAAAGTAATGCTGGCTTGCCAAGTGCGGACGCCGGCCGATTTGGAACAGCTCAACCACTATGCCCTCGACGTGGATGCCTTTATCCTCGACGGTGCGGCGCCGGGCAGTGGTCAGGTGATGGAAACGGCCATTCCGGCAGATTTTCCATACCCTTTCCTGCTCGCGGGCGGCTTGCATGCCAGCAAGCTCGAACTGGCCCTGCGCCATCCGAATTGCGTCGGCGTCGACATTGCTTCGGGAATCGAAACGGCGGGAGAGGTGGATGTCCGGAAAATTGTAGAAACCAGGCGGCGCCTGGACCTGCTCAGCGCCCCAAGTGTACCAGCAGCACGCTGACGTCGGCCGGGCTAACGCCGGAGATGCGGCTGGCTTGTCCGATGGTGCGTGGCTTTTGCCGGCTGAGTTTGTCGCGGGCTTCGGCGCTGAGAGCGCTGAGGGCTTGGTAGTTGAAATCCTCGTGCAGGTGCACGTCTTCCAGGCGGCTCATCTTTTCCACCATTTCCTGCTCTTTGCGGATGTAGCCTTCGTATTTGATGTTGATTTCTGCCAGTTCGACAAATTCCTGGGGGAAAGGGTCGAGAAAGCGCCGCAGTTCGGGCAAGGCCTGCGCCAGGCTGCCGATGTCGACTTGCGGACGCAGGAGGATGTTGTAGAGTTTGAGTTTTTGCTGTACCGGGGCCGAGTCGACGGAGGCCAGATAGCCGTTCACCTCATCGGGACTTACGGAAGCGTTGCGGAAAAAGGTTTCAATTTCCTGTGCCGCGTTTTCTTTGGCCCGCACGCGGTCCATGCGCGCGTCGGCGCCTTGCAAGCCGAGCCGGCGGGCAATGGGGGTGAGGCGCAGGTCGGCATTGTCTTGCCGGAGCAGGATGCGGTATTCAGCGCGGCTGGTGAACATGCGGTAAGGTTCTTTGGTGCCCTTGTTCACCAGGTCGTCGATGAGCACGCCGATGTAGG
Organism: uncultured Saprospiraceae bacterium; assembly: GCA_964630705.1. Lineage (GTDB taxonomy): Bacteria > Bacteroidota > Bacteroidia > Chitinophagales > Saprospiraceae > M3007. Next base: position 2,653 of record CAZVZH010000310.1, on the reverse strand, counting down.
CTTCGGAGCGTTTGAGCACGAGCGGCTCTTCATCCCGGACGGCCTGCGCGGCGTTCAGGCCGGCCATGAGGCCCTGGCAGGCGGCTTCCTCGTAGCCGGTGGTGCCGTTGATCTGGCCGGCGAAAAAAAGGTTTTTCACCAGATTGGTTTCCAGCGTGGTTTGCAGTTGGGTGGGCGGAAAATAGTCGTACTCAATGGCGTAGCCGGGGCGGAACATTTTGGCCTGCTCCAATCCGGGGATTTCACGTAGCGCTTTGTATTGTACATCTTCAGGCAGGGAAGAGGAAAAGCCGTTGACATACACCTCGCAGGTATCGCGGCCTTCGGGCTCGACGAACAGCTGGTGCGAAGTTTTTTCGCTGAAGCGGTCGATTTTATCCTCGATACTGGGGCAGTAGCGCGGGCCTACGCCTTGGATGCGCCCGTTGAACATGGGCGATTGGTCGAAGCCGGTGCGCAAGATATCGTGCACCCGTTGGTTGGTGTAGGTGATGTGGCAGGGTAGTTGGTCGGTCAGCGGCGGCGTGTCGGTGTAGGAAAATTTGCCGGCGGGTTCGTCGCCGGGTTGGAGTTCCATGCGGGAATAGTCGAGCGAGCGGCCGTCGAGGCGGGGCGGGGTTCCGGTTTTCATGCGGCCGGCTTCGAAGCCGAGCTCGACGAGTTGTTCGGTGATGCCCCGGGCGGCGCTTTCGCCGGCGCGGCCGCCGCCAAACTGTTTTTCGCCGATATGGATGATACCGTTGAGGAAGGTGCCATTGGTGAGCACTACGGCCCGGCCGGGTATTTCGAGTCCCATGCCGGTGCGTACGCCTTGCACGCGGCTGTCTTTGACGACGAGGCCATTGACCATTTCCTGCCAAAAATCGATGTTCGGGTGGGCCTCCAGCAGTTGCCGCCAAAGCCGGGCAAACTGCATGCGGTCGCTTTGGGCGCGGGGGCTCCACATGGCCGGACCTTTGGATTTGTTCAGCATGCGAAACTGCACCATCGTGTGGTCGGTGACGATGCCGGAATATCCGCAAAGGGCGTCTACTTCGCGCACAATTTGCCCCTTGGCTACGCCGCCCATGGCCGGGTTGCAACTCATCTGAGCGATGGTTTGCATGTTCATGGTAGCGAGCATGACCTTGCAGCCGAGATTGGCGGCGGCCACCGCGGCTTCGCAGCCGGCATGGCCGGCGCCGACTACTATGACGTCGTAGGTTGGGAACATTTTTAAGTTTGAAGTTTGAAGTTTGGAGTTTGAAGCGGCGGCAAAGGTACGGCTTTTGGCTATGGAAAAACTAAGCCGCATAAAGGCGAACGAAATGAACCGTCATTCGTAAACCTCTATGCGGCTTTAGGTAAAATCAGCGAATTAAGTCGGGATATTTCCGGCTATTCGCAAGCAACGAATGGTTTAGCTGGTAAACGTAACCCGGCTTTTGAAGCCTAGAATATCGATTTCCAGGACGAGTTTGCTGCTGCTGATCTCGGTAATTTTTCCGGTCAGCGTCAGACCGCTGGTCGGATCGTTAATGGTCAGTGTGGTGCCATCGGAGCTGAGGCTCCAGCTGCCCGAGCTGGTTTGCGGATCGGTCGGGTCGCATTTGGTGGCGCCTTCGTCAAACGTGAGGGTTTTGTCGGCGTTGAACCGCGTGCAATCGTCTTTGTCGCAATCGTCGAGCACGTCTTCGGTCCAGGTGTTGGTCGTCGGGTCGTAGGTTTCCGACTTGGTGTTTTTCCAGCAGGAAACGGCGGTGAGTTTGTCTTCGTTCGACTCATCGTCTTTACAAGCGACTACTGTGAATGCGGAAACTGCCAGCAGCAGCAACAGGGTTTTGATTGAGAACTTCATAAATAGAAATATTGAATGATGTGGGTGAATAATCGCGGCAAAGCTAGGAGAAAAAACTTTAAAGTGATTTAAACATCCAGAAAAGGGCGGAATAAGATTATTCCCGTCTTATCAGGTTTGCATCAACGCAGTTTTGGATAAATAATTCCCCGGTGTCCAAACAAAAGGCCAGCAGGCTGCCCCAATCGTCGCGGGCAAGACCCATGCAAGCGTACACGCAGCCGTTGTCGAGGTTGAGGTAGCGCTGGTGCGTCAGGGCCCGGTGTTGCTGCTGAATGACGGCCAGGTCGGTGGGTGTGTGGCCATGCAGGATGGTGCGATCGGCGAGCCAGTCGTAATCGATTTGCTCGTACCAGTTGCGACGCCAAAGCAAAATTTCCGGGTGATCCAGGGGGTGTGGCTTGGAAAAATCGATGCCGCCGTGCACGCACAAGTATGCGCCCGCCTGATGCCAGATCGGCATTTCCATCAAAAACTCCAGGTATTCGCCGGGAAGGTCCATCGGGTGGTTGATCCGAAAACTCAGGAGGGTTTGGCGGCCGCCGTTGTACAGCCAGAGGTCGAGTTTGGCGGGGTCGGGCAGGGCATCGAGCAAGAGTTGCTCGTGGTTGCCCCGCAGGCAAACGACCGGATGCCCGGCCTGCCGGAGTTGCCACACCCGGTCGATCACGCCCCGGGAGTCGGGGCCGCGGTCAATCAGGTCGCCCAGCAAGATCAGCACATCGCCACTTTGTAAGGGCAGGCGCTCGAGCAAGGCGTCGAAGCTGCGCAGGCAGCCATGGATGTCGCCTACAGCGTAGGTCATTTTTTTAGTTT
>CAZVZH010000309.1:2643-4505 GCA_964630705.1 uncultured Saprospiraceae bacterium | reverse complement strand
GAAAAACGGCGGTTTCGCCGGCGCACACCGGGGGCTGGGGCCGCCAAAACACCGCGGTGCAGGCGGCGGCCAACCAGAGCAGCAGGGCCAGTCCGGTGTCGCGCCAGAAGGGCGTCCAGCCCAGGGCGGGAAAGCCGCCGGGGTGCAGGTGGCGGCGCAGGGCGGGCGGCACCAGGGCGTCGAGCGCGGTGCGGCGGCGGCGGAGGGTTTTGAGGGCCGTCAGGTCGGGGCGGGTAAACGGCGCGAGCCGGCGCAGTTCGTCGGCCAGGCGTTCGCGTTCGGCGGGGTCGTCGGCGCTCATCCAGCCGAGCAGGGCCAGGTGCATGCGGTGGCCGGGGTAGGCGGCGCTGCGGGGCTCGGGGGATTTTTGGGCGCTGAGCAGGCGGAAGAGGGCAGCCTGGAGGCGGCGCAGAAGTCCGGGACGGTCCTGTTCCAGCCATTCGAGCAGGGTCAGGCGGTCGCGGTCGGGGATGCTGCCCTGCACGAACCATTCCAGGCGGGTGAGCTGGCGCAGCGCGCCCAGGCTCAGGCCGGCGGCCGGGTTTTTGGGCGCCGCGTTTGCGTTCGCGCTGCTTTTGCTGTTGGCGCGGCGGCCAATCGCGGCGCGGAAAGCCTCGGAGCGGCGCAAGGTTTGTAGCCTGATCGTGGACAACCATAGTTTGGGGCGAAAAGAGCCGCTCGATGTCTGAGCGGCTCTTCTCGCTCCAAAATCATGTGAATTGCTGCTTCTACCAACGTTTAGCCTCTCCGAGGCTAGCTCTGCGGTTGTGGCCTGGCCCTGCATCCAGCGGCCCAGCCAGGCCGTGAGGTCGAAGTGCAGGCTGGGCCACACGGCGCAGGCGGCGATCCAGCGGATCTGCTCGTCGGAGAAGTACTGCCGGAGCGTGGCGAGGAGCGGGCCGCCGAGGGCTACGGGCAGTTCGGCGTCGGGCTGGTTGGCCGTGGGCGGGTAGAGGCCGGTTTCGAGCTGGCGGTCGAGTTCGGCGATCAGGTCGAGGCTTTCGAGGCGGGCGGGCAGCAGGCTGAAGCGCTCGGCGAGGCGGCGTTCGCGCGGGCCCCAACTGGCGGGCGGCACGGGGCTGAGCAGGGCGCGTTGTTTCAAGGGCTCGATCGTTTGCAGCCAGGCGGCGGGTTTGCCGGTGGCGGGGTTGAGCAGGCGGTAGCCGTCGCTGAGCACCAGGAGCCGGGCGCCAGGGTAGCGGGCAATCAGGTCGCGGATGCCGAGGCCCTGGGGCTGCTCGTCGTTCCAGCACCAGCGCAGGTCGCCGCTGAAAAAATAGCGGTCGAGCAGCACTTCCTGTTTTTGCAGGCCGGCGGCGATGGCGTCGAACAGGGCGGCGCGGTGGTCGTTGGCGTCGAGCCGGTCGATGAGCAGCAGGTATTCGGGCGGGCGGGTGCGTTCGCGAAACTGGAAATCGGGCAGGCCGCCGCGCTCGATGGTAGCCTGTATGGTGCGGGGCAAATCAAGATGGAGTACCCCCGAGGCTTCGCGGCGGCGCAGGCGGTTGGCGGTGGCGTAAAAATCGTCGTCGAAGAGGATTTCGGGCGCATCGCCGAGTTCGATGTTCCACACGAAGGGCGGCTGGTCGGCGCGTTCGCGGGCGGCGGTGAGCGGGCGTTTTTTCTGGCGCCACCACACCAGCAGGGCCAGTGCGAGGGCCAGCAAGAGCAAGCCCGCGATTTTCAGCGGCCACTCGTAGCGCTGCATCAGCCGGTCGAAACCGGAGGGCTCGGGCGCGCGCAGGGCGCTGAGCAGGCTGTCGCGCTGGGCACGGGCATCGGGCAGGTAATCGAGGGCTGGCTCGACGGGCGGGGCCGGCGGTTCTACGATGGTCGAATCCTGGCCCTGGCCCGGAACGATG
>CAZVZH010000309.1:0-2543 GCA_964630705.1 uncultured Saprospiraceae bacterium | reverse complement strand
ACGTCGTCGGGCAATTGCGCCAGCAGGCGGCGCACGGCCAAATGCCAGCCCAGTCCCAGTGGGAACCCGGCCTGTTCAAGCTGGCCGGCAAGGATCGGGAGGAAGTGGGCGTACACGCGGGGAAGGGCGATTTACGAATGACGATTTACGATTTACGATTCCTCCGGAAAAACCACCCGCCGCAAGGCATCGTGGTCTTCCTTGATTTTGGCGAGGGCGGCGTAGGAGCTGAGCAGTTTTAGTTTTTCGCCGGCGTCGAGGTCTTCGAGTGCGTCGAGGCCCAGCGGGTCGAAGCCGATCTGGGGCAGCAGTTCGGCCCAGAAGATGAGTTCGGCGGTGGCCGGTTTTTTCCGCAGGCGGACAAACTCGGGTTGGCGCAGCAGGTTGAAATGGCGGATGATGGCGTCCAGTTCGGCTTTGGAAAACAGGGGCGGCGTGTTTTCATCTTCGGGTTTGAATTTGGCCTGGAGGATTTCGAGCAGGGCCTCCGGGCCGGGGAACTCGATGTGGAAGTACACCACCCGGCGCAGGAAGGCGTCGGGCAGGTTTTTTTCGGAGTTGGAGGTAAGGATGATGATGGGTTTTTCGTCGGCTTTCAGCGCGGCGTCGGCGCTGGCGGGAAACGATTTCCGGATTTCCGGCACATCGAAACGGAGCTGGTCGATGGCGGCGAGCACGTCGTTGGGCAGGTCGCGCGGGGCTTTGTCGATCTCGTCGATGAGCACTACGCGGGCTTTGCGTTGGGGGTCGAGCAGGGTGTCGCGGATGGCGCGGCCCAGGGCTTCGTAGTGGATGTAGTTGGCTTCGATTTCGTCGGGGCTGAGCAGGTTTTTCTGCGTTTGCACGTACTGGAAATGGCCCAGGGCATCGTAGCGGTAGAACAGGTCTTTGGCCGAGGAAGTCGTCTGGGCGTTAAACTCGATGGGTTTTTCCAGGCCGAAAAAGCGGGCCACGTGGGCGGCGAGTTGGGTTTTGCCGGTGCCCGGCTCGCCGGTCACGAGCAGGGGTTTGCCGAGGGCGAGGGCGACGTTGACGGCGGTGACCAGTCCGTCGGAAGGGATGTACGTGGCCGGGTCGTCAGCGCGGTGGGTGACTGGCCGGTTGAGGGCAGGGATGTCATTTTCGGGGCGTGATTTGGCGTAGCGTTCGAAACTCATTTTAAAAAAATAAAAGCGGTGACGAAAAAGGGGACTATTCAGAATAGGGTTCAGGCGGTTTCCAGGGCGGTCCGGCACACCATTTCCTGCAAGGTTTGCACTTCCCGCATATCGTACAAGTTGTTGTCGCGGTAGCGGGCCGGTGCTTTTTGCCGGGCAAAATCGTCGAACAGGTCGAGAATGGTGTCGGCGTTGTCGGCCTGGCCGTAAAGGGCGATGCGGTGCAGCCATTTTTTAATCTCGTCGCGCGGCACGGGCGGCAGCAGCGGTTCGGGTCCGGCTTCGGGCGCCGGAGCTGGCCAGCGCAGGCCCAGGTGGGTGAAGGCATGGTCCTGCGTTTCGGCGGTGAGCCGGGCGAGGGTATCGATCAGGGTTTTCTGCCGGGCTTGCAGGCGTTCGGGGTGGTGCAGGTTTTCGATGTACACGACGAGGAAAAAGGCAAAGTAGCGGCGTTGGGAGCCGGCCAGGGTTTTGAGCCATTGCTCCATTTCGAGTACGGCTGGTTCGGTTTCGGCGTCCCAGCTGAGCTCGTCGATGGCGTAGCCGAAGGCGGCGTGGGAATAGTCTCCGGCAAAAAACTGGTTGTGGCGGCGGCTAAAGTCGCGTTTGAACTCGTCGACCGTAGCCTCCGCGTCGAGGTCGACGGTGGGCAGTGTGGGAATTTCCAGGCTTTGCGCCGAACCCGGTTTGAGGTAAAACCGGGCGTCGGGGTCGGCGTCGACCCGGGTGATTTCTTCCCAAATGAGGCGTTCGGTGAAGCTGTGCGGCATCTGGTGGGGACAAGCTTGTACGAGGAAAAAATGAAAGGGCGCGTCGATGCGCAGGCGGCGGGTGGTCCGGTAGGCGCTGCCGGCGTCGGTGCGGTCGCAGTTGACCCGGTAAACCGGCTGGCGGGCTTTGTCGGGGTCGATGCGGAGTTCGCGCAGGGCTTGCAGGAGCGGGTCGTTGTTGGGCGGCGGGCGCATTTGGTCTGGTCGGAGCGCGTCGATCACTTCGAAAAGGCCTTCCCGGATGTGGTTGACCGAGTTTTCGTACTCGTTTTTGTACTTTAAAATGCCCTTGACGTAATACTCCCGCCGCGCGTTTTTGTAGCGGCCGCGGAGGTGGGCCAGGTCGTTGGAAACCCCGGTGTTGGGCAGCAGACGAGCCTCGAGCTCCTGAAAGGCCGACTCCAGGTCGTCGTTCCGGATGAGCTGCTTCAGGCGGTGTTGGAAATCTGCGAGTTCGGCTGTTGTCATGATGGTTTAAGGAAGGTTTCAAAACCGGGGGCTTGCAAATTTAGGAACGATCAAATAATAAGGTCATGATTTTGGGGAGATTAATTTGGCGCTAAAGCAGGCGGCTAGGCATATCAAAGACTGGTTTGTACGTGCCAACAACGCTTCA
>CAZVZH010000308.1:0-4512 GCA_964630705.1 uncultured Saprospiraceae bacterium | reverse complement strand
ACGGCGTTCATGCCTTTGTCGATGACGAAATGCCGGGCGATGTTCCAAAGCCCTTTTGCCTGGGTAAACACACTATCGCGCGAGCGCAGGCTGATGGAGTAGCCGCCGTCCATGTACACGATGTAATGCCACCAGAGCGAGGGGATGAAAAGCGTTTCGCCGTGGGTGAGTACGGTTTCGTGGCCGACGGCTTTGCGCAGGGCGGGGTAGCGGTCATAGTCGGGCTTCAGCGGATTGATGTGGCTTTGAACCGTGTAGGGATGCTGGTACAGGAAACTGTTTTGGTTTTGGTCGAACAGCACGATGTGTTTGCGCGTCCAGAAGTGGGTGTGGAACACATTGGAGCAGTCGATATCGTAGTGCAGATTCGTGACAGCTCCGGCGCCGCCGAAAAACATGAAGGGGTAGTTGTCGACCCAGCCGTCGCAGACCGTGGGGTTGCTCACGTCCTGGATAAGTTCGCGGGCATGGTCGAAGATGTTCCACAGGAAAATACGGTACTCGGTTGGCCCTTGTTGGATCAGGTCGAGGTAGTCGCCGAATTTCATGGTGAGGTGGCTTTTCATATAGTTGGGCCCGGGTTTGTGGTAATCGGGGCCGACGATGGGCACTTCGAGCTGGCCGTATTTTTGGCGGAGAAAATCGAAGGTCCATTTTTGGGTGGCCGGCCAGTCTTTCGACAAGTCGGTGAACACGACGGGGCGTTTGGGTTTGAGGTAGTTTTCAATAAATTCTTCACGGGTGAGGCCGGTGCGGCGCTCGATCGGAATGAGTTGCATATTGAAGGAATGTGTTTACACGAAAAATAAGGATCGGCGACTGTTTTAGCAGAGCACTTGTCCGGAGTTTTTTACAGCGGGTTTACTATGCTCGCCTTTGGCTTCGGGCAAAAAGCCTTGGGCTTCCAGCCACTCGTCGTTGAAAACTTTGCTGACGTATTTACTGCCGTGGTCAGCGAAAATAAGCACCACTACATCGTCGGTCGTCAGTTCGTGTTTGATTTGGTGCAGGCATTGCAGGGCGGCGCCGCTGGAGTAGCCGGCGAGGATGCCTTCCTGCCGGGCGATGGCGCGGGCTTGCAGGGCGCTGTCGCGGTCGGTCACTTTCACGAAGCGGTCGACGAGTTCGAAGTCGACATTGCCGGGGATAATGTTTTTTCCGGTGCCTTCGATGTGGTAAGAATAGATTTCGCTTTCGTCGTACACGCCGGTTTCATGGTATTTTTTGAGCACGGAGCCATAGGCATCTACAGCGATTACTTTCAGGCCCGGGTTTTGTTCGCGCAGGTAGCGGGCCGTGCCGCAGAGGGTGCCACCGGTGCTGGCGCTGCCGATGATCCAGTTGACGCGGCCGTTGGTTTGATCCCAGATTTCGGGGCCGGTGCTGAGGTAGTGGGCTTCGCCGTTGTCGGGGTTGAAATTTTGGTTCACGTAAAATGCGCCCGGAATGTCGCGGGCCAGCTGTTCGGCCCGGCGGTAATAGGAGTTGGGGTCGTTGGGTTTGGCGTCTTTGGGGCACAGAATCACTTCGGCGCCCATGGCTTTGAGGTTATTCAGTTTGTCTTCCGAAATTTTACTGGTCACGGTGAGCACGCAGCGGTAGCCTTTGATGGCGCACACCATCGCCAGGCTGAAGCCAGTATTGCCACTGGTGGCGTCGACAACGGTGCCCCCGGGTTGGAGTTTGCCGAGCTGTTCGGCGCGTTCCAGCATGTGCAGAGCGATGCGGTCTTTGGCGCTCAGCCCGGGGTTGAAAGCTTCCAGTTTGGCGTATACAGTTGCGGGGATATCCGCTACGACGTTGTTCAAACGGATAATCGGGGTTTTGCCGATTGTTTCCAAGATATTGTTATAAACCATGTGCCGGAAGACTTTTACAGGATGAAAACTTGATACAATGACGGTTGGTTACCAGGTGATTAGCACAAAAAAAAGTGCAAACATGCAGCCCGATCAGTTGCGCCATCCGGCCCTGGAATGGAAGCCAAGATGGCGCAACCGCGGAGATACACATTTGCACACGAAAAGGGAAAACTCCCGGCACAAAGGTAGCGCTTTATTCCGGTTATCCCCTACCGCAGGCTTTGGGAAAATTCGGAGAAGCGCCCCGGGTGTGCTTTTTTATTTATAAAAACTTTTCATGGATAATTTTTTCAATTTGAAATTAATTTTCACCTTTGAGGGCTTTGCAGAATTTTAATCCGGAAGCCTATATTCACAGCGTAATTAATCTAATAATCAAACCGTTTCTTGCACATGCTTATTCTGTACGTTACTGTTGTAGCACTGTTGGTGGTGCGGGCCATGCCAAAAGTATTGGCCATTTGGGGGTCGGTCGCTCGTTACTAGGGTGCATAATACTCCCTCCAGCCCGATCTTATCGGGTTAACATTTAAAAACAGGAGCCTTCGTCTGATCTGAAGGCTCCTGTTTTTTATCCTGCCGGCTGCCGGACAAAGCCGGCGATACCACTGAAAAATATGTGCGATTGCTGTTGGCCAAATACAAAATAGCCTACTTTTGGCGTTCGCAAAACGCATTGAAACAATCTTTTTATCTCACCAACCGCATCCTCGTTTATGACGTTGCAATCCTTTTTAGCCGCATTCTGGTTGCTGCAAATTGTTACTCCTCCAGGTGATGCTGAAGTAGTAGAACACAAAAGCCTGCTTGATTCCTTTTTGGGAAATACTACCTCCAGTATGGCCATGTTTTTCATACTGGTCTTTTTGTCTATCGCCGCTGTGTACATTATTCTGGAAAGGTATTGGACCCTGCAACGCGCCGGCCAGGTTGACCACAACTTCATGAACAGTATCCGAGCCAGCGTCGAAAGCGGCAACCTTCAAGCCGCAAAAGCCCTTTGCCAAAGCGTGGATGCCCCCATGGCCCGTATGGTAGAAAAGGGCCTTGACCGGATCGGTAAACCCCTCGAAGACATCAACAAAGCCATTGAAAATGTCGGCAACCTGGAATTGCTCAAACTGGAGCGCAACTTGTCAACCCTGGCCTCTATTTCGGGCCTTGGCCCTATGTTCGGACTGTTGGGTACGGTGTTGGGGCTGATCCTGTCGTTTCAGGATATGTCGACCGCTACCAACGTAACGCCCCAGGTACTTTCCGGCGGTATTTACCAAGCCCTGACCAGTACAGCCATGGGGCTCATCGTGTCTATTGTGGCCATGGCCGGTTACAACCTCTTGGTTTCCAACCTGGACAAAGTGGTGTATAAAATGGAATACACTGCCCTGCAATTTATGGACCTGCTCCAGGAGCCTTCGCGCTAGCCGTTGCTGCCAGTTTTTTAACATTCATCCAAACCAACTCGCAATATGGGCCTGAAACGAAGAGTGCGCGTGGAGCCATCCTTCAGCTTGGCGGCCATGATCGACATCATTTTTCTTTTGTTGATGTTTTTCATGCTCACCTCCAAATTTGTAACTCCCAACGCCCTGAACCTTCAACTCCCTTCCAGCAGCTCCAAAACCATGGCCTCGCCCTCCCTGGCGGTGTCGGTCAATACTGCCGGCCAATACTACCTCGACGGCACGCCTACCCGGAAAGAACGTCTTTTCGATGCCTTGTCGGCCAAACTTCGCGCCCTCAAGGAAGATCCGAAGAATACGACCATCACTGTCGTCGCCGAAAAAACGGTTCCGCTCGACCACGTGGTGTTTATCCTGGATATCGCCAACCGCCTGAAAATAAAAACCATCCTGGCTACGGAGGAACACCCGGGAGACAAGTAAACCGGGTGATTTTTGCAGAAAAACACGTACTTTTCGTATCAAATCACTTTTCTGCATCCTGATAAAAACTTTGGTATGAAGGCCATCGCTCATAAAGAAGAAGATAGAACAAAAGCCATCCTGACCAGCGTGATCCTGCACGCCATCTTGCTGGCGCTTTTGTTTTTCCTGCAAACTACCGTGCGCGAGCAAGTGCTCGAGTCGCCGCCAATTGTGATCGAATGGGGCGGCGGCGGCGATAATGCCGCTGCCGGCGAACCCGACCGCGGCCAGGGCGACAATCCGGCCGATGTCGGCCAACAACTCGACGATCCCAGCAGTCGCCAACCTGCTGAAGACCCCGCACCATCCGAACCTGTTAAATCCGCTCCTCCCCCCAGCCCCTCCAAACCGACCACCTCCACTACGCCAACCAGCACCGACCCCGACGCAGCAGCCTTGCGCCGCGCCCAGGAGGATGCCCGGCGGCAACAGCAACAAGAACAAGCCCGCAAACAACAGGAGGCGCAGCGCCAGGCTGAGGCTGAACGCCAACGCCAGCAAGCCGAACTCGACCGCCAGCGCCGCGAACAGGAAGAGCGCGACCGGAAAAAAGGCAGCTTTGGCAGCAGCTTCGGCAAACCCGGCTCCACCGGCAGCGGCCAGGGCAACACCGGCCAGCCCGGCAACCAAGGCGTGCCCGGCGGCACCGGCACCAACCCCTTCGGCAAAACCCCCGGCGACGGCGGCGGCAGCGGCGGCGGCAGCGGCGGCGGTGTCGGCGA
>CAZVZH010000307.1:0-4552 GCA_964630705.1 uncultured Saprospiraceae bacterium | reverse complement strand
GATGCCGGCCGTGACCGGGGGCTGCTGCACCACGTTGGAGTTGGCTGTACTGGTGCAGCCATTTTCAGTATTGGTAATCAACACGGAGTATTGCCCTGGGGTGGCGGCCGAGAATACCGGGTTGGTACCGGTGGCGGTGGTAGTGCCGTTGGGCCGCGTCCACAGGTGGTCGAGGAAAGTACCCGGAGCTGTGCTCGAAGCCGTGAGGTTGACGGTGGCGTTTTTACAATTTAAATTGCCGGAAATGGCGATCGAAGCGCCCGGCGGCACCGTGTCGCGGATGACGACAGCCGTAGCCGTGCTGGTGCAGCCGTTGGCGCCGGTGACGGTCAGGAGGTAATTGCCCGTGGCGCTCACGACCGGATTGGCTTGGTTGGACGTAAAGCCGCCCGGGCCGCTCCAGGCAAACACCGGGCTGCCAGCCGGCGAGCTGCCCGCTAGTTGGACGGTGTCTTCCACGCACGTCAATACCCCGCCTACAGCAGCGGCGCCCGGAGGCGTCGTGTTGGCGATGACAATGGCCAGGGCGCTGTTGGTACAGCCGGTGACGCTGTCGGTGACCACTACGGTGTACTCGCCAGCCGTACTGACGGTGGGGTTAGCTTGAGTGGAGCTAAAGTTGTTCGGGCCGGTCCAGGCATAGGTCGGACCGTTGGCGCCGGTGGTGGTTTGCAGGGTTACCGTGGTGTTGGTGCAGTTGTACGTGCCGCCGGTGGCGCTCAGGGTTGGCGGCAATTGGCTGGCGGTGACCAGGGTGTTGTCGGTAGCGGTACAGCCGTTAATCTGGTTGGTAACGCGCAGGCGATAGGTGCCAGTAGCATTGACCGTCGGCGTGAGCGTGGTAGCGCCCGAAACGATGTTGCCGCCGTTGAACGCCAGCCACAAGTAGGTGAATTGCGGCCCAGTGGAGCCAGAGCCCTGCAATTGTATGAGCGGCGTTTCACAGGTGAGCACCCGGTTGGGTCCGGCATTTGAAATGGGGGGCGTCTGGTTGACGGGCACCGTTACTACTGCAGTGTCGGAGCAGGATTTGCCGCCACCGAAGTTGGTGACGATAAAATAAAACGGTCCGGCGTTGTTGACGGTCACTGAGGTAGTGGTACTCAGGGTGGTACCGGCGGCATTCACCCATTTGTACGTGACGGTGTTACCCGTGGTAATCGTACTGTCGGCGCTGAGTACGACGGTCGGCTCGCGGCAAGTCAGGGTGTCGGGTTTTTTAATGCCCGCCTTGGCCGGAATTTTTATAATCGTAAACGTGACCATACTGTCGCAGCCATCGGCTGCCGAGAGGGCTTCGGTGAAGGTGCCATTTTCACAAAATTCAAAATCGCCCACCTGCAAACATTCGTCCTTGCACAGCCAGGTCGGCGGCAGAATTTTAAACTTGCGCTGTTTGGCGATAATTTTTTGCCGTACCGTACTGTCGCAACCCAGGTACGACTGGTAGGGCGTGGAGGTAAACGTGTAGGTTCCCGGAGCAGAAATAAAACCGCCCGGCTCCTGGTCCCAGAAATAAGGCAATTCTTCAAAACACAATTCCAAGTCGGGCAGTATGGTGATCGGGATCGCCTGGTTCACCACCTGGATACACTTGGTAATCGGCGTGTCGCAAGCCGCGGAGGCCGTTACGCAAACCGAACCCCCGACGGGGCCAAATTCAATTTCGACATTCGAGGTCAGGCCAGTAGCCGGCATTTGGAACACATTGCCCCCGCCGTTGATCTTGGAGCCAGCCGGAGCAACCCAGGTGTAAGTTTGGGCATTTTCAACATAGGGCAGCGTGTAATTTACTACGGCTTTCGGGCATACCTGGGTCGGGCCGATAATGTCTCCAATAGGCCCCAGTTCCGGGGCTTTGGCCGAGCCAAAGGCCACGCCGATGGTGTATTTGCAAACATCTCCGTTTATCCCGTCGACGAGCAGCAGATAGGTTCGGCCTACGGTGAGGCCATTGATAAACAAGGTCAACGGATTGCCGCCGCTGGCACAGGCTACGGCGGTCATATTGCCGTTGATCCCGGCCTGGCACGACTCCAGAATGGCGGCTTCGATGCCTTCGCTGTTCTGGCAATCGGTCCAGCGGATCTCAAAAATGATGGCCGTACTTCCCGCAACAAAGGCGTGCCAGCTCGGGCGATCGATGGTGAAGGGGGCGCCGTTCGTGCAGGCCGAAAGCGATTGCGTTGGCCAAACGGGGAAACTGCCGCTGCTCGTGAGGCCGTTGATGTCGCAGGTCACGCAAGCGGCGCCGCAACTGGGCGCATTGTTGAATTGCGGCGGGCAGGCCGGTTGGGCAAATAAAGTGGTCAAACCGGTAATCAGGAATAAACAGAGGGAAGTGAGACTTTTGCTCATAACTCGGTTGTTTTTGATAATGGATGATGAGAAATCTGGATTACAGCGTGATACAGCAGCGTTTGGTTTTGCTGCCACCAGCAGGGATTAAAAGACAAGTGTTCGGAATCAAAAAGGTGTCCAAAGTTAGACCCCTCCCCTCCAACCGACAAATATTTTGTAAGGCTCCGACTATTCAGCGACAGTTTGCCGGAAGAATTACTAATGGGGGGGTACAAAACTTTTCAAATTGGACTTTTCAAATTAGACTTTTGACTTAAAAAACGTCCCTACTCGAGATGTTTCAAAAAAGTCAAAAGTCCAATTTGAAAAGCCCAATTTGAAAAGTTTTAGCCGGGAAACAAGGCCTCCGTAACCGCCCGCCGGCGCGCCCGCGCCACCGGAATACGCGCCCCACCCACGACCAACTCGGCGCCTTCCAGCCCGCGAACGGCCTGCTTCGCCACGATGTACGATTTGTGCACCCTTAAAAAATGCCCGGCCGGCAAAGTTTGCTCCAGCTGGCTGAGCCGCTCCAGGGTAATCACCTTTTCCGTCGCCGTGAAAATTTTCACATACTCCTTCCAGCCTTCGATGTACAAAATGTCGGCATAAGCGATTTTGACCCACTTGCGGTCCGTTTTCACGGTCAGCATTCCGGCTGGCCCCTTGGCAGTTGCCGACCGGAATTGCAAGGCCTGTCGGGCTTTTTCCACTGCGCGCTCGAAGCGCTCGAAGGAAAACGGCTTGAGCAGGTAATCCACCACGTCGAGCTCGTAAGCCTCCTGGGCATATTGCGGGTAGGCGGTGGTCAGAATGGTCACGGGCCGGTTAGATACGTGCCGCAAGAGTTGCAGGCCGTTCAACAAGGGCATTTGAATATCCAGAAAAAGCAGTTCGACGCTTTCATTTTGCAGCAGCTCAACCGCCCGGACGGGGCTGCGGCAACTGCCCACCAGCACCAGATCGGGCGTCTGCTGCAGGTATTTTTCCAGCAAGGCCAGGGCGAAGGGTTCGTCGTCGACTAGGAGGCAGCGGATCATTTTTTGAATGTGGTCAATGCGGTCAATGGGGTCAATGGGGTTAATGGGGTTAATGGGGTTAATAGCGGTCAATGTGGAGTTGGGCGGTAAAAATACCGTTTGCAGACTGGGTGTCCAAGCGGTGGTGCTGGGGGTAGAGCAGTTCGAGGCGGCGGCGGATGTTGGTCAGGCCTACCCCGCCGGTGGCGTCTTTTTGGCGGTTGTCGGGGTTAAACGTGTTTACTACTTCAAATTGAATCGCGGTGGAGCCACAGCTCAGGCTGATCCGCAGCCAGGCCTCGGGCGTTTCGGCGAGGTTGCCGTGTTTGAGCGCGTTTTCCAACAAGGGGAGCAGCAGGATCGGAGCGATGCGGTGCGGCGCGGGGTCGCCCTGTTGGTCGAAGCGGATGTGCAAATCCCGGTCGGCTTGCAAGCGGTAAAGTTCGAGGTAAGCCTCCAATTGTTCGATTTCGCGCGACAAGGGCGCCTGGGTTTCCCGGGCTTCGTAGGTCACGTAGCGCAGGAGTTCGCTGAGCCGGAGCACCATTTGCGGGGTGTTGGGATGCTGTAAATTGGCGGCAGCGTAGATGTTGTGCAAGGTGTTGAACAAAAAATGCGGGTTGATCTGGGCGCGCAGGTAGTCCAGCTGGGCCCCGGCATGTTGCGCCTCGAGCCGCCGGTGTTTCAATTCAAGCAGGTAGCGGTTTTCGAGCAGCTGATACAAGGTGCTGAACAGCAGCAGCAAAAAAAACGACAGGGCATACGCCAGAAACATCCGCAGCCCGCCATCGGGCGGCAGGCGGTCGTTGGACAACAGCCGTTGGCTGAACAACTCCGTTTCCGCATAACTGCGCAGGGCCGCCATGCCCAGCCAAAATACCAGGGTGAGCGCCAGCAGGGTCCGGTAGCGGCCGGTTTCCAAAAACCGGTTGACCAAAACCTTGGCATTCACGTAAAACATGAGCACCAAAAAAACCAGGTTGAGCGCCGTGCGGCTCAAAGCCTCCCCAGGGCCGCGCAGGCTGCTGAACAACCCGAAAAACAACAAGCCCAACAACAGCCAACCCACCACATGCGTCATCAGCCGCGCCCGGCCGCCAAGCAATAAATCGAGCATATTCAATTGCATTTTAATTCCCTCCAAACTTCAAACTCCAAACTTCAAACTTCAAACTCCAAACTTCAAACTTCAA
>CAZVZH010000306.1:0-4571 GCA_964630705.1 uncultured Saprospiraceae bacterium | reverse complement strand
TGGCAGGAGGAACATGGGGGGAGGCTGGATTAAATGTAAAATAGCTTGCCCCGCCATTAGCGGGGTAAAAGGCAAAATGTAAAAGTGGGTTTGTTGGCGCAAAGCAGCTTGCGCGGCCTTTTTGGTGGCCGGATTTGGGACTGTTTAGAAAAGTGTGGCACACTTTTCTAAACAGTTCCCAGGATTCGCGCTGCAGGCCGGGAGGGGCAAAAATGAAAACCGCTGTTGAAGGCTATCAAGTATTTTTCCAGCGCTCCAGTTTGGGGATATTGCGGGTAAACAAGCCGGCCAGGAAACCCGGAAAGCCCATTTCCCGGAGTTTTCCTTTGACAAGATCCTGCATTTGCTCGGCCGTGAAGTCCGGGTTGGTAAACGCGCCGTTTTGGTAGCATTTGCTGCAATACAGGGTGGATTTGGAGCCGTCGGCGTTGGTGCCGCCGCCTTCGGGGTCGCGTTTGAGCGGCATGCCGCAGCTTTGGCAGTTTTTGTATGATTTTTCCATTGGTAAATTTTTTTAACCCGTCCAGCCGCCACCTGCCGGCAGCTGAGAAACGAAATAAAGCGCACTCAGGAAATACAAGACGAATATGCCCAACCAATACGCCGCCAGATGCCAGCGGTCTTCCTTTTTTCCTGGTTGAATATCGAGCGTTTTCCGAATGATGTAACCCAGATAAAGCAGCCAAATCAGGAACAGCGACCACCCCACAGCATCCATGCTATTGCCCTCCCAAACCATGGAGATAAATAGTCCGATTGCGCTGATAAACAATAGGAGGAATGCTATCAGACTGAGTAGGTTGAGTGCCGATAGAAAAAGGTCGAGCCAGCTCGTTTCAGCATTGGATGTACCGCTCGTCTGTTTCATTTTTCTAAAATCCACAGGACCATCGACCTGTTTAACTTTCAGCCGCTTCCAACTCGGCCGTTTCTTCCGAATCTTCCATTTTTTCTACTGCACTTCCCTCGATGACATCCAATTCAACCCGCAGGTTGTCGATGATAAACTCCTGCCGTTCGGGCGTGTTTTTGCCCATGTAATAGCTCAGCACGTGGTCGAGGTTAGTTTCTTCAGGCAGGATGACGGGCTCCAGGCGCATGTCGCTGCTGATAAAGGCGGCGAATTCGTGCGGCGAGATTTCCCCCAGGCCTTTAAAGCGGGTGATTTCGGGTTTGCCCCGCAGTTTTTGAATCGCCTGCTGTTTTTCCGCTTCGGAGTAGCAGTAGAAGGTTTGTTTTTTGTCGCGCACCCGGAACAAGGGCGTATCGAGAATGTAGAGGTGGCGGTTGCGCACCAGGTCGGGGAAAAACTGGAGGAAAAACGTGAGCAATAGCAAGCGGATGTGCATGCCGTCGACATCGGCGTCGGTGGCAATGACCACGCGGTTGTAGCGCAGGTCGTCGAGGGAATCTTCGATGTTGAGCGCGTGCTGGAGAAGGTTGAACTCCTCGTTTTGGTACACGATTTTTTTGGTGAGGCCGTAGCAGTTGAGCGGTTTGCCGCGCAGGCTGAACACGGCTTGCGTGTTCACGTCGCGGGCTTTGGTGAGCGAGCCGCTGGCGGAGTCGCCCTCGGTGATGAAAATCGTGCTGTTCTCGCGGGCGTCTTCCGCACCTTTTTCGTTGAGGTGGTAGCGGCAGTCGCGCAGTTTTTTGTTGTGGATGTTGGCGGCTTTGGCGCGCTGGTTGGCGAGTTTTTTGACGCCGGCGATTTCCTTGCGTTCGCGCTCCGACTGCTGGATGCGCTTGAGCATTTCGGTGGCGATCTCGGCGTTTTTGTGCAGGAAATCGTCGAGGGCTTTGGTGAGAAAATCCGACATCCAGCTGCGGATGTTGGCCCCGTCGGGGGCAATTTTATCGGAGCCCAGGCGGGTTTTGGTTTGCGATTCGAACACTGGCTCCTCGACGCGCACGCTTACGGCGGCAATCACGCTCTCGCGGATGTCTTTGGCGTCGAAGTTTTTCTTGAAAAAATCGCGCACGGTTTTCACCAGCGCCTCGCGGAATGCGCTGAGGTGGGTGCCGCCCTGGGTGGTGTTCTGGCCGTTGACGAAGGAGTAGTACTGCTCGCCGTAGTGGTCGCCGTGGGTGATGGCCACCTCCACATCTTCGCCGCTGAGGTGGATGATGGGGTAGCGGATTTGTTCGGCGTTGGTTTTTTTGCTCAGCAGGTCGAGCAGGCCGTTTTTGGAGTAAAAGGTTTTGCCGTTGAAATTGATGCGCAGGCCGGCGTTGAGGTAGGCGTAGTTCCAGAGTTGCTGTTCGACGAATTCATTGACCCAGCGGAAGTTGCGGAACATGCCGTTGTCGGGCTTGAAATGGATCAGGGTACCGTTTTCCTCCTTGGTCGACTCCGGTTTGTTTTCCTTTTTGAGGTTGCCAAATTGAAATTCTGCCCATTTGGCCTTGCCGTCGCGCACGGCGGTTACTTTGAAGTATTCGGACAGGGCGTTGACGGCTTTGGTGCCCACGCCGTTGAGGCCCACCGATTTTTTAAAGGCTTTGGAATCGTATTTGGCGCCGGTATTGATCTTGCTCACTACGTCGACCACTTTGCCCAAGGGGATGCCGCGGCCGTAGTCGCGCACCGTCACGCCTGTTTCGTCGATGGTCACATCGATCTGTTTGCCGAAACCCATGGCGTACTCGTCGATAGAGTTGTCGAGCACTTCCTTGAGCAGCACGTAAATGCCGTCTTCGGGGCTGCTGCCGTCGCCCAGTTTGCCGATGTACATGCCCGGGCGCAGGCGGATGTGCTCGCGCCAGTCGAGCGATTTAATTTCGTCTTCGGTGTATCGGATTTCCTGCATGGCTGTTTTGCGCGTTGCGGTGCTGGGTTTTGCCGGCGCTTGTTTTTTGCCGGAGGTATTGTTTCTTTTCGTGCTGTGATTGGCGCCCAAAGTAATGCAGTTTTGACGGTTTGACCAATAGAAATGCAGAAGCCGGACAAATTTAAAACAATTTTTTGTTTTAAAAAAACAATTTGTGTTTTAAAAAACAAACTTGGGCGGTCATGCGCCTTCGGGGGTCTCCTTCGTTTTAAAAAAACGTTACGCACACAAAATCCTGCTCGCCATGCAAAACCTGCTTGCCAAATTGCTCGCCCTGTGGGCGCTCGTCGCCACCCTTGCCTTTGCCTACCAACCAGAAGAACCGGCTTGCGCCATCCGGCTCGACAAGTTGAACACCTTTTACGTAGCCCTCGACCACCCCGCCTCCATCCTGGCCCGGGGTATTCCGGAGTCGGAACTGACCATTGCCACCAGCGACAACCTGAGCATCCGGAAGGAAGCCAGCGGGAAATACATCGTCCGGGCTTCGGCGGTTGGGCCAGCCACCATCACGCTTTCCGGAGGCGCCTTGCCGCCCACGACGTTTGAGTACCGCGTGCGGGGGTTGCCCGACCCCGAAGCGCGCCTCGGCGGCTCTATCCTGCCGAAAAACCTGCCAGTCGGCACATTTCGGGCCCAACAGGGTCTTGTTGCTCCGATTACCGGGTTTGACATGAGCGGCAGCTACGGAATGGTGGGCTACAAGGTGGTGCAAGTGCGCGGCGGAAAATTCCTGGCAGAGGCGGAAAACACCGGCGGCCGCTTCAATGAGGCCGCCCGGCGGCTGATCGACGATGCTCAACCCGGCGATGTCTTTATTTTTGAAAACATCAAAGTCCAGATGCCAGGCGAAACGGCGCCGCGCGCGGCTAACAGCCTGACATTCAGCATCCTATAAGCCATTATAACCTTACAGCCATGCGCACCTTCTTTTTTTATTTTTCCGCTCTTTGGGCGCTCGTCGCCACCCTGGCCTTCGCTTTCCGGCCGGAAACGCCGGCGGCAATCGTCAGTTTTGATCAAATGAACGTGTTTTACATCGGGGTCGACAACCCGATCACTTTGCTCACACGCGGCGTGCCGGAGGAGGCCCTGAAAATCGAAACGAGCGAACAGCTGCGCCTTCAAAAAGTGCAGGGAGCAGCGTACATCGTTCGGGCCAGTACGCCCGGGATTGCCAGCATTACCGTTTCCGGTGGCGCTTTGCGGCCGGTGGTGTTCCGGTACAAAGTCAAACGCATCCCCGACCCAGCCATCCTGCTGGGTGCGCGGTATGCTCCCGGGACGATTCCGGGCGGGGTGTTCAAGGCGCAGCCCTGCCTGTCGGTAGTCCTGAGCGACCCGGACGCCGAACAAGTAGCCGGCAGGTGTACGATTACGGCTTTCAAAATTATCCAGCTGCGCAACGATCGTTTTCTGGCCGAAGCCGACAATACTGGCGCCCGTTTCAGCGCCAGCGCGCGCGCCCTCATCGACGGGGCGCGACCAGGCGACACGTTTATTTTCGACGAAATCAAAGTCGATTGTCCGGGCGACGCTGCGGCGCGTAAAGTGGAGCCTTTGCAGTTTTTCCTTCAGTGAAAACAAACCGGGCCTCTGCCTTTGCCTGCTGGCGAAACGCTATTGTCAACTGGAAATAGTCCGTCATCAATTAGAAATTGGCTTTCCCCAACTGGAAATGCGCCGTCGTCAACTGGAAATTGGTCTTTTCCAACTGGAAATGCGCCGTCGTCAATTGGA
>CAZVZH010000305.1:0-4580 GCA_964630705.1 uncultured Saprospiraceae bacterium | reverse complement strand
GACCTCTCCGAGGTCTGTTTATTGGAGGTTATTGAAAAATGTGTACCCTTTCAAAGCCCTGAAGTCAAAAGCCCAATTTGAAAAGTCCAATTTGAAAAGTTTTACCCCTCCCCGCTCAAATCAACTTGTACTCCACCGCAAACCGGATCATCATCGCAGTATTTTTCACCCCCAGTTTGGTCAGCAGGTTTTTCCGGTGGCTGTCGACGGTGAGCGGGCTGATAAACAGCTGGTTGGCAATTTCCTGGTTGGTGTAGCCTTCGGAGATCAGCTGGAGCACTTCTTTTTCGCGGGAGGTGAGCAGGGGAATTTCGGGGCTGGGGGCGCTGGAACTGGTCAGCACTTCCGCGGCCTCCATGCTGAGGTAAAGTTTTCCCCGGTAAACAGCGATCAGGGCTTCCTCCAATTCTTCCCGCGACACATTTTTAAGCAAATAACCCGAAGCGCCCGCGCTGATCATACGGGTGATAAAACTGCGCTCTTTAAAGGTGCTCAGGGCCAGGATCTTTATTCCCGGCTGGTTTGATTTCAGTTGTGCGCAGGCTTCGATCCCGTCCATGTCGGGCAGGTTGATGTCGAGCAGGACAATATCGGCAGCCTGGTTTTTTAACTGCGCCAGGCCATCGGCGGCGGCAAGCGCACTGCCGCTAACCCGGGCGATGGCGGAATCGCTCAGGAGCACTTTGATGCCCTCGACCACCAGGGGGTGGTCGTCGATGATAAATACGTCTATCATGGCAATTCGAATTGAAGGTGAACGGAGCAGCCCTTGCCGGGCGCCGAGCGAATATCGAGCAAAGCGTCGAGCATCTGGGCGCGGGAGCGGATATTCATCCAGCCGATACCTTGCTGGCGTTCCAGTTCGGCCGGGTCGAAGCCCTTGCCATTGTCTTCCACGGTCAGGCTGATGCGGGCGCCGTCGCGCAGGAGCTGGACGAGTACCTGACTGGCCTGTGCATGGCGCACCACGTTGTTGAGCAGTTCTTGCGCGATACGAAAAAGTACCACCTCAGTGTCGGGCGGCAGGCGCTCGGCAAATCCGAACGACTGGAACTGTACTTGCAGGCCGGCGGGCTGGTGCAGGTGCGCGCAAATGTCCTCGAGGGCTTCGCTGAGGCCGAAACGCACCAGGGCTTCGGGCATCATGTTGCGGGCGATGAAGCGCAGTTCACTGATCGACTGGTCGAGGTTGTCGAGCAGGCGCGCGGGCAGTTCCGACTGTTCGGGCGGCAGCTGGTACTGGAGTTGGTTGAGGGTTTGGCGGATACCGGAAAGCCGGCCGCCGAGTCCGTCGTGCAGGTCTTTGGCCAGGCGACTTCGCTCGTCTTCCTGGCCTTTGAGCACGGCAGTGGCGACGGCGAGCTGGCGCCCGGTTTCGAGGTCTTTGACTTGCTGTTGTTGGAGCAGGATTTCGTTGTGCAGCAGTTTTTTGCGGGTTTGGTAGTTGCGCCAGGCCAGGGCGCTGAGCAGGAGCAGCAAAATGGCGGCGCCGGTGCTGCCAGCGATCCAGCCGTTTTTTTGGCGCAGCCGGAGTTGGGCGATTTCCTGCTCTTGTTCGAGCTGGCGGATGTGCTGTTCTTTTTTTTCGGTTTCGTATTTGGTTTCTAGTTCCTGCAAGGCATATACCCGCGCTTTTTGGGCGGCCTGGTTGCGGATGTCGCGGTATTTCTCCCGGTGCCATTGGTAATCGCTGAGGTGGCCGCGCACCAGGGCGATATCGGAGAGGGTGAGGTGGATGGCGTATCGGTAGGCGTCGTACTGCATGGTGTCAGCCAGTTGGAGGGCGTCGTCGGCGTGGCGCTGGGCGGCGGCCCATTGGCCCTGGGTCAGTTCGATCAGGCTGAGGCCGTGCAGGTTGTACATCTGCCCTTCGCGGTCGCCGCCTGCCTGGGCCACGCGCAGGCCTTCCTGGTACATGTCGATGGCCAGCGACTCTTTTCCGGTGTTGGCGTGGATTTCGGCTGCGGCCGACAAGGCAGTGGCCAGGACCCGGTTGTAGTTGTTTTTGCGCGCCAGTTGGATAGATTTTTCATAAACGGGCAGGGCAAGTTCGGGTTTTTCCAGGCCTTTGTAGGCGTTGCCGATATGAATAAAGGCCGTGCACATAGTGAGCTCGTCGCCGTTGGCTTCGGCCAGCCGGGCGCATTCCCGGGCGTATTCGAGTCCTTTGGCGTAGAGGTCGAGGCGGAGGTAGAGGTTGCTGATGTTGTCGTTGACCACGATGGGGTAGTGCGGCGGCACTTCGGCCGTTTTCATCACCTCCAGGCATTTTTCAAAAGCCCGGATGGCCAGCCAGCCGTTTTCGCGGGCGCTCCAGGTGTTGCCCAGCAGGTTGTACACCGCTACGAGTTCTTTGCGCAGCCCGAGGCGTTCGCAGAGGGGGATGGCGCCGTTGCAAAGGGTTTGCACGCTGTCGAACTGGCCGAGGTCGAACCAGGCTACGGCCGAGTTGATGCGGCAGCGGGCCATGCCTTTTTCAAAGCCGGTTTGTTCGGCCAGCTGCAGCGCCGGCCGCAGGTAGAGCAAGGCGGAGTCGGCGTTGGTGTTTAAAAAAAGTTTTCCGGTTTCCATCAGCGCCCACACGCGGGTGGTGTCGGCGTCGGCAGTTTGCGCGCGGCGCAGGAGGCTGTCGCGCAGGCGGTCGGTTTGGCAAAACAATACGAGCGGACAGCACAGGAGCAGGAGGAGCGAGCAGGGTGTTTTCATCGGCCGAAATTTGAACCGAAAATACGGAAATATCTGGCTGTGGGTTGGCGGGCGGCCAAAATCCCCTTTTTCGTGGAGCTGAAAAACCCAATTTCCCGGGATGGTACAGGGGCGGCGCTTGCCTGCACCTTTGCAGCAAACAACTGGAATATGAGTCAGTACCATTTTATTACCCATTGGGAAGTAGACGCCAGCCCCGCCGAAGTATACCGCACCCTGGAAGCCGTGGAAGACCTCACGCGCTGGTGGCCGTCGGTGTACCTCGATGCGGCGGTGCTGGCGCCGGGCGCTCCGGGCGGCGTGGGCAAACAAGTGGCCTTGTACACCAAGGGCTGGCTGCCTTATACCTTGCGCTGGACTTTCCGGGTTACCCAGGCCGAATTTCCCCGCGGTTTTGCGCTCGAGGCGGAAGGCGATTTCTGCGGAACTGGCGTCTGGACGTTCGAGGCCGACCCGGAAAACGAGCGCTGCCGCATCACGTACGACTGGCGCATCGAAGCCCGTAAGCCCTTGCTTCGCCGCCTGAGTTTTTTGCTCCGCCCCCTGTTTTCCGCCAACCACCTTTGGGCGATGCGCATGGGCGAGCGCAGCCTGCGCCTGGAACTGCAACGCCGGAAAGCCCACACCGAGCAGGAACGCGCGGCCGTGCCGCCGCCGCCCGGCCCCGTTTTCCCGCACAACCTCACCAGCAACAAGGTATTTGCCGCCATAGTGCCGGGTGTTTTTTGATGCCTGGAGGCCTTTCAGGTTGGGAAAACCTGCCCGGAGGCGGCTATCACCATAGACCTTCCAGGTTGGAAAAACTGGAAAGTCCGCTTACCCGAAATTTTGCATCTCTAACCTTTCAATAGTTATAAAAATGAAACAGACAATTCTGCTGCTGATCGCGCTGCTGGCGCTCACTACCCCGAACCTGCAAGCCCAGGGCCCGCTGGAAAAAACGATGCGGTCCTTTTTCGCCGCCGTCGACGCCAACGATTTCGACAAGGCTGTCCAGTACCTGAGCCCCGACATCCAGGTGTACATGCCCTTTTCACCCACGGCGCTCAACCAGGAGGCCTACCGCGGTATCGCCATGGCGTTCCGGGCGGCCTTTCCCGATCTGGAGCACCGGATCACCGAAACTGTGGAAGCCGGCAATACCCTGGGTTTCACGGCCCGGTTTATCGGTACCAACAAGGCCCCGCTCATGGGCAACCCGCCGACGGGCAACAAGGTGGACCTGCCGTTTAACGGTTTTGTAAAATTTGACGCCAAAGGCAAAATTGCCGTGTTGCACTCCCAGTTCGACGTGGCCGGGTTCAATGCTCAACTCACCGCTTCCAACCCCATGGCCAACAAACAAATGGCGCTGGAATCCATGGCGGCACTCAACAACCGCGATCTGCCGGGCGTAGTGCGCAACTGCGCGCCCACAGCGCAGTTTCACGGCTGGGCGCCGCAAACGATCGATGCCAACGGCTACCAGCAAGCGATGAGCGCGCTGCTGGCCGCTTTCCCCGACGCCAAGTTTGCCGTGCTCGACGTGACGGCCGAAGGCAACAATGTGGTGGTACGGCACCAACTCGAGGGCACGCACACCGGCGCCGCTTTCCAGGGCATTGCCGCCACGGGCAAACGCGTAATCGTGCCGGCTACCGTTACCTTCACTTACCGCAACAACCAGGCGGTGGAACTTTGGCTGAACGCCGATTTCCTCGGCCTGCTCAGCCAACTGGGCGCTATGGGCGAGGCTTCGGCCGGCTCGAAAAACTAGCGGGTTGGGGTTGTGATAAAACATGAGTCATGCGAATCAGGGGCAAAATCGCCTAACAACTTAAATCGGCGGCAATCCGCTTAAATCCGCGTCGTCTGCGATCCTATCCTTCTAAGGC
>CAZVZH010000304.1:0-4597 GCA_964630705.1 uncultured Saprospiraceae bacterium | reverse complement strand
CCCAAAAATAAATTCATGCGGCGCCCTGTCCTATCCCTGCTCCTGCTGCTCTCCGGCGGGATTTTATTTGCTCAAAAAAACGAACTCGTTTTCGCAGCCTACCCGACCCTTACGCCCGACGGCAAAACGGTGATTTTCAGCCTGGAAGGCGACTTGTGGAAAGTCGATGCTTCCGGCGGAACAGCCACGCGCCTCACCGCCATGCAAGGCGACGAGCTCTACCCGAGGGTGTCGCCCGACGGCCGGTGGCTGGCTTTTACCGGCGCACAATACGGGAGTCAGGATGTGTATCTGATGCCCTTGGAAGGTGGCGAAATCCGCCAGCTCACGTTTCATGAAGCCTGGGACCATGTAGACAGTTGGTCGTGGGATTCCCGGTTTGTTTATTTCACTTCAAACCGCTACAACCGGCAGTCGGGCTACAAAGTCTCGATCGATGGCGGCACGCCGGAGCGTTTGTTTGGTAATTATTTCAATACCGTCCATACAATTGCAGAGCACCCCACTACGGGCGAGCTGTTTTTTAATGAAACCTGGGAAAGCAAATTCGCCGCCAACCGCAAACGCTACCAGGGCGCTTACAACCCCGACATCCAATCGTATAATCCGCGAACCAAAGCATTCAACGTGTACACCGACTGGCAGGGCAAAGACTTGTGGTACAGCCTCGACCGGAGCGGGAACCTCTACTTCGCTTCCGATGAGGCCAACGGCGAGTACAATTTGTTCGAACTGCGCCGCGGCAAAAGCAAGGCCCTCACCCGCTTTAATACTTCGATCAAAAACCCGCAGGTGAGCGCCAATGGCGAGCGCATTGTTTTTGAAAAAGATTACCAACTCTGGATTTACGAAGTGGACAGCGGGAATAGCCGGAAAATCGAGACCCGGTTTTTCGACAACGGCACGCTGGAGCGCGAGCAGGATTTTCAACTCCAGGGAAACATTGAAAATTTCGACGTGTCGCCCGACGGAAAAAAACTGGCAATGGTGTCGCGCGGCCGGCTGTTCGCCAGCGACATCAAAGGAAAATTTGTCCGCGAACTGCCCACGAACCCAAAGGGCCGGGTTATGGAAGTCAAATGGCTGTCTGACAACAAAACCTTGCTCTACAGCATGACTAACGCGCAAGGCTATACCAACTGGTTCACTATCGCCGCCGACGGCTCGGAAGCGGAACAACAACGCACCAACATCAACCGCAACGAACGCGAGCTCGCACTCAGCCCCGACCGAAAAAAAGGCGTGTACCTCAGCGGCCGCGACGAGGTGCGGCTGATCTACCTCGACTCCAGCTACCGCACCCAAGTCCTGGCAAAAGACGAAATCTGGGGCTTTCAAAATCCATCGCCCGGATTTTCTCCCGATGGCGCCTATGCCTACTACTGCGTTCGGCGCAATTTTGAACTCGACATTGTCGTGCAGCACCTGGCTACCAACACGGCCACCAACCTTACCCAAAGCGGCGTCACCGAAACGGCCCCTTTCTGGTCGCCCGACGGCAAGTGGCTCTATTTCATTGCCAACCGCCTGCGCCCGGCCTACCCCTACGGCCTGACCAACGCCAAACTCTACCGCGTGCCCTTGGAAAAGGCTGACGAACCGTTCAAAGCGGTCAAATACGACGAACTTTTCGCGCCTGCCGATACCAGCAAAAAAAAGGAAGCCAAGAACGACTCGCTAAAAATCGTAACGCCCACGGCTATTGACGCCGGGGCCGTCCGCCGCCTGATCGAGCTTGTAGGGCCGGATTTCGGCAGGCAAACCGGCGTGTACGTGACCGCCGGCAAAGACGACAAAACATACGTTCTGTTCGCCTCCAACCACGGCGAGGGCAAGTTCAACTGGTGGAAAATTACCCTGGAACCATTCGCCAAGCCCAAAACCGAAAAAATTGAAGGCGCCGAAACGGCAAGCCTGGACATCGTGGAGGTCAAAGACAAACTGTACGCGATGATCAACGGCAATTTGTACACCCTCGCCCCGGACGGCAAGAAGGTGGAGAAAATCGAGATCGAACACCGCTTCCGGAAAAAACTCGCCGACGAGTTTGTGCAAATGTTCCACGAAACCTGGGCCAACCTGGAGGAGAATTTTTACAGCGAAGATTTTCACCAGACCGACTGGCCCGGCATGAAAGCGCGTTACGCCGCCTACCTGCCCCTGCTGCGCACCCGCGGGCAATTGCGCATGCTCATAAACGACATGCTTGGTGAACTCAATGCTTCCCACCTCGGCTTCAACTCCTCCGGCCCGGAAGAGCAGATTTTTTATAAAACCAGAACTGCCGAGACGGGCATTATTTTTAAAGAAGAAAAACCCTACGAGGTGGCCTATGTCGTGCAAAACAGTGCCGCTGACAAAACCTCCCTCGACCTCCGCCCCGGCGACCGGCTCATCGCCGTAAATGGCCAGCCGGTAAGCCCCGCCGAAAACCGCTACCGCTACTTCACCCGGCCTTCGCTGGATGCGGAACTCAGCTTGCGTTTCCGCCGCGACACGGCGGAATTCGACATTATCCTGCACCCGCAAAGTTTTTCCGAACTCAACTCCCTGCTCTACGACGAATGGATCGAACACAACCAGCGCATCGTCGATGAAAAGGGCAACCGACGCATCGCCTACGCCTACATGCGCAACATGGGCCAAGACGAACTGGAAAAGTTTTTCATCGACATGAACACCGAAGCCTACAACCGCCAGGGCCTGATCCTCGACCTGCGCTACAACACCGGCGGCAATGTGCACGACGACGTGCTACGCTTCCTGAGCCAACGGCCCTACCTGAAATGGAAATACCGCGAAGGCGCATTTACGGTGCAATCGAATTTTACCCCGGCAGCATACCCGATTGTGCTTTTGATAAACGAGCAATCGCTCAGCGACGCCGAAATGACGGCCGCCGGTTTTAAAGAACTCGGCTTGGGCAAGATCATCGGCACCGAAAGCTACCGCTGGATCATTTTCACCTCCGGCAAACGCCTGGTCGACGGTTCGTTTTACCGGCTGCCCTCTTGGGGCTGTTATACGCTGGACGGGAAGAACCTGGAAAAGGAAGGCGTTAAGCCGGATATTTTTGTGAAAACGACCTTCAAAGACCGCTTGGAAGGCCGCGATCCGCAGCTGGAGCGGGCATTGGAAGAAGTGTTGCGCGGGATGCGCGGGAAGTAGAATTGCCCCTCCCTTTGGAGGCGTGTTCGCTCTATTTATTTGGCCCGCCGAAAAGGCTATATTAATTTTCGGCGTCGCAATTATGAATATCCCGGTGTCAGAATTTTAGCCTTTATAACACGTCGAACATGGTCCGCCAAACACTTGAAACCGAACAAAAAGCCCTCGAGATCAACCTCGACGCCCAGCTCTACGGCACCCTGGCTGAAATCGGCGCCGGACAAGAAGTTGCGCGCCATTTTTTTCAGGCGGGCGGCGCGGCCGGCACCATTGCCAAAACGATGAGCGCCTACGACAAAACGGTGTCCGACGAAATTTACGGCCCTGAGCATAAAGGCCGCTACGTGTGCGAATCGCGGCTGTACAAAATGCTCGACCACGAGTTTGCCCTCTTGCAGGAGCGCCTGCGCGCTGAGCGGCCCGACCAGAATTTTTTCGCCTTCGCCGACACCGTTTCGGCGATCAACTATCAAAAAACAACCAAAGGCAGCGGCTGGATGGGCCTGCGTTTCCAACTGACCCCCGACGCCCCGCCCAACGACGTGGTGTTGCACGTGCGCATGCTCGACCGCGACAACCGCCTCCAACAACAAGCCGTAGGCATCCTTGGCGTCAACCTCATCTACAGCTGCTACCGCCACGCCAGCGAACCCGAAGTACTGCTCCAGTCGCTGATGGACAACCTCCGCGACCGCGTAGCCATCGACCTGGTGCGCCTGCAAGGCCCCGACTTCGCGCAGGTCGACAACCGGCTCGTCGCACTTTGGGCCGTCAAAAACGGCCTTACCGAGGTCATGATCTTCGGCCCCGACGGCATGCCCATCCACGCCAGCGAATTTTTGTACAAAAAATCCATCCTCATCGCCCGGGGCAGCTACCGCCCGCCCACCCTCGTTCAGCAAGACATGGTGCGCTGCGCCTACGCCCAGTTCTGCGCCGACCCCGACGTTGACCCCGACCGCGCGTTTTTCCTCACCGAAATCACGCTCGACAACCTGCGCGCCGACGGCGACATCAGCGAAAAAGATTTCCTCGACCGCGCCGATATCCTCTGCGCGCTCAACCAAACCCTCATCCTCTCCAACTGCCTGCAACACAAAAAATTGATCGCCTATTTCCAGGACTACCGCGTGCCCCGCATCGGCCTGGCCATGGGCGCGCGCAAGCTGCAAAACATCGTCCGCGAAACGGTGGAAAACAACACCGACAACCTGCTCGGCGCCTTCGGCGAACTCTTTCCCCGCCACGTCCGTTTCTACGTCTACCCCGCCCGAAAGGAAAACGGCGCGCTGCTGACCACCCAATCGGTTGAGGTTCCCGCCGACATCCATTTCCTTTACCAACACCTGATCGACCACCGCAACCTGGTCGACGTGCAGGGTTTCAACCCCGACATCCTGAATATTTACCACAAGGAGGTTTTGGAGCA
>CAZVZH010000303.1:0-4597 GCA_964630705.1 uncultured Saprospiraceae bacterium | reverse complement strand
CGCGGCCGCCATCGCCGCCGCCGGCATCCCCGTATACGCCTGGAAAGGGATGAACGCCGAGGAATTCGACTGGTGCATCGAGCAAACCCTCTTTGCCTTTAAAGATGAGCAGCCGCTCAACATGATCCTCGACGACGGTGGCGACCTCACCAACATGGTGCTCGATCAATACCCCGAACTGGTAGCCGGCATCCGCGGCATTTCCGAAGAAACTACCACTGGCGTGCACCGCCTCTACGAGCGCATGGGCAAAGGCACCTTGCCGCTCCCCTGCATCAATATCAATGACTCGGTTACCAAGTCAAAATTCGACAACAAGTACGGCTGTAAGGAAAGTTTGGTCGACGCCATTCGTCGCGCGACCGACATTATGATCGCCGGCAAAGTAGCCGTAGTGGCTGGTTATGGCGACGTGGGCAAAGGCTCGGCGGCCAGCCTGCGTGGCGCCGGCGCCCGGGTGATCGTCACGGAAATTGACCCGATTTGCGCCCTCCAGGCGGCTATGGACGGGTTCGAGGTCAAACGTATGGAAAATGCCATTCCACGCGCCAACATCGTCGTTACCGCCACGGGCAACCGCGACATCGTGCAGGAAAAACATTTCCGCCTGATGAACGACAAAACCATCGTGTGCAACATCGGCCACTTCGACAACGAAATCGACGTAGCCTGGCTGAACAAAAACGCTACTAAAACTACCGTCAAACCGCAGGTCGACCTGTACAATCTCGACGGCATTGACATCATCCTGCTGGCAGAGGGCCGATTGGTCAACCTCGGTTGCGCCACTGGGCACCCTTCCTTTGTGATGTCCAACTCGTTCACCAATCAGGTGCTGGCGCAAATTGAACTGTGGCAAAACCACAGCCAATACGAAAACAAGGTGTACATGCTGCCCAAACACCTCGACGAGAAGGTTGCCCGCCTGCACCTGGCCAAAATCGGCGTCGAACTCGAAGAACTGCGGCCCGAACAAGCCGAGTACATCGGCGTGGAGCAGCAAGGGCCGTTCAAGCCGGATTATTACCGGTACTAATTCATTGCAAACTCCAGGTGAAGTTCCAGAAGGGCTTCCGGTTGTGTATAGCAACGGAAGCCCTTTTTTAAGGGTTCCCTCGACTTCGAGCAGGCCAAACAAATTGTCCAAATAATCGTTTCTTTGCACTCCTTTTTGCCCCTGGCATGCTGACCGTTAAAAAAACGCGCTGTTGAAACGTTCGTACCAAACCATACTGTTGATTGCCCTGGTGCTTATCATAGACCAGGCTTTGAAGATTTACATCAAAACCACCTTTTGCTACAACCAGGATGTTCCGATCTTGGGGCAAGATTGGGCGCGGCTCCATTTTGTTGAAAACGAAGGCATGGCATTCGGCATCACCTTCGGCTGGGAATACGGCAAGTTGTTGCTGAGCAGCTTCCGCATTTTGATGGTTGCCGGGCTTATTTGGTACATTCGAATGCTGCTGGCTGCCGATGCGCCACTCGGTTTTTTGTACAGCGTAGGCCTGATCACCGCGGGGGCGCTGGGCAACATTATCGACAGCGCTTTTTACGGATTGATCTTTACTGAATCGCTTTACCACGATTGCATTCCTGCCCAGTTCGCCGCCTTTGGCGAGGGGTATGGTTCGTTTTTGCATGGAAAAGTGGTAGACATGTTGTACTTCCCCATCACCTGGTTGCACATGCCCGATTGGTTGCCCGGGATCGGCGGTGAAGACTTTTTGTTTTTCAGCCCAATTTTTAACATTGCCGACGCCTCCATTACCATCGGCGTACTGTGCATCCTGCTCTTTCAGCGCCGCTTTTTTCAGGAAGAAAACAAGGAGGAAGAAGTGCCCGACGCGCAAGAGCCCATGCAAGACGCTGAGTTGCCCGAGTCTCTCGATCCCACCGCAGATCACACCGATAAGAGTCAGGAAATATCACCGGCTGCCGACGCCGGGCCCTCAGAAAACCCGCAGCAAGACGGAATCCCAGGATCGCCCGCAGAGGAGGAAAAAAGCGGTAAATAAGCCAAAATCGCGCTTAATTATGGCGTTTCCGCTTGCAAGCGCGTGGCGTTTTCAGCAAGCGTGAGCGCTTCGATAATGCCCTCCAGATCGCCTTCGATCACTTTATCCAGGTTAAAATTTTTGTTATCGCCCTCCAGGCGGTGGTCCGTCACCCGGTTTTGCGGCCAGTTGTAGGTCCGGATTTTCTCCGAACGGTCGCCCGAACCGACGAGGCTGCGGCGCTGGGATGCCAAGGTGGAAGCCTGCTGTTGTTGTTGCATATCGCGGATCTGCTGGATGAGGCGGCCCATGGCAATTTCTGTGTTTTTGTGTTGCGAACGGCTTTCGGTGCTTTCCGCCACGACACCTGTAGGCAGGTGGGTGAAACGCACCCCCGATTCCGTCCGGTTGACGTGCTGACCGCCAGCGCCGCTGGCCCGAAACACATCGCGGCGGAGGTCGTCTTTGCGGATGTTGATGTCTTCGGGCTCCATAATTGGCAACACGGCAACTGTCGCGGCGGAGGTATGCACGCGGCCCTTGGCCTCGGTTTCGGGGATGCGCTGCACACGGTGCGCGCCCGATTCGAATTTGAGTTTGCTGTACACCTTGTCGCCGCTGACCTCCAGCACCACTTTGGCGAAACCGCCGACCGAGCCCGGGCTTTCGTCGACCACTTCTACCTCCCAGCCTTGGTCTTGAAAATAGCGCAAGTACATGCGATACAGATCGCCGGCAAACAAGGCCGCTTCGTCGCCGCCGGTGCCCGAGCGGATTTCCACGATCACGTCTTTTTCGTCTTCGGGGTCTTGCGGCACCAGCAGTGCTTTGAGTTCGGCTTCAAGCGCTTCGAGCTGGGGTTCCAGGGTGTCGATTTCTTCCCGGGCCATTTGGCGCATGTCCGGGTCTTTTTCGGTGGTCAGCAGCGCTTGCGCGCTGTTGGTGTCGGCCAGCAGTTTTTCGTAGCGGCCGTAGGCTTCCACGATGGGTTGGAGTTTTTTATACTCCTTGTTTATTTTTTTGGAACGGTCGGGGTCGGCGGCAATGCCCGGGTCGGAGAGTTGTTCTTCCAGGTGCCGGTATTTATCGCGTATGGCTTTGAGCTTGTCGAGCATGGTATTTTTCTAAAAAATAGCGGTGCAAAGGTATCGAAATTGAACACCCGTCAGGTTATGTTACCAACCCTTAACCTGATGCGGATACCGGATCACGTAGACCTCTTTAATCAGACGGGTCATCCGGTCGCGAAGATCGTCGATGTTTTCTTTGGTATGCGCCGACACGAACACGTTTTCGCCGTAGCGGTGTTGGAGGCTTTGCTGAAGTTCCGATTCCAGTTCGCGGCGGGTAGCAGCATCGAGTAGCTCGTCGAAGTACCGTTCGCGGTAGAGGTCGATTTTATTGAAAACCATGAGGGTAGGCTTGTCGCCGGCCCCGATTTCCTGCAGGGTTTGCTGCACTGTACGCACGTGATCTTCAAACTGGGGGTGTGCAATATCGACCACATGGAGTAGCAGATCGCACTCGCGCACTTCGTCGAGCGTGCTTTTAAAACTTTCGACCAGGTGGTGGGGCAGTTTCCGGATAAACCCGACGGTGTCGGATAGCAGAAAGGGCATCCGGCCGAACACGACTTTGCGCACGGTGGTGTCCAGTGTAGCAAAAAGTTTGTTTTCGGCCAGCACTTCCGATTTGCTCATCAGGTTCATCAGAGTGCTTTTGCCCACGTTGGTGTAGCCGACCAAGGCTACCCGGACGAGTTCGCCACGGGTTTTCCGTTGTGTTTGCGATTGCCGGTCGATCTCCTCCAGCTTGGCTTCCAGGCTTTTGATGCGGTATTGGACCAGGCGCCGGTCGGTTTCGATCTGCGTTTCACCCGGGCCCCGCATGCCGATACCGCCGCGTTGGCGTTCGAGGTGCGTCCAGAGGCCACGGAGGCGGGGCAGCAGGTATTTCATTTGGGCTAATTCTACCTGGGTTTTGGCTTGCGCCGTTTGGGCGCGGTGAGCGAAAATATCGAGGATCAGGGTGGAGCGATCGACGATTTTTACTTTCAGGGCTTCTTCCAGGTGGTTGGTTTGTTTGCCGCTGAGATCGTCGTCGAAGATCACCATATTGACCTCTTCGTGGCGCTCGATGTATTTCCGGATTTCTTCGACCTTGCCTTTCCCGACGAAGCTGCGGTGCTCGGGGTGTTGTGCCCGTTGGGTAAAACGCCGGATCGTCTGAGCCCCGGCAGTGGTCGCCAGAAATTCGAGTTCATCGAGGTATTCCTGCGCCTGTGTTTCCGTCACATCGGGGGTGATGAGGCTGACCAACACGGCGTATTCTGTTTCTTTTTTAAGCCCCGACGATTTTTCGCCGAGGGTCCAGTCTTTGGCCATATATGCAAGAAAAATACTTTAGCCTGCAAAGGTAGCCAGAATGCCCGACTCTCCGTTGCAGGGTGCTTAGTTCGACTTTAGCCTTTTGGGAAACTTAATAAAGTGCTTTTTACGCACCTGGAACAAGGTTTTTGAAATTACGAACAGCTCATTTTTAGTATGATGTTCATCATTTGCCCTTGATGTAAGCGGTTTCCAGCCGCAGGAAGACTCTTT
>CAZVZH010000302.1:0-4614 GCA_964630705.1 uncultured Saprospiraceae bacterium | reverse complement strand
ATAACCGATGCTATTAAATACGCCTACAACAACGGCAAACTGATCTTTTGCGCCGCCGGCACGTCGTTTTGGTGGACGTCGTGGTTTGTTGGCGTGATCTACCCGGCCAGCCTGGCCGAGTGCGTGGCTGTCACCGGAATCAAAGACAACCTCACCCAACGCTGCTCGAATTGCCACAGCGGCAGTAAGGTGGACTTCGTAGTGGTCATGGAAAAAAACAGCAATGGCCGTAATCCGCTCTCACTGGCCATGGAGGGCAATGATCCATCCACGGTGGGCGGCTCTTCCGTTTCAACAGCAACCACTGCGGGCATTGCCGCCCTGGTGTGGGCCAAATACCCTTCGTGGACCCGCACGCAGGTGTTTAACCGGCTGAAAACCAGCGCGAATTATTACCCGAATCGAAACGGCAGTTTTGGTTGGGGGCGGATCAATGCGCAACTGGCTACACAGTAGTTTGCATATCGCTTCGGTTTTTTTTGTTAGAAATTCGGGATGACTCCTGCGAATCAAGGGCAAAATCATCTAACAACTTAAATCGGCGGCTATCCGCTTAAATCCGCGTCGTCCGCGATCCTATCCCACTTGAACGTCGTAGAAGGATAGGAGCGCGGACGACGCGGATTTAAGCGGATAGCCGCCGATTTGTTTTTTTGCGTGCTAACCCAGGGCTAAATGTTAACCCCTGATTCGCATAACTCATGTTCACCATTAGAGCTGCTGGGCGCTGAGCTAGCTTTTCGAAGCGGAGGCTGGGACGTCCGAGCTACCGTTTTCAACAAAATACATGTCGATTTCGCCTTTGTTTTTTGCCGGTATTTTCCCGCGGTATTCGCAGGGGAAATACTTTTTGATCACTTCGTACACCTCGCCGGAGATGTTGATCCGGCCGCCTTCGCCGGCCGACTCGATGCGGGCGGCGATGTTGACGGTGTCGCCCCAGATGTCGAAGGCAAATTTCATGGAGCCTACCACGCCGGCCACAACCGGGCCGCGGTGGATGCCGATGCGGGCTTCGAAAACAGGTTGATTATTTTCCACACGTTGGAGGTTCCAGTTGGCCAGCCAGTCTTGCATTTCGCGGGCGGCTAGTACCATATCGCGGAGTTGAGCGCCGCCGCCGTTGGGCAAACCGCCGGCCACCATGTAGGCGTCGCCGATGGTTTTGATTTTTTCCAGGTTGTATTTGGCGATAATTTCGTCGAAGGCCCGGAAGCAGGTGTCGAGTTCGCTGACTAATTCCTGCGGGGAGAGGCGTTCGGCAATTTTGCTGAAGCCTACGAAATCGGCGAACAGCACACCGACGTCTTCAAAATAACGGGCGCTGGTGCTGCCTTGTTTTTTCAATTCCTCGGCTACGAGTGCGGGCAAGATGTTGAGCAGTAAGTCTTCCGAGCGTTTCTGTTCAGCACGGATGATTTTGTTCTTTTCCTTCAAAATACGGGCCGTTTGACGGGCGCGGAAGTAGCTGAATGCAGAGCCTCCGGCGAGCAAGAGCAAGGCGATCAGTGCGGCCAGATAAAAATTTCGCTTGCTTTCCGATTCGCGCAGGGCGAGTTCGGCATTAGTGACGTTGAGATCGTCGATTTTGCTGCGGTACTCCAGCGAGTCCAGCTTGGTGCGGTGCTGCATCAGCAGCAGGGCAGCTTTCATCTGATTCTCCGTCATTTGGTCGATCAGGGCTTCCTGGGCTTGCAATTCAGCTTGCAGGGCTTGGCGCTCTTTTTCGTAGTTGAGCCGTTGAAAAGCGGTGGTTTCCTGCGATTTGCGTTGCTCGATGAGTTGATCGGTGATGACGGAGAGCTCTTCCTGGAGTTCTTGCCGGGTAAGGGGAGGGTTTTCCAGCGCGATGACAGCGCTTCCGGGCAGGGTTTCGACCATGCCTTGCACCCGGCGGATTTGTTCGTCGATTTCGGCAACTTCGCTGGTACGGCCATTGCGCTCGGCCATACTGCGCAGGGCATTCAGGTTTTCGAGGAAAAGTTCTTTGTCGGGTTGGCGCATGCGGCCGAGCACTTGAATACTTTCGCGGTATTTGGCGGCAGCTTTGTCTTTTCCGAAGAGCCCCTTTTTGCCGGTGGCGGTAAATACCCGCGCTTCCCGGTTGAGGGCCTGTGCTTCGTGCCGTGGGCGGCGCATGCGGCGCGCCAGATCGACGGCATCGCTGGCGAAAGTGCCCGCTTTGTCGAAGTTATTGGTTTGAAAATAGGCGTCGGAGAGGCTGATCAACAAGTCGATACGATCAACGCCAGCGGTAGATTGCAGTTTGGCTTCCAGCTCCTGGATGCTTTCGGTTTGCGCGTTTAGAGAGAGGGAAAAGAGAAGCCCGGTCAGGCAGGACAATACGAGGGTGATTGCTTTCATTGTAACCAGAATGGTTCTTTTCTTGGGAGATAGGCAAAGATAAAGCCAATCTTTAGATTTTTGCACCATGCTAACTGTCGCCGAACGGCAATTTGTCCAGGAGCAGCTGAATGCTGACGTGCATGATTTACTGCTGGCTGCGCACCGGTATCCGGGGCTGCGGATGCCGGTAGTGGTAGGGCAACTGGAGGCGCTGCGCAAAATCCGGCTCAAGTTGCCCGAATGGTACCGGTTCGATCTGGATTTTCCACCCGCGCTTTCGGTCGAACAGGCTTCTTCTGCCGAAACGGCCCGGTTTAAGTCCGGCTTGTTCTCGGGCAGGGCCATGGCCGATCTGACAGGCGGAATGGGCGTAGATGCCTGGTTTTTCGCAAAACAATTTTCCAGGGTTCTGTATGTAGAGCAAAATCCGGAACTGGCCAGCCTGGCAGGGCGGAATTTTGATGTTTTAGGCGCTGACAACATCACCGTTCAAGCGGGCACCGCGGAGGCATTTTTGCAAAAAAATGACCGGCATTTCGACTTGATCTACCTCGACCCCGCTCGCCGCGACGGGCAACAAAAGCGCTTGTTTCGTTTTTCCGATTGCCAGCCAAATGTGCTTGAGATCAAGGAGGCTTTGCTCTCAACCGCCGACCGGGTGTTGATAAAAGCCGCTCCGATGCTCGACCTGAACCTGGCGGCTGAAGAATTGGGGGCGGTTGCTAAAGTCTGGGTGGTTTCAGTCGATGGCGAGTGCAAGGAAGTACTCTATCTGCTTGAAGCAGGCGCCGTTGCCGGGCCAGAAACGCCCATCGAGGCCGTATGCCTCGGTGTGGCGCCGGCGGCACTGGTCTTTTCCCGGCGCGCAGAACAACTGGCGGAGCTGGCTTACAGCGAGCCGCTTCGTTACTTGTACGAACCAGACGCTGCCCTTCTAAAAGCTGGCGCGTTTCGAACCTTTGCCCGGCATTTCGGGTTGAAAAAACTCCATCCCAATACGCACTTGTATACGAGTGAAACCTGGGTGCGCGAGGCGCCCGGACGGCAATTTCAGGTTGAAGCCATGGTGCGCTACGATCGGAAGGCCTTGCGGGAGGTATTGCCGGAAGGCCGGGCTTTGTTGGCGGCGCGCAATTTTCCGGACAGCGTGGAGCAGATGCGCAAAAAGTTGGGTTTAGCCGATGGGGGCGATTGGTTTGTGTTTGGCGTGACGAGTGCCGATGCTCGAAAAAAGTTGCTGGTTTGTCGGCGCGCGGTTGACAACAAATGAGCCCGGATGCATCTTTGCAGGGCAAAATTTTGTAGAAACGTTAAAGTAAAAAACCCTGAAAATAAGGGCGAAGCGCCCGCCGTCTATTGTTTCGCTGTTCATGTTTGACATAAATTTTCCTGCTATGCCCTCTAGCCGATTTGCAGGCTTTGCGTTGTTGGTTTTGTTGGCGTTTTTTGGTCACGGCGCGCTCCCCGCACAAGCGCCCGATTTGCGGCAGGACCAGGCTTTTTTTCAGGCTAAACTTCCGGAATATCAATCCTGGTTGCATCAAAACCAGCTCGACGGTATCCTGTACGCTGAAGCGGTTAGTTCTTCCCCCCAAACGGTTACCCTCTATCTTCGGGCCGCCTTCCAAGGAGGGCGGGTTTGCGATTCCTTACAGTGCGCTTGGGAAAAGCTGGAAAATGCCAGTTATCGAATCAACGGCCGGTTTTTTCATGAACAACTCTTGCACAAATGGGCCTTTTTGGCTGAGGTACACGAAGATCAGGCCGAAGTAGTTGTCCGTTGCCACGATCCGGCCCACTTTTATCGCCGTATCAGCAGCCGCAACGGCATGATGCCGGTCGATGGCCGCAATGTACGTTCCGGAGCCGTTGTCGATGTGCGCCTGCCAGCAGCTTTACAAGGGATTGGGCTCGGAACCAACTCCATGCTCCTACCGGCCCGCCGGGTCCATGTAGTGTGTACCAAAGCACGGCGTTACCTGGCCAATTATTACCGGAACAAGGGTACGCCTGTTTTGTGGAAAGCCCGGGTAGATAGTTCGTTCACGGCGGTGGATGAGTTTGTGTTGGAAGTAACCCATTTGAGTTACGAAATTTGCCCCGACGGTTTTTTCGAATACCACCGGATTTATGTTCGGGGGGTGCAAAAAGGCGATGATGTGGAGCTTTCCTGGGAATTTCAGGGAAAATATGGCAGCGGAATAATTTTTCCTCCCCGGAAAAACGACTATAAAGACATGGGCGAACGTTATAAAAATAACCTGGATG
>CAZVZH010000301.1:0-4618 GCA_964630705.1 uncultured Saprospiraceae bacterium | reverse complement strand
GCCCGACAGGCGCACGTTGTTGCCGGGCACCAAGCCGCCGACCGTTTCGAACTGCGCCTGCACTTCGAAACGGGTGTTGAAAATACTCTTGTTGCGGCCGAGCATGTAGAGGAAAAAAATGAGCAGGCCGAGTCCGGCGAGCACGAACAGCCCGAGTTTTACATTGTCTATCGTTCGATGTGCCATGGCGTTCAGTCAAAAAAGGCCTTGACCCTGGGGTCGGCCGAGGCTTTGAGTTCGTGAAAAGTTCCGCTGGCGTAATGCTTGCCGTCAATGAGCATGATGATGCGGTCGGCGGCGACCTGCGCCAGTTTCAGGTCGTGCGAGATCACCAGCGTGGCGGTGCGGTACTCCTCCTGCACCTGTTGGATGAGTTGGATGATTTCCATACCGGTGATAGGGTCGAGGCCGGTAGTGGGTTCGTCGTAGAGGATGACGGCGGGTTTGAGGATGAGGGTGCGGGCCAGGGCGATGCGTTTGCGCATGCCGCCGGACAGTTCGGCGGGCATCATGTCGATGGTGTGCTCCAGGCCCACGCTGCGCAG
The DNA here is from genome assembly GCA_964630705.1 of uncultured Saprospiraceae bacterium. GTDB lineage: Bacteria > Bacteroidota > Bacteroidia > Chitinophagales > Saprospiraceae > M3007. Next base: position 4,073 of record CAZVZH010000301.1, on the reverse strand, counting down.
TACCTCGCGCACCCGGGCGTCCACGTCGGCTTGCGGGGTTTTCAACCAGTGGCGGCGCAAGGGGAATTCCAGGTTTTCGCGCACCGTCATGGAATCGTACAGGGCGTTGCTTTGAAACAAAAATCCGACGCGGGCGCGCATCTGGTCGAGCTCGGCGTAGCTCAGCTCGGGCACATTCTGGCCGAACACCTCGATGCGCCCGCCTTCTGGCCGCAACAGGCCAATGATGCACTTGATGAGCACGGATTTTCCGGAACCGGATTTGCCCAACACCACCAGATTTTCCCCGGGGTAGAGCTCGAGGTCGAAACCGTCGAGTACCACGTGGTCGCCGAAGCGTTTGCAGAGCTGTTCGACGCGAATGACCGGTGTATTTTGCTTATCCATAGTATCCATGCCAAATCAGTTCGGCCACCTGCACTGCCAGCAGGTCGAGGATAAAAATCAGCACCGACGACATCACCACGGCCGAGTTGGCCGAGCGCCCCACCCCCTCGGTGCCTTTATTCGAATAATACCCTTTGAAACAACCCACGATGCCGACGGCAAAGCCGAAAAAGAAGGTTTTGGCAAACGCCGGGATCGCGTCGTAGTAAGCCAGGTTGTCGATCACTTGCCTGAAAAACAGCTCCAAACTGAGCACTTCGTAAATATTGACCCCGATCCAGGAGCCGCCCAGCGCGATAGCGTCGGCCAACACCACCAGCACCGGCAGCATGAGCGTGGCGGCCAGGGTGCGGGTCACCACCAGGTATTTGAACGGGTTGGTGCCCGACACTTCCATGGCGTCGATCTGCTCGGTGACGCGCATGGAGCCCAGTTCGGCGCCGATGCTGGAGCCGATTTTTCCGGCAAATATCAAGGCTGTGATTACCGGTCCGATCTCGCGGATGAGCGCGATGCACACCATGGCCGGGATTTGTTTTTCCACCCCGTAGTGTACCATGCTGGGGCGCAGTTGCATGGTGAGCACCAGGCCCATGATAAATGCCGTGAGGGCCACCAGCGACAGCGATTTATAGCCGATGATGAAACACTGGCGCACCAGCTCGCGCCACTCGTAGCGCGGGCGCAAAGCTTCGCGAAAAAAGCGGAGGGTGAAACGGGCCAATTCGCCGATTTCCTGTAAAAAAGCGCTGGGTTTGGTTGGGAAGCGCATACCGCCCGGCCGTTTTTGGTGCAATATGCCGGGCGGTAAAGGTAGTCCCAGGGTCGCGCTTCAGGAGAGATGGGGGTCATGGTTGGCGCTGCGCTGCGTCAGTGATTGCTGCTCCGGTTGGAAAGGATTTTTCACAAAAAGAGTCTGTTTAGAAGAACACGCCTTCAAGTTGCAATTTTAGCCGCTGATTCACATGCCGCTTGTTTTGCAAGGCACATTTTCAAGGCTCCAGTGCCGCCTCGATCCGCGCCAAACAATCCAGAAAATGGCTGCGGCTGCGCACGTCGCCGGAGCCGTTGGCCGCGCCGGCCAAGTCAGTTTGCAGGCGTTTGAGCGTGAGCAGGGCCAGAGACGGCACGTCGGTGTTGCGCAGGCTGGCGGCGCCCGAATTTTCCCCGGGCTTGAACAGGCCGATCATTTTATCTACAAAAATCTTTTGCAGGTTGCGGCGCTGCTGGCTGACGGCTTGTTGCTGCGGGAGCTCGCTGAAAATGCCGGCGCGCAGCTCGTCGAAGAGTTGGGCCACAGTGTACGGGTCGCGGCTCATGGTTTCATTTTCAAGCATGCGTTGGAGGCGGCTGGCCGCGAAAAGGCTGTTGAGCGTGCTTTCCTGAATTTGCGCGACCGCCTGCACGCCGTTGTCGGGCCGGAGCATGCGCAACACCTTGGCGTCGAACAGCCATTCGGGCGTTTGGAACAGCTGCCGGTGCAGGAAAGCCACGGCATCGCGCTGCATAGCCGGGGGGGCTGCGGCATACACTTCGCCGGGTTGGTCGTAGGTTTTCGGCGATTCGAACACGCCGCCCACCCATTTGGTCACGTGGCCGATGTAGCGCCGGTATTGGCCGACGACGTTGTTGTACAGTTCTTCAGCCATTTCGTAGTGCTCGGCGTCTTCTTTCGTCCAGTCGAGGGCGTTGGGCAGGATGCGCTGGAGGTTTTTGATGCCGTAATCGGAGGCCAGCATCGAGTTGTCGCCCAGGTCTTCATTTTGGGCGCGGGGGTCGTACGAGCTGCTTTCCGTGAGGAAATGCAGGCGCGGGTTGTTCTCGGCTTTTTCGCGGTACCAGCGGTTGAGCACCAGTTTGTCGGCTTCGGCGTCGGGCGTGCCGTAGATAGGTCGGTAGCCCCATTCGATGGCCCAGCGATCGTAGTCGCCCACGCGCGGCAGGAGCAGGGCGCTGGGAATGCCGTCTTCGGGTTGAGCGACGTAGTTGAAGCGGGCGTAGTCCATGATGGAGGAGGTGTGCCCATTGGCTTCGAGGAATTTTTTGTCGCGCAGTTTTTCCACTGGCGTGGCATGGCTGGCGCCGAAATTGTGGCGCAGGCCCAGCGTGTGGCCGACTTCGTGGGCGGCTACGAAGCGCACCAGCTCGCCCATGAGCGCGTCGTCGAATTCGTTTTTGCGGGCTCGGGGGTCGACGGCGGCGGTTTGGGTGGTGTACCAGGATTTGAGCAGGAGCATCACGTTGTGGTACCAGCCGATGTGACTTTCGAGGATTTCGCCGGTGCGCGGGTCGTTGACGTTGGGCCCGTAGGCATTCTGGATATCGGAGGCGAAATAACGGATAACGGAAAAACGGGCGTCTTCAAGGCTCATGGTGCTGTCGCCTTCGGGCCATTCGCGGGCCTGGATGGCGTTTTTCCAGCCGGCCTGCTCGAAAGCGGGCTGCCAGTCTTCAACGCCTTTGATCAGGAAGGGTCGCCATTTTTTCGGCGTCGCCGGGTCGATGTAAAAAACGATGGGTTTGGCGGGTTCGATTTTTTCGCCTTTTTGCTGGCGGAGCATATCGGCCGGGCTTTTGGGTTCGAGGCGCCAGCGGACGGCCAGGGTTTCGTCTTCGGCGCGCTGCTGGTCGTCGTCGTACACGGTGCGGCCGGTGGCGAAATAGCCCACGCGGGGGTCGAAGAAGCGTTTGCGGAATGGGCTACGCGGGAGCAGTACCAGGGAGGTGTTCATTTCAAACGTGACGGCGCCGGCATCGAAGCCGCCGGGCAGGTTGATGGAGCGGCTTTCGCTGCCGCCGCCGCTGAGCGAGGGCGGTTTTACCTTAAAGGTTTTGACGGTGCGCACTTCGATGTTGATCGGGTACGAGCGGATGTGCTCGATGTAGCTGCGGTCTTTCTGCAGGTCGGCGATATTGTAGCGTTGCAAAGCCAGCGGCGGGATGCCGAATACAGCGCTGTTATCTTTAAAAAAATCGGTGACCTCGATGACTACCGAGGTGTCCTTCCGGATGGCTTTGATGTCGAAAGCGGCGGCTATGGGGTCGACATTGGAATTGCGGACGGCTTTGTAAATCGGCTGCAGGGTGTCGGTGCTGACATTCCGGTAAGCTACGGCGCGCAGGAAAACTTTGTCTTCAGGTCCGCGCTCGAATCGGATCACCTGGCGGTTGGCTTGTTCGCCGCCGTAGCCGGCGCCGGTGGGGGTTTTGGCCAGGCGGGTGACCGTCATGATTTCGGCGCCGAAGAGCGAGTCCGGGATTTCAAAATAATATTTGTCGTCGACCAGGTGCACACTGAACAGGCCATGCGTCGAAACCGCTTTGTCCGTAATGACTTTTTCGTACGGTTTCGGGCCCTTTTTGGCTTCTTTTTTATCTGTACTGTCTTTCGGCGTGGCGGCAGCCGGGGGCAAGGTATCTGGTCTGGGTGGCACGGGAGGCGGCACGTCTTGTGCCAGAAGGGCATGGGCGAAGAGCAGCAGGGCGGCCAGCAGGCGTAGGCGGGTAAGTTTCATGTTTTGTAGCGATAATTGCAATCAATTGAATTTCGCTCGCAAAGTATTAAACTCCTCCAACTTCCAATTTTTATTTTGCCGGCTCGTTTTGGCAATCCACGCCAATACCGCTGTTTAAACTCCAAACTTCAAACTCCAAACTTCAAACTTCAAACTCCAAACTTCAAACTT
>CAZVZH010000300.1:0-4622 GCA_964630705.1 uncultured Saprospiraceae bacterium | reverse complement strand
CTCGGTAATACTGCAGATTACGTAGTGACGAATGTTTCATTGAAATTCAATGTCAACTCGTAAAAGCCGTCTTAAGCAATGACCAAAATACCTATGACCACGTGCTGCTGCCGACCGACCGCGAAAATGTGTTTGTTGTCATCGTAGTGGACTTGAGCGCGCGGGTAGTTTTAGGGCACCAAGTTTTGGATTGAATAATGAAGTAAAATGTTGAAGAAAGCCCTCAAACCCCTACCTTTGAATAAAACAACCCACCCAGCGCGATGCAACTCGAAAATCTCGTAAAGCAAGAAATCAAAAAAATCGACCCCCAAGCGGAAGTCATTCTGTTCGGCTCCCGCGCGCGGGGAGATTTCCGGAACGATTCGGACTGGGATTTTTTGGTACTGTTGGAGTGCCCCTTGACGCCGGGCCTGAAAGCGCTCATATTGGACAATTTATACGAATTGGAACTTCAGCGTAATGCCGTAATCAGTACGATCATCCATTCAAAATCGGAATGGGAAGACTTGGCCGTTACACCAATTTACCAAACGATTAAACGAGAAGGCAAACGGGCATGAGTTATTCTAAAGAAGAACTTATCCAATACAGAATTGATCGGGCCAAAGAAGCCTTTGCTGATGCGGAGTACCTCAGCAGCGAGGAACGCTGGAATGCGGCTGCTAACCGCATGTATTATGCGTGTTTTTATATCGTTTCCGCCTATTTGGCGTTTCGGGGCCTGAATGCAGCCACTCATTCCGGACTCAAGGCCGCATTCAATCTTGAACTTGTCAAATCAGGAAAAGTAGATCGCGCAGTTGGAATCTTGTTCAACAGGTTGTTCGCTATTCGGCAACAGGCAGATTACGAAGATTTCATGGATATAAAAGATGATGAAGTCCGCCCGCTGCTTCCCAAAATAAAAGGCTTGATCGCCCAAATTGAAAATATCATTACCGGAGAACAAGGTCAATAACCCTTCCGAATTTCAAATCCAACCCAAGAAAAACCTGCAAGCGGCGCCAAGCCGCCTGGGAAGTCAAAAGTTCAATTTGAAAAGTTTTGAACCTTCGGGCCGTTCATGCTTCTCTTACACCAACCCCAACAACCACTCCCGTTCCGTCAGAACCGCCTCTTGTTCCAGCTCCGCGCGCAGCAGCTCGCGGGCGGCCTTGTCCGCCGGCGCCAGTTGCAGCAGGCGCTCGGTGTAGCGGGCGATGTTGAGGTAGTTGGTGCGGTGGTAGCCGATCACTTTTTTGCGGTGGATGTAGTTGCGCAAAGCGTCGAGGTGCGACCACAGGAGGTCGAATTCGCCGAGCACGTAGTAGGTTTTCAGCAGCAGGGTTTTGGCGGCGAGGTTGAACAGCGGGTCCTGGTAATTAGCTTTCTGCAGCAGGCTGAGCACCGAGTCGAAGCGGTTGCGGGCGTAGTGCAGGCGGGCGAGGTTGAAGCTGGTGGAGCTGTCGCGGTACTTCCGCTCGAGGGTGGGGCTATAGTCCTGGATAAAATTTTCCGCCCAGTCCAGTTCGCCACAGCGCAGGCCGGCCGCTACGATGTTGTGAAAGGTGAAGCGCGAGAGGATGCCGTTTTCAAACAAATAGCCAGCTTCGAGCGCCCGGCGGTACAGGCGGAGCACCTCCTGCTCCATGTCGCGTTCGCCGCGGTTGGCCCGGCGTATGGCCAGGTTCACCGAAAACATATAAAACTCGCGCATTTCATCGGTGGGGAAAACGCCGGAAGCGGCGCCCAGCCGCTCCTGGAAAGCCCGGTAGGCCGCGTCGTCTTCCGGCTGGAGCAACATGCGGTAGGCGGCCAGGTAAGCGGCAATGCCCGGCAGTTCGCGCCATTCGGGCCGCTCGGCCAGGGCAATCACTTCCTGCTGCAAGGGGTCGACTTCCCCGGTTTGGTAAATGTTTTTTTGCGCCAGAGCCAGGCAAACGAGCTGCAGCCGCCGGCTCAGGTATTGCAGGTCGGTGCTGCGGGCCAGGTCGCGCAGCGAAGCCGTCTCGGTGGGTTTTTGGGCGACGCTGCTGAGGTGGATCTCGAAATGGTAATCGCGCAAGCGGCTGAAATACTCGGCGTTGCGCAGAGGCTGCTGCTCCAGTTCGCGGCCCACAGCCCGGATGTGGCGTTCGTAGTGGCCCATCAGGCCGCGGTTGCGGTAGGCGACGGCCAGTTTCAGGCGGTTGGGCAGGTTTTTTTCCTGGAGTTCGCGCACCAGCAAAAAGGTTTCCAGCAGGCGGTTGAGGTAGCTGAGCAGCAGGCGAAAGGCGGTATCGTCGAAGGGTTGGCCGGGACAAACGTTGGTCCATATTTGCTCCCTTTCGGGTACTTCGGCGCGGCAAAGCTGGTCGAACAAAGCCTGCAAATCGTCGCGGGTATTGAAAAACGGCGAGGCCAGGAAGCGGCGCACTTCCCGTTTTTCAACAGTAGAAAAAGAACGGATGAGCTGTACAGCGTTGCTGGTTTCCATCAATCGGCGAAATTCCGGGTGGCAGGCGGGCTACCTTTTACGGGTATTTACTCTACAAATAAAAGTCGAAGTGGAGCAATCTAGTTGGCGTTTAAGTTAATAAAATAGCGTTACGGTCGCCTGGTACATGTTTTTTTTAAAAAAAATAATACCCAAATGTAAAAGCATCGCTTGGGTTTTCTAAAAAAAGTATTCTACAAAGTAGTAAAAATGATTTTTCGCGCCGCCTAGGTTCGCAGCACTTTTGCAACGTTGGAAATATTTCGAACAGCCACAAACCCGCCGGGAATCCAGTTTTTTGCAACAACGATTAAAATCCACATGATGAAAAAGTACAACCAAAACCGCCTTGCCCAACTGCTGCTGACCGGTTGGCTGCTGCTCCTGCTGGCGGCGCCCCGCGCCGGCTTTTCGCAGTGCAACAACGACCAAACTCCGCCTACGCCAGTGTGCCAAACCATCGTCCACCGCGACGTGCTCAACAACAACGCCATCACCGTAACTGCCCAGGAGTTCGACAACGGTAGCACCGACGATTGCGCGCCGCCCGCCGCCCTCAGTTTTTTTATCGAAGCCGGCACGCCCTCGCCCACACCGCCGGGCACCACCAGCCTGGAATTTAACAGCACGCAAACCGGCTCGCACCCCATCGTGCTTTGGGTGGTCGACACCGCCGGTAATGCAGCCTACTGCACCACTACGCTCGAACTGCGCCTGTGCTTTAGCTCCGTGGCCTGCAACGACCAGGTCACCATCCAACTCGACGCCAACAACATGGGCAGCTTCTCCGCTGCCGATGGCCTCGCGGTACAGGCCTGCAGTTTCCACTCCACGCTCGTGCGGCTCGACCCCTTCTCCGGCGGCGCGCCGGCGGCGCCCAGCATCGCGCTCGACGCTTCGCACATCGGCCAACGCATTTTTCAGGTGACCGTTTTGCCCGCCGGGGTGAGCTGCTGGGGCACGGTGACCATCCTCGGCACACCTTGCAACAACGACGACACGCCGCCGACGGCTGTTTGCGATGAAAATGTGCTCGTGACGGTCGACACCAACAAAACCCCCGCCGGCTGGCTCCTGCCCTGGATGCTCGACGACGGCAGCTACGACAACTGCACCACCCCGGCCAACCTGGATTTTCGCCTCCAGCGGTTTTCCGACTACACGGGCACGCCGCCCGCAGAAACCGCCCTGCCACTGTCGGCCGACGATTTCGGCCTGCAAACTTTTGTACTCTGGGTCGGCGATGAAGCCGACCTTTGGACGCCCTGCCTGACCGACGTAGACCTCTATCAGGTGGAGGTGCATCTCATCCGGGGTAAAGTTTTTGCCGACGAAAATGCCGACTGTGCCCTTCAAACCGGCGATGAAACCGGGCTGGCCGGCTGGCAGGTGGTGGCCACCGCCCAGAGCTCCGGGGAGCAATTCACCGCCCTGACCGATGCCCAAGGCAACTACCGCATGTCGGTCGATTCACTGGAAACCAATTTCCAAGTCGCCCTCACGGCGCCCTTCAATTACGGCGGTACCTGCGGCACCACTTACACGGTGAATTTCCCCACGCAGGGCTCGCCCGACACGGTGGCGCTCGACATTCCGGTAGCGCTCAACCCCGATTGCCCGCTCCTGTTCGTCGACCTGGCTACGCCGAAAATCCGACCCTGCTTTCCCGGCGTGTACTACGTGCAGTATGCCAATGCCAGCGCATTTGCGGTAGACGATACCTACGTGGATGTTACGCTCGACCCGGCGCTCAGCTACCAGGGCAGCACCCTGCCGGCAACCGACCTGGGCAACCAGCTGTACCGCTTCGAAACCGGCACCCTCGCGCCGGGCGAAAGCGGGCTGATCGGCATTTTGTTTGCGGTTGACTGCGATGCCCCGATAGGCGCAACCCACTGCACGGAGGCGCATATTTTCCCCGACACGATTTGTCCGCCGGCGGCGGGCTGGTCGGGCGCCAACATCGAAGTGCACGGTACCTGCGCGAACGACAGCATTTTTCTGGAAATAAAAAACACCGGGACAGGACCGACCCAAACGCTGGATTTCATCGTGGTGGAAGATGTGCTCATGCGCCAGTCGGGGCAGTTCAACTTGGGCCCGGGCGCCAGCTACGCGCTCGATCCGATTGCCGGAACCGGCCCCACTTTTCGCCTGGAAGCCG
>CAZVZH010000299.1:0-4623 GCA_964630705.1 uncultured Saprospiraceae bacterium | reverse complement strand
TATCCAAACTTTTTCGATTTTTGTCCGGTAATCAAATTCGTCTCATGAAAAGTACTGTACGCCGCGCTCCGGTGCTCCTGCCGTTTATTTTCCTCACCCTATTTTCTGTTCAAAACCTCCGCAGTCAGGACGTGATCCTGCAAGGTTTTTATTGGAACACCCACCCCGGTGATGCCACCAATACCACTACCGGAGGTATCTGGTGGGATACCATTGCCGGCCTGGCGCCCCAACTGGCCGCCGCCGGTTTTCAAACCGTGTGGACGCCGCCGCCCACCAAAAGCTTTGCCGGTGTGTGGGACATGGGCTACGGCACCTACGACTATTTCGACCTGGGCAATCTCAGCAGCAAAGGCACTACCCGCACCCGCCACGGCAGCCGCACGCAACTCGACGGCCTGCTCACCGCCCTGCACAACAACGGCCTCAAAGCCATGTGCGACGTGGTGCTCAACCACCGCGGCGGCGCCGACGCCCAGGCCCAGTACCAGGTGGGCGGCGGCACGGGCTACAACGTGTTCAACCCGCCCAGCCTGCGCATCCCCAGCGGGCCCGCGCACGTGCACCCCAACAATTTTCACCCCGACAACAACCCCGACTACCACAACGCCATTTTTTTTGAAGACCTCTGCTACTTCAACGAGAACGACGCCAACCCGCCCACCAACGCCGACGGTTCGCCCGGCAGCTGGTTTTTCGGCGCGCCCACGCTCATGGGCTCCATGGGCGATTCGCTCATCATGTGGGGCCGCTGGCTGAAAAATGACGTGGGTTTTGATGAACTCCGCCTCGACGCGGTGAAACACATCGACCCCTGGTTTGTAAAAAAATTCCTTATCGAATCGGCCAATGGCGCGCAACCGTTTGCCGTCGGCGAATCGTTCGAATACGGCCTGAGCAACCTGGTCAACTACTGGTCGGCTGTGCAAGACCCCGCCAACAGCGGCGGCGTAAAAAACGCCAAAATATCCCTGTTCGACTTCCCCTTGCGCAGCGCCCTGAAAACCGTGCTCAACGACGGCTCGGGCAGCGCCGACCTCTACAACACCCTCGGCAACGCCGGCCTGGTGTGGGCCACCAGCATGGGCGGTTTCGACGTGGTCACCTGGCTCGAAAGCCACGACACCGATCGCCAGGGCTACATCGGCGCCACCTCGGGCTGCCCCATCCCCTACGGCGCCAGCTGCCTCGAACTACACACCGAAAATGACCACGACCCCATTTTTCAAGACAAAGAAGACATGGGGTATCCCTTCCTGCTGGCTGCCGAAGGCCGGCCGGTAGTGTTCTGGAAAGACTACTTCTGGTACGGCCTTGGCGAGGCCATCCGCTGGCAAATCGCCCTGCGCGCCTACACGGCCACCGGCAGCTCCGATCATATTCAAAACATGGCGGGCGACTGGGGCCTGGGCGCCCCGTTCACGCCGAACAACCACGGCGGCAACATGTTTGCCCTGCGCCGCAACGGCCTTACCGGCGGCGTGAGCGACGGCATGGTGTTGGGCCTCAACGACGACCCCAACACCGAGCACGCCGTGGTGGTCAACACGCCCTTCACCAACAAATACCTCAAGGATTACTCCGACGGCTACCTGTTTCAGAGCAGCCAGGCGCTCGGCAGCAGCCGTGCCCTCATCAAAGCCCAGAAACGCGACTACTCCTGGTGGGCGCCCACGGGCCTCTACCCGCGCCAGGCCGGCACAGCAGCCAGCCATTTCAGCATGGCCGCCACGCCTGGCGGTTGCCCCCACTTCATCGCTATCTGCGTTGCCGACGCCGCCAACCTGATCGTCAACGGCGCGCCGATCGCCTTGGGCGACGAAGTAGCGGTGAAAAACGCCGCCGGACAAGTGGTCGGCATCGGTCGCATTGGCCAGGGTTTCAAGTGGGACGGCGTGCACGACCTGATCATCGAGACGTTGGGGGCGCCTTCGGCAAATGGGTTGGCGGCGAATGAAAATTTCCGCATTTTCGTGTACGATGCCAGCGCCAACAGCGAAACCGAAATCGGAACGGTGCAGTACGCTGCTGCCGCCACCAATTTCAACTTTTCGCCCGACCGGCCCAACTCGCCCAACCGCAACGGCAACTTTTCCACCTTTTCCGTCACCACCACTGCCACGGGCGCTTTCCAGTGCAACGGCATTTCCCGCATCCTGGCTTTCAATACCCAGGTAGCCGTCAACCAGCCGTTTTGCCCGGGCGACAACGCCGCCGCCAGCGCCTACAGCGATGGCTGGCAAAACGGCGACAACGGCGGCTCGGGTTTTTCGGCCTGGACGCTCAACCCCGCTTCCAACACCGGCAACGCCGGGTTTTTTATCGGCACTTCGGCCTCCAACGGCGACGGCGATAGCAACGCTGACAGCGACATCAACACCAGCGGCATCGCTTTCGGTACTTATGCGAACAGCAGCAACCTCGCCGAGGCCCTGCGCAATTTTACCGTGCCGCTCGTCCCCGGCGCCGTGTTTACCCTGAAAATGGATAACGGTTTTATCGACAATGGCGGCTCGGTCGGCTTTGGCCTGCAAAACTCCAGCGGCAACAACCTGTTCGAGTTTTACTACCGCGGCGGCGACCCCGTCAATTCCTACAAGCGCAACGACAATGCTGGAGAGCAAAACATCGGCCTCGGCTTTTCCGACGAAGGCCTGAGCATCAGTTTTACCCTGCAAACCGCCACTACTTTCGACGTGAGTGTCACGCCCCTGGGCGGCGGTGGAACCGTCAATTTTTCCGGCACGCTGAAAAATCCTGCCGGAGGCCAGACGGTCGGCCGGCTGCGGCTGTTCAATTTCAACGCCGGTTCGGGCGGCGCCCGCGACGCATTTTTCAACAGTCCGGGTGTTTGCTACCCGCCAACGCTGGTCATCAATGAGGTAGACTACGATCAGCCCGGCAGCACCGACAACCAGGAGTTTATTGAAATTAAAAATGTGAGCGGCAGCGCGGTCAACCTCGACCCCTACAAAATCGAACTGGTCAACTCTGCCGGAACGGTCTACGCCACCGTCGACCTGCCCAATGTGAACCTGGCGGCTGGCGGCTACTACGTGGTGTGCGGCAACGGCTCGGGCGTACCCAACTGCAACCTGGCTTTTGCCGGCGCTTCCAACCAGATCAGCGACGGCGCCCCAGGGGCTGTTCGCCTGATGCTCAACAACACTGTCAGGGTCGATGCCCTGAGCTACGAAGGCTCGGTACCTGGCGCCACCGAAGGCACGGGCGTGGCCACCGGCGATAACAATACCACTGCCGGCGTCGGCTTGTCGCGCCTGCCCGACGGCAACGACACCAATAACAACAATAGTGATTTCGGCCTGAGCTGTAGCACGCCCGGAACAGCCAACGTAGGCAACACCAACAGCGACGGCGACAGCTATCCCAACGCCTGCGACAACTGCCCTGCCGCATCGAACGAAACCCAACTGGATACCGACGTGGACGGCTTCGGCGATGCCTGCGACGCCTGTCCGCTGGCGGTCGACGGCATTTCCAATTTCAACGCCATGAGCTGCAACTGCAACCCGGGTTACTACCCCGTAACAGAAGTGCGCAACAGCCAAACAGTGATCATCGGTTGCAGCCCCTGCCCGCCCGGATATTACTGCCCCGATGGCACGCAGTCGATTGCTTGCCCGGCCGGCACATACAGCAATGTGACCGGTTCGGTCAGCTGCATCCCCTGTGCCGCCGGCTCGTACAACGGCGTTACTGCCGCAACGGAATGCCTGCCCTGCGCAGCCGGGTACTACAGCGGCACAATCGGCTCGACCAACTGCACGGCTTGCGCCGCGGGTAGCTACAGCAGCACTACCGGCTCTACAAGCTGCACCGCTTGCCCGCCCGGACAATATGTGGGCACGACAGCCGCCACGGCATGTTTGTCCTGCGCCGCCGGCTCCTACCAGGATCAACCCGGACAAACTGCCTGCATCGCCTGCCCGCCGGGCCAGTACAGCAGTACCACCGGCTCGGCGGTTTGCCAGAGTTGCGCGGCGGGTTCCTACCAGGATCAGCCGGGGCAAACCAGTTGTGTCGCTTGTCCGCCGGGCCAGTACAGCAGTACCACCGGTTCGACAGTTTGCCAGAGTTGCGCGGCGGGTTATTACCAGGATCAGCCGGGACAAACCAGTTGTGTCGCTTGCGCCGCGGGATATTTCAGCAACACGACCGGTTCGGCAACTTGCCAGGCCTGTGCTAGCAATACCTACAGCGCCAGTACTGGCTCGACGGCATGTTTGTCTTGCGGCAGCGGATTTTACAGCCCGCCGGCGGCCAGCAGTTGCTCAATGTGTGCGCTGACGTTCAGCCTGAATATCACTCCGGTTTCTTGCACTGACACCGACGACGGGCAGATTGAGGTGACCAACCCCGCAGGCGGTACCGGCCCTTACGAATATTCGATCGACGGCGGAAATAATTATGGCCCGTCACCAGTGTTCAGCGGACTCACCGGCGGTAATTACTCGGTATGGGTACGCGACGCATTCCTCTGCGAGGCCAGCATGCCGGCCGTAGTGCCCGGTAACGACCCGCCAGCCATTACCTGCCCGGCCAACGTTACGGTAAATACGAGCGCCGGGATGTGCACGGCGATAGCGAACCTGGGCAACCCGA
>CAZVZH010000298.1:0-4690 GCA_964630705.1 uncultured Saprospiraceae bacterium | reverse complement strand
TCTCGGGAGCGAGGGCGTATTGGTCGAAGCGCATGGGGCAAAGGTAGGGAGAATGAATTTTTATATTTTTACGCTTTCCAATCACCCAATTGCTTTTCGCTCCATGCACAACCATGCTTACCCGCTTATCTTTATCAATTACCGCCGGGCTGTCTCCAATACAGCGGCCGATAAAATTGAAAACGAGCTGCGCAACCGTTATGGTGAGCAGATCGTTTTTCAAGACAAACGTAGCATCGAGGCCGACTGCCGCTGGGCGCCGGAATTGGAGGCCGCCGTAAAAAACAGCGCCGTAGTGCTCGTCCTGATTTCTGATGGCTGGCTGAATTGCACGTATTCCGAAAATTGCGATGTCTCCAATGGCGAACAATTCGGCCGGCTGCGCCTCGAAAACCCGAACGACTACGTGCGGCGCGAAATCGAATGGGCTTTGGATATGCAAGCCGGCAAAGGGCGCCCCATGATCGTCAAAATTTACATCGACGGACGAAAACCCTACAAGGCGAGCGATTATCCCTCAAATACCCGCCTGTCTGAACTCGCTGAGATTCAAGCCCGATACGAGTTCGATACCCAAAAAAATGGCCCCGACCAGATGTTGCCACTTTTTCAATTCCTGGAAAAAAAGATACCGGAGTTGCAGCCTCAGCCCACGACTACCGGGGCCCCGGAAATCGAGGCAGCCCTCCTGGAACGACAATTTCCCTTGCCCGACGACATCCGCAACAACCCGCCCGCCAGCCCGGCGCCGTACATGGACCTCAACTGGTTCCGCGAGGCCGATGCCCGCCTCTTTTTTGGACGTAGCCGCGAAATCCTAGACATCTGCCAGGCGATTCACCGGCAGGAAGCGCGTATTTTACTGCTGCACGGCCTCTCCGGCGTGGGCAAATCCTCTCTGCTCGACGCCGGCTTGCGGCCCCGCCTGCGGCATCCCGACAAAAACTGGATGGTGCTCTACGGCAATCGCCGCGATATTCCGGGCCGGGGTTTGTCGGCAGTGCTGGCCGCTTTGACAGACAGGCCCGAAGCCGCCTCGGCAGACCAGTTGCTGCTCATCGTCGATCAGGTGGAGGAAGCGATCACTAACCCCCTGGACCCTGATGCGCCGGTCGCCTCCGCAGCGGAAGAATTGGCGGCTTTCGGGACTGATTTGCGTAGATATTTGAATGCCTGCCCCAAAGCCCGTTGTATTTTGGGTTTTAGAAAAGAATACCTGCCGGAAATTAAAAATGCGCTCGCGAAGGCCGGGCTGTATCGCGATTTCGGCGCCCAGGCCGGCGGAATTCGAGAGTTTTTCCTTCAACCGCTCGACCGCACCGGCATTCTCGAAGCCATCCACGGCGCCAGCCTCGACGATGATTTGCGCGTCAACCATTTCCGGAATTTTCAATTCCAGCCGCCCGACTTGCCTGAAATACTCGCCGCGGATATCGCCAAGGACACCGGCTCCAACATCGCCCCGCTCCTGCAAGTACAACTGCTCGACCTGTGGAAAGCCGCCTGCGCCGCCGCCGACCAGCCGGTATTGTCGGAAACCCTCCTGCGCTCGACCCGTTACGAAAATCTGGAGCAATTCCTGGAAAAACAACTTGGCAAACTGCCCGACAAGTTCCAGAACGACCACTGGCTCGGCCTGGCGGTAGACTTGCTCCACTTTTTCACCACCGAAAAAGGCACGGCCGCCAGTCGGACGCCGGCTGAAATAGATGCCGAATATTGCCACCAAGCGAAATACCCGGCTTTACTGCGCTGCCTGGCCGACCTGTACCTGTTGATCGATCACAGCCACGACACCCACCGGCCCTACATCCGCCTGACCCACGATGCGCTCGGACCCATCGTGCATGCCAAATTCGAACGGCGCGAGTACGCCCCGCAGCGTGCCTGGTTTATCACCCGCAGTAAAACCAGCGGCTTCAGTAAGGCCGATGTCGAATTAGCCACCGCAACCCGGCCGTACATGCGCCGAACAGATCCGGATATTTGGGCAGAAATTGACCGCGACATGCAAGCCCTGGAGCAGGCACAGGCCCGCGAGCGCGCCGACCGCGAATTTATTTTCCAACGCCTGCGCGCCGAATTCGATGCGCGCATCGACGAGACCGACTACGCAGGCGCCCTGGAATCCTTCCATGCCGCCTACAAACAGATGCCCGAACAAAGCGCCCTGCTGGTCCCCGGCATCGAAGACGCCCTGTTTTTCCTCACCGAAGCCGGAAATGTTGACCTGGCCCGGGCATCCATACTGGCGCTTGAACAGGCCCGGCCCGAACAAGCCGAAGCGGTGCAATTTGTGCTAAAAAACCGGGCTGCCGACTGCGCAAGCATCCGCCGCGAACTCGAACAACTCTACCGTGCCGACTTCCCCCAACGCCTGGCCAAACTATACCCCGATATGGTAGCCGTGGAAGGCGGCCGCTTTACCATGGGCGATGGAAAATTCGACGACGCCCCCGAACACCCCGTGCGCGTAGGCAATTTTAAAATCGCCCGCACCCTGGTAACGGTGCGCCAATGGGCCTTGTTCTGCACCTGCGCGCCGGGCGCGCCGAAACTGCGGGAGTATTGGCCGTATTGGGGCTTGCACGCGGACCATCCGGTGGTCTCCGTTTCCTGGTACAATGCCGTGGAATACCTCAACTGGCTGAGCCAGGCGCACGGCAAAGCGCCGGCTTACGACATCGATAAAGAAACCAAGGACCCCAACAACCTGCATGTGCAGGATTACGCTAAATGGACCGTGCGCCGTATCTCCGGCGCCGACGGCTATCGCTTGCCCACCGAAGCCGAATGGGAGTTTGCGGCTAAGGGCGGCCTCGATGGCCTCCAGGAAAATTTTGAGTTTGCCGGCAGTAATACGCTCGATGAAGTTGGTTGGTACAAGGAAAATTCGGAGGGCCAAACCTGGCCGGTAGCCAGCAAACAACCCAACCAACTTGGCTTGTTCGACCTGTCGGGCAATGCCTGGGAATGGTGCTGGGATTGGTTCGATGAATCTTTTTACCCCACCAGCCCGGAGGACAACCCGCAAGGTTCGGAACAAGGCCAATTCCGTGTGTTGCGTGGCGGTTCGTGGGACGATACACCGATATATGCCCGGGCTGCTGTTCGTGACAGGGACTATCCGAACAGCAGGAACAACGCAGTGGGTTTGCGTGCGGCGCAGGACTAACCCTTTTTACTTTTACGCTTTTACCCTTTGTCTTTTTTTCTTTTTTCTTTTTCGGCGCGCAGCGCCGTCGAATTTTTTAGATTTGCAGGCAGTGGATGATACGGAGCTAACGAGACCCGTGTGTTGCGTGGCGGTTCGTGGAACAATACACCAATAAATGCCCGGGCTGCTGTTCGTAACAGGAACAATCCAAACAACAGGAACAACACAGTGGGTTTGCGTGCGGCGCAGCACAGTAGCAATTGGGAGGCAGGTATGCGCCCAGTGCCAGAGCCCCTACGCGCAGGGCGCGTAGGGGGAGTGCCCGCGGTCTACTGTCCACCCGTTTTGTCCCGGGTATGTGCTCCCAGGCGGAGTGATGCCGAAAACAGCGAGAACGTTGCGTCTGGTAGTCTTGCGCGAGCAGGGTCGAAGGCCGCAACGTTTTTATTTCAGCGACTTGATCCAGCCGCCGACCATACGGCCGATTTCATCAAGCATTTCTGAAAAGCGGCCGTAGGTGGTGGAGGTATACAACCCCAGTTCAAACATCAGGCGCAGGTAGCGGCGCAGGATTTCGATTTTAATGTTGGCGCGCGTTAACTGATCGCGTTTGTGTTCCGGCGGGGAGAAGTAAGCTTCGAGCAGCAGCTCTACTACTTCGGAGGCGATGCTTTGGGCGCGGTCGCCGAGGTTGAATTTGTAATTTTTAGGGAGTTTGGCCAGGGCGGGGAACAGGGCTTTCCAGAAATCGAAGGATTTGTTCAGAATTGTTTCATTGACCATGTTTTTTTGGGAAAAATATGAAGCGGTCGTTTCATCTTTTTGAAAAAATCACGACGTTCGACAATTTGCTTTGTGCGTTTTACCAGGCGCGAAAAGGTAAGCGGCAGAAGCCGAATGTCGCGCGTTTTGAGGCGAATCTGGAAGTTGAACTGTTCCGGCTGCAGCGCGAATTGGAGACTGAAATTTATAATCCGGGGCCGTATCGCACTTTTAAAATTTACGAGCCTAAGGAACGGATGATCAGCGCAGCGCCTTTTCGTGACCGGGTGGTGCACCACGCGGTTTGTCAGGTGATCGAACCAGTATTTGAGCCTACTTTTATTTTTGATAGTTATGCCAATCGCAAGGGAAAGGGTACCCACGCAGGTATTCGCCGTTGCCAGGCTTTTTGCCGGCAATACCGGTATGTGCTGAAAGCGGATATCCGGAAGTTTTTCCCTTCCATCGACCATCAAATATTAAAAAACCTGATAGCGAAAAAGATCGGGTGCCAGCGAACGCTGGATTTGATTTACGGTATAATTGACGCATCTAATCCGCAGGAGCCAGTAGACGATCTTTTTCAGGAAGACGACTTGTTCGCTGCTTTGCGGCGCCGCGGATTGCCAATGGGCAACCTAACCAGCCAGTTTCTGGCGAATTTGTATTTGTCGCCGCTCGACCATTTTATAAAAGAACGGATGGGCATTCGTGCCTACGCGCGCTATGTAGACGATTTCATTCTTTTTTCAAATGATAAAACCGAATTGC
>CAZVZH010000297.1:0-4698 GCA_964630705.1 uncultured Saprospiraceae bacterium | reverse complement strand
AATCGGCGGCAATCCGCTTAAATCCGCGTCGTCTGCGATCCTATCCTTCTAAGGCGTTCAAGCAAGTGGGATGGGAGCGCAGAGCACGCGGGTTTAAGCGGATTGCCGCCGATTTGTTTTTTCGCTTGCTAACCCAGGGCTAATTTTTAACCCCTGATTCGCATAACTAATACTTCTTTTGTTAACCGACGTTATTCAATTCCCTACCCGCACCATACGCTTCGTCAGCGTACCGTACTGGGTGGTCAGTTCGTAATACAACACCCCGGAAGCGGTCGTCGCGTCGAGACGCAGTTTTTCAAAATTCTGGCCGGCTGGATACGACTTGTCCAAGCGCAACACTTCGCGGCCGGTGGCGTCGATCAGGCGCAATTGCGCGTCGCAAGCCCCCGGCAGCACGAAGCCGATGGTCGTTTCGGCGCTGAAGGGGTTCGGCCGGTTTTGCAGCAACAGATACGGCGCTGCCACTGGGTCGAACGTGTTGGTGTACGGGCCGTAGCGCAATTCCACACCGGCCGCCTGGAGTGCGCTGTTGAAGGCAGCGCCGGCAAGCAGTTGGTCGTCCAGTTCGAGCAACTCGCTGAGCAGCACATCCGATTCCAGCGCCGTAAACAACAGCCGGAAAGCCGGCGTTCCGGCGGGCACATCTGCCCCCGGCGTGCGGGCCCATACCGCCCGGATTTCGCCCTTGTCTATATCCCAGAGGCCAAAGTCGCCCGGGCTTACCGGCAGACTGCCCGCTTCGAGCATTTCAAGTGAATCGAAGCGCAGGCGCAGCGGGTCGAAACGCAGGGCAAACTGCCAGGCCGCCAGGTCGGCAAATGCGTCGGCTGTGAACGTAACGGCCACCGTTTTACCCAGCTCGAGCAGTTGGTCGGGCGCGCGGAAAACCAGGGGCCCGGGGCCGCCGCCGAAACTGGCCGGGTTGGCTGTTTGCACCACGTCGCCGATTTTAACGCCGTAAAAATCCTGGTTGGGCTGGTTGCTCGTCACCCCCGTCAGGCTGATCTGCTCAGGGAAGCCCCAGGGGGGCAGCACCGGCGTCCAGGCCTGCGGCACGAAGCGCCAGCTGCGCGTAAACTGGCTGAACACCAACGGGTTGCCCAGCAGGAGTTGTTTGATCAGCACCGCGTCGAAGGTCGATACCGAATTGCTGATGTTGACGTCGGCAGCGATCATTTGATAGGCGTCGGTGATCGGATTGATATTCGTCAGGTGCTGCTGGATGGCCAGGGCGTCGTTGACCGCCAGGCCGTTGGCAAAATTGATCTGCTTGGAAGGTTTGATCGTCAGGTTGCCGCCCGGGCAAAGGGTGATGGAATAATCGCCGTTGACATCGGTCACGTCGTTCCCCGTGGCGTCGCCGGTGATGTTCACATCGGCATTTTGCACTCCGGTGAACAAATCGCCCGCCCAAAGGACCGTGCCGCTGATATCCAGCCCGGTAGTGAAGGCAACCGTAACGCAGTTGCTGATCGCCTCGCAATCCACGCCGTTGAGCGAAGAAATGGTTACCCGGCGGTAGTAGGTGGTCTGGGTCAGGCCGTTGGGCGGATCGTAGGTCGCGCTGGTTGCCCCGCCGATGGGATTAAAGCCGGAACTGCAATCGGTGATGCTGGATTCCCAACGGTAAGTGACGGTGCCGCTGCCGGAGGCGGCCGTCGTTTCGGTAAAGGGCGCCGGGTCGGGACTGGTGGCGCACACCGCTTGGTTGCCCGCCACCGCGCCGGCAGTCACGGCATTGCCTGTGCCGCGTACGTTGAACTGGAAGGGATATTCGTCGCAGTCGCCGTTGTTCACCAGGGTGATCACAGCATTTGCCACGCCGCCGGCGCTGGGGTTGAAGGTGAGCTGGAAGGTGGTGTTGCCCCCGATGGCCACATTTGCCGGCAGGCTGATGCTGCTAACCGCAAAAGCCGGGTTGGAAACATTGATCGCCGACACGGCCAACGCGGCGGTACCGGGGTTGTTGCGGATGGTGAACGTGTGGGTGACGGCACCGCCGATGCACACGGTGCCGAAGTCGGTGTCGTCGGCCGTAGCCGGCACATTGGTGTTGTGCACAATGTCGATGCCCTGGCCTTCCACGGCGATTTCCGGCGCCAGGGCCGGGGCGACCATGGCTGTTTGGCTCACCGTACAGCCCTCCGTTTCCTTGACAACCAAGGTGTAACTTCCAGGAGTGAGGCCGGTAAAGGTATGGGTGGCAGCCGCTGGGGTGAACATGCCGCCGTTGTCGTTCGAAAACTGGTAGGGGCTCAGGCCGGCCATGACGTTGGTGATGGCGATTTGGCCGTTGTTGCCGGGCGGGCAGGTCTCCTGCGTCGTTGCCACGTCGAACGTCATTGGCGCGGTGATCGGGCAGGCGCAAGTTGGCGTAAACATGGCGAAGGGCACGGCGTCGACTGTGCCGGTGTAGCTGTCGCCGCTGCCGCCGGCGCTGCTGGAGCCGTTGGTGGCGCCCCAATAGTTGTTTTCCGCCAGCAGGTTGTACGCGGTGTTGACCGCCGTCGTATTCCCTTTAAAATAGTTGTCTACAAGGGTGATGGCCCCGGGCGTCGTACCGGTGAGCCGAACGCCGGTGGTGTTGCTCTTGAACACGTTGCAACTAATGTCGAAGAAGGAGCGGGAATCGGTGGTAAACTGCATGGCTGTGGTGCGGTTTTGCGCCAGCACTTTTTGTACCGTCACCATATTGATCTGAAGGGCCAGCAGGCCGGTGCCTTGCGGGGTCATGCCGGCGCGCGAAAGGTCGAGGTTGGTGACCAGGCCGCCGCACAGGCCTTCGAGTTGGAGGACAGGGCCGGCGCCCACATCGCCGATGCCGTTGGTGGCCCAGTCGCCGAGGTTGACGTTGGTGCCCGGCGCGCTGCCGTCGGAAATCACGAGGTTGTTCATGTTGACAAACTTGAGCGCGCGGTTGGCGCCCGTGCCGCCGAATACGTTGCCGCTGATGCTGACGCCGCCGGGAAGGCTGCCCTCGTACACTTGCTGCATCCGGATCGCCTCTTCATCGTCGGCTACGCCGGTCATCCGGAAATCGTTGTCCTGAATGGTGAAATCAGAGCCAGACAGGGCGTACAAGCCGTTGCGGCGGTTTTTCAGGATGTTGTTTTTGATGGTAAAACCGTAATGGCTGGCGTCGGTGTTCTGGATGTAAATAGCCCGCCCGGTTTGGGCGCCGGTAAATTCCAGGTCCAGGTTTTCCATATACATGCCGGAGTTGCGGAGCAGGTAGATCACGGCATTGCTGCCGCCGGCGCCGGTTACCTCCTTGATGCCGTTGGCGGGCTCGAGGGCGATGTGGGTATTGGCTACGGTACCGTCGCTGATCCGGATGCCGCACATATCGTCGAGGCGCAGGCCAGTGACGGACAAGATGGCGTTGTCGGCGCCAAAGAGGTTACCGCTGGCAGCCACGCCCATAGGGATGGTGCCGTCGTTCTGGGTAATGGCAGCCAAATACAGGGCCGGTTCGGCATTGTTGTTGCCTGTTCCGGAGCCGCGCAGGTTGTTGCCGGTCACCGTGTAATCTTTACCGCCCTGAATCGAAATACCGGTGCGGTGGCGGCGCACATCGCAGTTTTGGATGGTAATGGGGCCGTAGTTGGAACCGTTGTCGATGCGGATACCGGTGAAATCCTGCGCGGGCGTAGCGCCGATGGGGCGGGAAACGTCCAGATCGTCGATAGTAGCGTTGCTTACGGCGTTGAGGTGCAGCACGTAAAAGTTACTGTTGCCGCCGTTGCCGCCGAGGTTGTTCAGGCCGCTGCCGTCTTCGAGTTTGACGTTGCCGCCGGTAGCGGCGTCGCCAATGGTCAGGTCGCGCATGCTTTGGAAGCGCACGCCGCCGCGGGCGCTGGTTCCGCCAAAGGTGTTGCCGCTCATGAGGATGCCGCCGACGAGGCTGCTTTCCTGGATGTTTCGCAGGTAAATGGCGGGTTCGTCGTTGGCGGCGCCGCCGTTGAGCAACGAGTTGTTCAGGATGGTATAATCGCGGCCGCCGTTGCAGTAAATGCCGAGGCGGTGGTTGTTGAAATTGCAGTTTTGTATGGTGATGCCGCTGTTGGCGGTATAGCTGGAATTGTCCACCCAAATCCCGCCTTTATCCTGTCCGCTGGGGCGCGAGGCGTCCACATTATCGACCGTCAGGCTGGCCATATTAAGGAAATACAGCACCGGATGATTGCTGCTGTTGTCCACCTGGGTGCAGTTGTTGACGCCGCTGCCGTCTTCGAGCACAATGTGTGCGCCGGCGACGCTGGCATCGCCGATGAGCACGTTTTTCATGTGCTCGACGCGCAGGGCGGTGCGCACGGTGGAGCCGCCGAAGGTGTTGCCGCTGACCGAGAGGCCATTTGCCGGATAGGCAATGCCCGGAGTGACGGCGCTGAAATACAGGGCTGGGTTGTCGCGCGACTGGCCGCTCAGGGTCAGGTTGTTTCCGGTAACGGTATAATCGTAGCCGCCGCTAAATAAGAAGCCGCGGAAGCGGTTGCCGCCCAGGTTGTTGGTGACGCTGACGTTGGCGCTGCTGTTGACATAAAGCGCAAAGGAGTTGGCCTGGCCGCCGCTGGCTTTCGACATATCCACGCTGTTGATTTGCACGTTGCGCACGTTGTTCAGGTACAGGCAGCCGCGGTTGCCGGCATCTTCGCCGACGATCTCGTTGAGGCCGCTGTTGTCTTCCAGTTGGAT
>CAZVZH010000296.1:0-4702 GCA_964630705.1 uncultured Saprospiraceae bacterium | reverse complement strand
CCCACTACCGGCCACCGGCACGGGTTCGAATTTTTTTTCAAGGAAGACGGAAAATACTACTTCCGGTTTGTCGACAAAGACGGCGAGCCCCTGTTTTTCAGCCGGGCTTTCCCCAACGAAGCCGACTGCCAGGCTGCCATTCGCAGCGTTTTGGCCGGCAAAACATCCTTCGAGATGAAAAAAAGCAAGGGGAAAAAGTATTTTTTCCAGGTAAAAACCGCCGATGAGCAGGAACTGGGCCGCAGCCGCTTGTTTGTCACTAAAAAGGAAATGGAAAAAAAACTGAGTCTCTTGCAAAACCTGCCACCCGAAACGCCGGTGCACAGCCCGGAACAAACTGCCGCAGCTGCCGCGCCAGCGCCGCCGGTCATCGAACTGCCGCCGCCGGAAAGTATGGCGAAAAAAGCCGCCGAGCCGCCCATCATCGAACTCGTGCCGGAGAAAGCGGAAAAACGGGCAGCCGAACCGCCCATCAGCATCCCGCTCCCGGAAGATGCCGGAAAAATGACGCGCTACAAATTTTCCATCATCTACTACCCCAGTTCCGGGGTTTGGATGCTCAAAAATGATTTTAGCGGCGCTTCCATGCAGCTCAGCGACTGCGACGGCGCGCGCATCGAAGATTTTTTGAAAAAACAACTTCCGGCGCCCCCGCCGGCCCCTGAAGCTGCACCGGCCCGAACGCCGAAAGTGGCCCGGCAGGCAGTGCAACTGCGTTTCCGGACTGTTCAGGGCGCCGAACTGCAAGGGCAGGCCCGCAAAAACCAATTGTACGAAATCGAACTAACCCCCACCGCTCCAGCTTCATTTCAGGCCGAACAACTGAAGGGCCAGGTAACTGCCCGCGGACTGGATGGCGCCCGCTACGAAGTTGGCGCCCTGCACCGCGGTTCGGGCGACCGGCTGCGCATCCCCTTGTCGAGCACTCAAAGCCTGAAACCCGGCACCTACCTGTTCATCGCCCGCTTGTCGGCAGCCGAAACGGAAGGCGCCGCCGTCGAATGGTACGGCAGCCAGCTGCTGACGCTGAATTGATTTTATGGCGGATGATGTTGATAGCATGCGAATCAGGGGGCAAAATCGCCTAACATTGTTTTTTCGCTTGCTAACCCAGGGCTAAATTTCCCCCCCTGGTTCGCATGATGTCAACCCTACAAACCTCATCAACCCAGTTCTCAGGCTGCCGGCTGAGGCTGTTGATTCGGAGCGGCATTGCCGGGCGACTTGCCGGCGTCCGGTTTGGAAAATTGTTTTTTCATTTTCAAAAACCGCTTTTCCATAAATTCATACGAGAGATAAGCCACCAGCACCGTGCCGCCCATCACGCCGGCATAGGGCCAGATGTAGTGCGCCGCCGTAGGCGCCGCTGTATCGAAAGCGTAAATTTTAGGCACAAAAAACAGCACCAGCGGGTGGTAGACGTAAATGCCGAAGGAGATTTTTCCTAAAAAATCGAGCGGACGATTTTCCAAATTCAACACTTTCACGGGCGCCTCGATCTGGCCGATGATGAGCAGCACCGTAACCCCGCTGATAAACTCGTGGTCGAGCACATTGGCGATATGAAAGCGGTTCACCGCCGTGAGGGCGATACAGGTCCAGGACACCGCTTGCACCCAGCCGTTGCGCGCCAAGGCCACAAACCAGGCCAGCCGCTGATGGTACCAAATGGCGCCCAGTGCGCCGATCATCATGCAGTCGAACCGGTTGATGTGGAACACCGACTCGGCCAGCGAACCGTGAAAAATAACGTGCACCCCCAATTTGGCGCCTACCAGCAGTACGAGCAGCGCCAGGGTAACCTTGTTGAGAATCCGGTAACAGCCCAGCACGATCCAGGGCCAGAACAGGTAAAAATATTCCTCCACGCCCAAAGACCAGTAGTGGCCCAGCAGCTCGGATTTTATCTGAAAAACCTTGGGAATGTTCGGCGAAAAAAAGATGTAAAAAACCGCCAAATGCGGCTGATCGGGCAGGTCCCAGATTTCAATCGTCGCCGAGGCCAGCAAGTAGAAAAAATAGTACAGCGGCCAAATGCGCAGGATGCGGCGGATGTAAAAATTTTTGATGCGGATACCCCCGCTTTCCTGCTCCCGGACGAGCAAATAGGTGATCAAAAAACCGCTGAGCGCAAAAAAAATACTCACCGCAAAATCCGACAGGTCGATACCCTTGGGGTTGCCGTTGGGCAGGCTGCCGATAATGCGCGGATTCAGGCCGAAGGTGTCGAGCGCCACCGTGGTGTGCGAGGCCACTACCGCCAGGGCGGCAATAGCCCGAAGCCCGTTCAGGCCCGGGAAAAAAACGTGGTCGCGCTGGTGCATTGCAGTGCGAAAGTATGGTATTACACGGATTCAGGAGAACAACATTGCAGCCTCGGAATCAAATATCGCGCCATTCCGCTATACCGAAAACTGCCGCAAAAACCACACTACCGGACATTTTGTTCTTCGGGTGAATCCAGACCTTCCAGGTTTGCGAAACCTGGAAGGTCGCTACCGAAAATGTCGTCCAGTAGTGTGCGCAAAAACGCCACCTTTGCGCCACACCAAACCGCTCGCCTGACATGCATACTTCTATCGAAAACAAACTCGAACAACTGGGCTATACCCTACCCCAACTGCCCGAATCCAAAGGCATTTACAAACGCTGCCTGCACGTCGGCAACCTGCTTTTCCTCTCCGGCCACCTCTCCGTCAACGCCGATGGCAGCTATATCGCCGGCAAACTCGGCGCCGACTGCTCCGACGAAACCGGCGCGTATGCCGCCCGCCAGTGCGGACTGGCCCTGCTCGCCAGCATTAAGGCCGAACTGGGCAGCCTCGACCGCGTGCAGCGGGTAGTAAAAATATTGGGCATGGTGAACAGCGCGCCCGATTTCACCCGGCATCCCCTCATCATTAACGGCTGCAGCGAACTCTTCCGCCAACTCTGGGGCGACGACGCCGGCGTGGGCGCCCGCAGCGCCGTCGGCATGGCTGCGCTGCCCAACAACGTCGCCGTTGAAATCGAAGCCATTTTTGAAATCCAATGAACACGCGCTGGTACGCACTCAACCGGCCCGAAACGCTGGACTCCCCGGCGCTCGTCGTTTTCCCCGACCGCGTCAAACAAAATATCGCCACGGCGGTTGCCATGGCCGGCGGGCCCGGCCGCCTGCGCCCGCACATCAAAACCAGCAAATCCGCCGATGTCGCCGGACTGCTGCTGCAAGCCGGCATCCGCAAATTCAAGTGCGCCACCATCGCCGAAGCCGACATGCTCGGGCAATGCGGCGCGCCGGACGTGCTGCTGGCCTACCAACCGACCGGACCCAAACTTGCCCGTTTCGTCGACCTGATCCGGGCCTACCCCGCCACCCGCTTTGCCTGCCTGTGCGATTGCCGCAGCGCGGCCGCCGAGCAAAACGCCGGCTTCCGGGCCGCCGGCTTGCACGCGGCCGTGTTCATCGACCTGGACACCGGCATGAGCCGCAGCGGCATCGCTCCCGGCGACGAGGCGTTCCAACTGTATGCCTTTTGCGCCGCCGCCGACACGCCCGGACTGGTCGCGGCCGGACTGCACGCCTACGACGGCCACTTGCGCCAGGTCGATTTTTTCGAAAAAAAAGCCGCCTGCGACGCCGCCTTCGCGCCGGTCGCGCTGCTGGCCCAACAACTGGAAAAAGCCGGGCTGCCCAAACCCGTAATCATTGCCGGCGGCTCGCCCACCTTTTCGGTGCACTGCCGCCGGCCGGAGGTCGAATGCAGTCCGGGCACTTTCGTGTATTGGGACCAAACCTACGCCGAGTGCTGCCCCGAGCAGGATTTCTTGCCAGCCGCCGCCTTGCTCACCCGGGTAATTTCCAAACCGGGCGCCGGGCGCATCACCCTTGATCTGGGACACAAATCGGTAGCCGCCGAAAACCCGCTCGACCGCCGCGTATTTTTTCCCGAAGCGCCCGATTTACGACCGGTGGGGCAAAGCGAAGAGCATCTGGTGCTGGAAACTTCGCGGGCGGGCGAATACCGGGTTGGGCAGCTCGTGTACGGCATTCCGTATCACATTTGCCCGACGGTGGCACTGTACGAACGGGTGTTTACCGCGCAAAACGGCCAACTGACTGGTGTTTGGCCTACTACGGCCCGCAACCGGCAGTTGGGTTTTTAAAAAATGCTTTACTTGGACCCCGGCGCTGCGCCGGCAAATATTTGCTGGGTTTCCAAAATGTTGCCTTTGGCATCGTAAGTAGTCAGTGTAACCAGCAAGTAACAATCTTCGGCCGGATTACAAGGGTAATTGGCCTTGGCCGGCATCTTCGCTTTAAAATCTGTTTTGCCATTGTTGGGCGGCACAGCGGTCGTGTTGGTGTATTTCTTTGTGCCGCCGCCGTCGTTGGGCTCGAGTTCCAGTTGTTGGTCTTTCCATTCGCCCTCTCCGGGCTTGCCGCCGGTTTTGGGGCACCAACAGATCAGTTTTGCCGAAGCCTCCACCTTTGCTACTGGGGTATTTTCACGAAGGTTCCACCAATAGTTGAGCCCCGACCCGTCGCAGCTGGCGCCGTTTTCCCGAGCATACCGGACCAAGCGCAGCAGGTGCAGGTTGTAGCGCCGGCGGGCCTCGTCGAGGTTGTCGAGCGCGATGATGATATCGAGAAAATCATACAGGTCTTTGGCGATGGACACGATAGCCGTGGCGGCATTGGCGCTGCCCATGCCGAAAT
>CAZVZH010000295.1:0-4751 GCA_964630705.1 uncultured Saprospiraceae bacterium | reverse complement strand
GTGTGGACGGAGTCGCAGCCATTCGCGGCCAGGTAGGTCAAAGGATAAATGCCGGCCACTGTTTGCCATTGGCCGAAAATCAGGCTCGAATCGCCGGCACAGATCGTTCGGCTTTCCATGGATTGAAACACCGGCAAGGCGCCGATCCGGATGGTAACTACCGAATCGCAGCCCCAAACGGTTGTGAAGTAAAATTCCCGGACAGCGCCCGCAGGAATAGCTTCGCCGAACCACAGGAGGGTGTCGTTGCTGCACAGCACGGTATCCCATTCAACCGAAACCGGTTGGGCAATCCGGATAAAAATTGAATCGACGCTATAACAACCTTTGGCGGTGCGGGCAACGAGAGTATACCGCCTATCGGTTGCAGGTTGCGCCAGCGGATTGGGGCAATCCGCACAGGAAAGGCCATCGGTCGGCAGCCAGGTATAGCCAATAAATCCGCCGAGTTGAAATTGCAGGGAAGAGCCCTGGCACAAAACCGTATCCTGTCCCAGATCCAGCGAGGTGGCCGCATCGACACTTATCAGCACCGAATCGCGGTACAGGTTTTGGCAGTGGTCGAGCACTTCCACCCAATAAAGGCCCGGTGCGTCTGCGGTGATCGTCGAGTCCGTTGATCCGGTCGACCATCGGTATTGTAAAAATCCTGCTCCGGCTTGAAGCACCTGCACCCCGTTTTCGCAAAGTGCAATATCCGGCCCCAGGTCGGGCAATGGCCCGGTTGACGGGAGGTTTATTTTGATCAAATTATTGCCGTATTGGCATTCCGGAGGCAGGTAGGCGGAATAGCCGTTATTCAGATCGAAAGGTGCGGCCTGCGTGCCGTTGTCGTTGAGCACAGCCCACATTTCGGTAATTGCCGTCGACGGAAAATTTTGTTGGAGGTTCATGCAGTTATCCGGCGCCAGCGCCGCGGGCAATACGACCGGGGCGCCAAGCGGAACAGCGATTGTCGCAGTGGGGTCGGCCGGATAAAAACGGATGGGCGCGCCGGCTGGCAACACAACTTCCCCTTGATTGCACACTTGCAAATTGATCTGCACAACATTTCCCGAACAATTGGCCGAAGCGGAAGCAAACCAGCCGTCGGGCGCCAGGCGGAAGGGTTCGTAATTTTTGTCGAGCAAGGGGAGCTGGCTTAATACGGTATTCAGCGGGCGTTTACCCGAGCCCAGTCCGGGTAGTTCCAAATGACCGGGCTGTGGCGTGCGCGGCACGCTGAGGTCGTCCAGGATGTTGACGACATGGTAGTTGTACTGGTTCCACACCGACCGGGCGCCCACCCAAACGGAGCCATTGGCCGGATTGGCTTCGAATACTTTCACGCGGCCCACGAACAAGTCCTGGAAGTTGGATATTTGGTCAGAACCGGTGACTACAATTTCCGCCTGACCATCGCCATCGACGTCTGCCACCACCGGGTATTCCTGGCGGGTGGCGGACCCTGCGGGAAACGTAGCCCAGTTGCGTTGCGCATCGACGCCGGGCGGGAAAGGACCGGGCCCGGCATACAGGATGCGGAGGCTGTTTTCTCCCCGGTAAATAATTTCGGTTTGGCCGTCGCCGTCGAGGTCAAACGAAATGGCGCCCGCATTTCCGCCGGAAATATCGTCGGTGTCGGTTTTCCACCAATAAGGCGTAGCCGGAGTCTGCGCGGCGCGGTTCAGGTTGACGGCCATCAATTGCCGGTACGCGGCCACGAGCAGCTCGGGGTAGTCGCGGCTGGCGCCCATTTGGGTGTCGTCGAAAACATTGGCGACAGCTATGGGGCTGAAGGCTTGGCAATTCGGAAGGCCGTTTTCATAGGGATAAAAAAGCAAAAGCCCGTTTTTATTCCAGATGTACACCCCGCATTGTTGCTGGTGATAGCCGTTGACCAAAATATCGGGAATGCCGTCGAGGTCCATATCGGCTACAGCGGTATTGCCGTCGGAGTACGGGGGGCCGGCAACCATCTGATTCAGGTTTTTCTGAAGTTTTATTTCCATGGGGTCGCCGTCGTCGGGGTCGAGGTCGACGGAATAGATGCCGTAGCCGGCAGCGATCTCCAGCCCGTCGCAATCGGGGTCGCCGTTGCAGTCGATGGGGCGCAACAAATCGGCGGCAACGGGGCTGACAGGCTGAAGCAGAGAAAGGCCGCTGGGATCGTCCCTTTTTCCGTTGGGTCCGGCTCCGCCGCTGACCCAAAGCGAAAGAACCGGGGCGGCCGGATCGCTGAAATCGAAGCCGAAAACATCGTTTCCGGCATAAATTTCGGCCTGGCCGTCGGCATTAAAATCGGCCAGGTAGGGGCGCGTTTGCCCGCTGAAGGTCGGTTGCACCGATTCGGCCAGCAGGCTCATAGGCGGGTTGGCGCCGGGTTGGTAATTGGTAAACACCCGGATTTTCCCATCGAAACACGTTACTACCAGCTCGGGTACCCCATCGGCGTTCACATCGCCCAGGGTATACACATTGGCTGTCCAAACGGACAGATTTCCGGGCACAGCAAGCCGGTCGGGGGCCGTAGCATTGGAGCCGTCGCCCTGGTAGATCAGAAGGCGGTCGGTGGTGTAGGAGTTGGCGCCAAAGGTGGTAAAATATTCTTCAGGCGTGATGATTTCGGCCACGGGGCCGTTCGACGGGTCGAGGTTGCCGACGATGCAGCTGCCCATGGCGTCTACTTCGCGTTGGCTTTGCCAGGCACGCCGGGCACTGAAGGGGGCAAGCGGCAAATCGGCCGACGGGACCGTGCAGTCTGGGGTAATGTTTTCGCATGGGCAGTCGGCAGTGTCGTAGCAGTCGACGTAGCCGTCGCCGTCGTCGTCGAGTTCGTTGTCGCAAACTTCAGGGCAGACCAGCTCGGCGCACACCGATTTTTCATCGAGCGGCAGCGAAGTCGTTTGAACGTTTTGGCTGGTGGAAACGATGGCCAGCGGTGTTTCCTGCACGGCTGTCAAGGGCTCCACCTGAAGCGTGTAGTTGATTTTCTGGGGCAGGGGTAAATCCACGATGGGGAAACAGGAGGGTGCAAATTCGCCGTTGGGTCCAAGTTTTATCAAATAAACCTCGGAAGTATTGAAGGTACTCACCGTGACCCAAATCGCGTCGTTTTGCCGTTGCATATCGCTGCCAACCAAGTTGGTAGGAATCCGCATGGCTTTGCTCCAAACCGGTTGGCCAGCACGATCCACCTTGGTAAAAATCAGATCGGAAGTATCGCCGGGCAGGAGCCGGATGCCCAAGGTCAGGTAACCATCATCCAGGGCTACCATTTGGTACCCTTCGATATGCGCGCCTCCCAGGTTGATATACAAGGGGGCGAAGGCATTAAACCAAATCAGATTTCCCTGCAAGTCAGTTTTTACCATGATTTGCGCCAGCGACGTAGCGCCCAGGGTAACGAGGGTGTTATCCGCAGTATCCAACACCATTTTATGAAATTGGCTGGCGATCCAAAGCGGATAACCCAAGTTCATTTTAAATCCCAAACCCCACTCCACGGTGCCATCGAGCCGGTAACGGGCGAGTCCGCCATAACTATCAAAAGAATTGGTATTAAAACGCAGATACCCGCAGGTAAAAATCCGGTCGCCATCTACCAAGGCGGCACGCGGCGAGGCCACGGAACCGAATTTAAAATTGCGCTGACTGACTATCTGACCGTTGTTCCGGTCAAACTCCAGCAGGCAGACATGATGCGGGAATTGGGTGTTCACCCACGACCAGTAGTTCTTCGTTTGCGGGTGCTCGACAACCTCCTCCGTAAAAGCGTACACACAAGGAAAATTGAGCTGGTGGTACCACTGCTGCTGCCCCAAAGCGTAGTTAAATTTTGAGACAAAAGCCCGTGCGCCCTGCGGGCCATAACTGCCGACGGCCACCACCTCTTCGTCGGATATAGGGCTCATCTCAAAGATCGCCTGCTCGATGGCAGCCGAGGTCTGCTGCCAGGACTGGGCATGCGACCCAGAAGTTGTGAATCGGCTCAAAGCATTTCGGTTCGCGGTGGTTTTGCCGGCAAGCAGCAAGCCGCCGTCGGGCAGTTTTTCCAAATCCCACATTCGCCAAACGCCCCAGGGGTTGGTCCGGAACCGTTTTATCCACAGCCCTTCGCAGGCCAGGGAATCGGGCACATCGAAAAACCGGCAAACATTTTCCTGGCAAACGCCGTTGGACGCCGTGAGGCAAACGCTGTACTGCCCCGGGCCGGGAAAAGCGAACGACCAGTCGGCGCTGTTGGCCACAAACAAGCCGTTTACGCTCCACTCCCAAGAACTCGCCTGTTGGCTGGAATTGAAAAACTGAACCGTATCGCCTGCCCCCGGCTGCGTGGCGGACACCTGAAAACCGGCCACCACCGGACAGGTAATTTCGAAGGTATCCGAAGCCCAGGCCTCGCAGTCGGCCGGGTTGCCGATGGCGTGCAGGCGGATGACGTACTGCCCGGATTTTCCAAAAAAATAGGCTGCGTCGGGAGTGTTGGCAAACAGGGTGTCATTCACCCACCATTCGTACTGCAAGCCGTTCACGGAACTGTTGGTAAAACTCACCAGCGTGCCGGCAGGTACCGTCGGTCCTGCCGAGGCACTGAAAGCGGCGCTCACCGGCGCCAGACAGGCGTCTTTGCAAGCGGCGGATTGCAGCAGGCTCTTGCGCACTTCGAGCAGGAAATACTCCATGCGGTCGCTTTGTCCGGGTGTGAAATCGTTTATGCAATTCAGGTTGCCATAGTCCAGGAAATTGGAAGTCAGGTCGTTTTGGTCGGT
>CAZVZH010000294.1:0-4849 GCA_964630705.1 uncultured Saprospiraceae bacterium | reverse complement strand
GGGCCCTTTTTTTGCCGCCTGGCGCCGCTTCAGGGTAGTCGGCCAGGCGTAAAACGCAAACACCCGGAATCGCAGCAGCCTGCCGGGCCGTGTCGTCTTCTGAAAAATCGTCGAGCACGAGCACCTCCAGCAGTTCGGCAGGATAGTGGGCCGACAATATGGCGTGCAGGCAAGCGGCAATGTGGCCCGATTCGTTGCGCGCCGGCACCAACACCGTCACCAGGGTGCGCGGCGCCCAACCTCCGGGAACTGCCCAGACGGGCAGCCGGCGCCAGGCCCGCCAGTAGCACAGTTGCAACCCGGCGTAGGCCAGGGCCAGGCAAACAGCGAAGGCGGTAAAAAGGCAGATCCACATGGGGCAAAGATCGCTTGCAGAGCTTATTCTTCTATCCGCAGCAAGCGCGTAGTTTGAAACAAGCCCTCGGTAGCTAAGAGGCGCACCAGCGCCGCATCGTCGGGTTGGATCAGGTAGTGATCGGAGTCGATTTTCCGAAAAGGCGTCATCCGGTTAAAATCGTCGACCCGGGTTTTGAATGCCTCCGGATTGCTGAGGTTCGACATTTGCACCCGGAGCTCGCCGCGGGCGGCAGGCTCGACGTACAGGAGGGTCCACCAGCCGGTTTTTGCATCTTTTTTATTGAAATACCAACCTTTACCCGACTGCCTGGCGACCAACGGCGCCGTTTGGGCGCGCAGGCTGTCGGCTTCGGGCAGGAGGCCCGCTTCTAGCCGGGTATTTCTTTCCAACTCGTACTCGACTTGTTGCTTGCTGCTCAGATCAAAAAACTGAAAGGGCGCCGCCGTTTGGGCTAAAACATACCAGGCGCCTTGCTTGACCAGGGCGGTGTACTGTTGTTCCTCCCGGCCGTCGGAGCGTACCGTGCACAGCAGCATACTTTCAGTAAGCTGAAAGTTTGCAATGGCGCCCTCCTGCATTTGTTTTTCCAGCTCGGCGCGCAGCAAGGGCAGGTCTCGTTCGTGAATACGGTAATCTGTGCTGACCAGGAGCTGGGTGGGCGCAGGGCGTTCCAGGCGAAAGCCCTGCCGGAGCAGTTGCTCGGTCAGGGTAGCCGTTTCATCAGCCGAGGGGGCAGCCAGGTACAGGCCAGCCCAAGCGGCCGGTATTTCAGTCATTTCTGTCCCCTGCCGGGGTACCGGGTTTTCAAAGTAAACGGTGGTGCAGGCGCTCAGGCCAAGCAGCAATGTTCCGAAAATCAGGGCTGGGGCCTTGAGCATATTCCTTACGTCTTGCATAGCGGTCTTCTTTTTTAGTGAAGCGATGTTCAGCAAAAACGTTAAATATTTTTTAAAATTACGTTAATTTTTTAACGCTACTAAATTTATTTTTTCACGCCTTCGCTAGGCACAGCCCGGGTATTGTGTTAAAAAATTGCATCCATAAAACGTACATAATGCTAACAATCAGAATCTTAGGATCAAAATGTATTTAAAAACTTGTCTAAGCCAATGATTTTATTTAAAAATATAGCAGGCAAAATTTAGTTCCTTGTATTGCATAATACTATACATACCCGTATGTTTGTGCCATCAAACAACCGGCCATGCCAAGAACATGCCGGTCGGAGGCAACAACTAAAAAAACAAAAACATGGATTTAGAAAATGCCAAGGCACAAATGCGCAAAGGGGTTTTGGAGATGTGCGTGCTGGCGGTAATTGCCGGGCGGGAGACCTATCCTCCGGAAATTATCGAACAGTTGAGCGGCACCAATGTGCTGGTCAAGGAAGGCACCCTCTACCCGCTCCTGATCCGGCTGAAAAATGACGGCCTGGTCGACTATATCTGGCGCGAAGGCGTCAAAGGGCCGCCCAGGAAGTATTTTACCGTCACCGACAATGGGCGTAGGTTTTTGCACGAACTGACCGACAGTTGGAACGAACTGGTTCAGGCGGTAAACGAAACCATCGAACGCAACGCCCACACCACTACTGGCACATCGGCCGAGCCTGAAGCCCCGCGCGCCCTCAACATCGAGCCTTTACCGCCCGAGGCCTGAGCGCCCCAAGCAGCCCTGCAAACCGGACGCACCACGCAAACATCCCAAGCCCTATTCTTTTTCTCAACCAACGTCAAACAATGAATAAGATACTGAATATCAATCTCGGCGGTTATGCCATCACCATAGACGACGACGCCTTCGAGCACTTGCAAGGCTACCTCGACAGCATCCGCCGGCGCTTCAGCGAGAGCGAAGGTCGCGACGAGATCATGCGCGACATCGAATCGCGACTGGGCGAACTAATTACCACCAGCATGGGTAACCGCACCATCGTTATGTTGCCCGATGTGGAAGCGGCCATCGAGATCATGGGCAAACCCGAAGATTTCGGCGGCGAGCCGGTGGAAAAAACCACCACCGGAAAATCAGGCAAAAAAACGTTCACCCCAGGGCGGCGTTTGTACCGCGACGAAGACGACGCCGTTATTGCCGGCGTTTGCTCGGGCCTGACCGCCTATTTTGGCCTGCCCGATACCATTTGGATGCGCCTGATCTTTATTTTCTTGGCCCTGATTTCCTTCGGCTTTTGGGTGCCTGCCTACATCCTGCTTTGGATTCTGGTGCCGCCAGCCCGTACGGCTGCCGAGCGCCTGGCCATGCGCGGCGAAGCCGCCAATGTGGAAAACATCGCCCGCGAAATCGAGCATGGCGTCGACCGGCTTTCCAAAAAAGTAAATGAATTCGGCGCCCAGGCGGCCAGCAGCCCCGCCGGCCGCACCACCGCCAATGTGGCCAGCGGCTGCCTCACGGTGTTTGGCAAACTGATCCTGGGCTTTATTATTTTCGTGGCGGTCATGATGGTACTCGGACTGGGTACCGCCTGGGTGTTCGGCATCCTGGGTTTTTTCACGGCCCAACCTTATATCTCCTACTTTAGCCCGCTGTCGACCAGCGGCACCTACCTCGGGTTTTTCAATGCATTTTTCCTGCTCAGCATCCCGATTGTAGGCTTGGTATTGTGGTTGGGCCGAACCATTTTTCGCACCAAAACGCCTGCCTGGCTGGGTTCAGGCATGACCATCCTGTGGATCCTCAACTTCGTATCGCTGGTATTGCTCGGCGGCTGGGCCGCCACGAAATACCGCCAGCCCGGCTCCACTTCGAAAAATGTCGATTTGTCGAAAGCAGCGTCCGATACCCTGCGCATTGAGTGGGCCAAGGGTGCCGATTTTGGGAATGTCGATGCCGACTTCTGGTTTGACGGCGACGAAGGCGTTCGGATTTCCAACGACCAACTCCAGATCAGCCAGGCCATCCGCATCAACGTGCGGCGCAGCGAAACCGGGCGCTTCGAATGCGTGCAAACCATCGAAGCGCGGGGCGCCAATGGCAGCGAAGCCGCTGAAAATGCCAGCCAAACCGAGTTTGACGTCCGCTTCGACGGCCAAACCCTGCTGGTGCCCAACGGCTACCAAATTGCCGCCGGCAACAAATGGCGCGGCCAGCGCGTATACCTGACCATTGCCGTGCCGGAAGGCAAATCCATCGTGTTCGGCAATGGCATCAACCGCCGCGTCCGCAACATCGACTATGCCGACGACGCCAGCGAAAACTACATTTACCACAACCCCGACAAAGTGTACCGCATGACGGCCCGCGGCTTGGTATGCACCGAATGCCCGCAGTTTGGCGACCGCAACTACCGCAGCGAGCGCGACTACGAGCACTTCATCCTGGAAGGAGATTTTGAAACGGAAATTATCCAAGGTGATGCATTCGGCATCGAATTCGACGGCCCGGAAGCGGCGCGCCAACTGATTGAAAACATTTCTTCCGGCGACAACCTGACGCTCACCACCCGCGGCAAATCCCTCGGCGCAGCAGTGCGCTGTATTATCCGGACGCCGACGTTTACCTCGCTGGTAGCCAACAATTCGGGCAACGTAACCATCCGCGGCTTCCGCGAAGGCCGCTCGACGATCACGGCCAAAGGCCCCGTCCGTATCCGCGGAATGTTCGATTCCGACAACCTCGACCTGGCCCTTTCCGGCAAATGTTTTGTCGAACTCATCGGCCGCGGCAGCGACCTGAATGCCTCGCTGTTCGACGGCGCCGAACTGGAAGCCTCGGGCTGGCGCACCGACCGCGTTGAAATTTCGGCCACCGAAAACTCAAAAGCCCGCGTCAACGCCGACGAATCGGTCAAAGTGCGCTCCGACGCCAGCAGCGCAGTGAACATCGACGGCACGGCGCAAGTCGAACGACAGTGACGAATGCGGAATGCGGAATACGGAATGCGGAATTTGTTCACCATTTCAGATAATGGTTGTTCCGTGCTTTTCGAAACATTCCTTTTCGAAATGGTGAACAAATTCCGTATTCCGCATTCCGTATTCCGCATTCCGCATTCCGCATTCTATTTGTTTTGCTGTTTAATAATTGCTGTTTCCAGGCCGGCCTTTTGCTGAAGGACGGCCTGATTTTTTGCCCGCTCTTCCGGCGTTTTCGGATCGGGGATGGTGTCTACCTGCGCGAGCCAGCGCAAAGCTTCCTCGTTTTTCCCCTGGGCATAATTGGCATAGGCAATGTTGAATTTTCCTTCGTCGTAACGCGGATTGATCGACAGTGCTTTTTTGAACATCCCGATGGCGTCCTCATTCCTGCCCATACGCACCAGCGCAGAGCCGTAATTGTTGATCACCTGGAAGGCCCAGGGATTGAGCTGGTAGGCTTGTTCGAAGGCCGCTACTGCCTCGGGTACCTGATTGAGCTGATAGTGCGCAATACCCGCGTACCAGGCCAGCGGCAGGGCTACATCGTTGTATTCGTAAAAAGGGTTGGTCGCCGCCTCGGTTTCGCGCAACATGCCGGCGTAGTCGCCCCGGCTTT
>CAZVZH010000293.1:0-4852 GCA_964630705.1 uncultured Saprospiraceae bacterium | reverse complement strand
ACCCGGAAACCCGCCCAAAAAAACGGATGCGCCAGCCCCGGAAATTGCCGTGCCAATTGCTGGCGGGCTGCTTGCAAAGCGCTGTCTTTGGGCAAGCCCCGGAGCAGCTGCCGGTAAAATTCGGTCATCAGCCGGGCCGTCCCCTGGTCGTTGGCCAGCCAAAGCGAAGCCGCCACGCTTCGAGCCCCGGCAAAGGTAAATGCGCGCACCAGTCCGACTACGCCTTCCCCCCGGAGCAACTGCCCGGCCCCGGCCTCACAGGCCGAAAGCGCAACGAATTCGGCCGGGAGCCGAAGCCGGTAAATTTCCTTGGCCGGCGTCAGCGGCGCAACGGCCGACAAAGCCAGGCCGCCATAGTCGCCCAAGCGGTCGTCGGCAAAACTGTGCGTAGCCAGGTGGACGATCTTGAAGCGCCGGCACTCTTCGACAAAACGCCCCGGCCGGGCTTCCTTCCCCAACCAAGCCGTTCCATGCAGCAAAGCGGCAATGGCGCGCACTTCCTCGCCGGAATACGGGAGCGCCGGCCAGACCCAGCCGGAGTCGGGCAGACTGGCAAACGGAGCCAGACCCAGCCAAAGGTTTTGCCGGGTATGGTTGGAAGCCGGCGTCTTCGTTTGCGCTAAAAAATCGGGCGAGAGCGCGTAACTCAGGGCTTTTTCAAATCCGAAAAAACGATAGGCGCCCAGGTTGAACACATCGGCGGGCGGAGCGCTCAGCAGCGCTTCGAAGGGCAGGTGCCACAGTTTTCCATCCGGAACGACCACCACCCGGCCGGGCAACAGCGCAGCCACAGGCAACACCAGTTGGCGGTAGAGCGCCTGAGCCAGCAGGATGCAACTGTCGAGTTGGCGGTCGTACTCCGCATCGGTCGGGTCGGCGGCGGTGTGAAAAGCCGTCAGGCAACGGCGGAAATGCAGCACCTGCTCGTCCAGTTCTGGCGCTGTGGACAATATTTTCAGGAAAAACGTGTCCTGCCGCAACACAAAAGCGCAAAAGCCGCGATCCGTCTGGCTGTACAGCAACAATGCCTGACCGGGGGCCAAGGCGCGCCGGCAGGCAGCCCAGGCATTTTCCGGCCGTTCCGGATGTTGCAAGTGGAAATAGGCGGGAAACTGTTGCTCGATGCGGATCAACAAGGCGTCGTAGCGGTTGCGCAAATCGGCCAGCACTTGGCTTGCCGCCAGTTGCCCGTCGCCGGTAAGCGCCCGACCCGACAGCTGGGCGGTATCGAGTTGGGCTTCCGCATTGGCAATTTGAACGCGGAGTTGCCGCTCCAGCAGCAAGGCGCTGTCGGGCAGGCCGGCGAATTGGAGCGCGCCGCTTTGGAGGATGGCTTTGCGCAGGAGAAAAGCTTTGCTGCGGCTGGCAATTTCAAAAGCAGCCAGGGCATGTTGGCGGTCGGCGGTCCGGGCATACCCTTCGAGCCGGCAGTCGAGCCATTGCTCGAACAATCGGTGGGCGCGGTCGTAGAAGCTGTGGCGGGCGCCGCCCGAGCTGATCGTTTCGATTTCCTGATCCAGCAAAGCGGCCGCTTGTGCGAAGCAGCTTTCGGCGTGAAAAAGCGCGGTAGTGTCGCCGGTTTGTTGGTATTGCAGGCGGAAGGCGGTCGCCCTGCGCTGGCAGAGCGCCCGGGCCTGATCGCGGGGCTGCATCCGGCCGGCCTGCGCGCAGGAGAGCCCTGCGGCGGCAAAGGCGGAGTCACAAAAAGCCAGTGCTGCCGGCCAGTTGCCCAGTTGCTCGTTTGCTTCTGCCAGTTGCCGGTAAAAAGGGCTGGCAGCCGGCCGGTCGGAATCGGCAGCCAGGGCAAGCAGCTGCAAGGCGCGGCGGCTGTACATTTCGGCCCGCCCGGGCGCGGCGGCAAGCAGCCAGGCGTCGGCGAGCGCTTGCAAGGCGCCCAGGAGGTGCAGGCTCTGCGGTCCGAATTGTTTTTCTTTCCCACGCAGGCACTCCTCCAGTTGTTGAATAGCCGCCGCGCTGTTTCCTTCTTCCAGGTAAAATTCGCCGAGGTATTTTAAAAATTGCAGGTAATCGAGGGTTTCCGAACCGGCTTGCAGGTACGAAGCCTTGGCCTCCAGCAGGTGTTGGAGGCCAAGTTCGGAAGCGCCGGTTTTTTGGCAACAAACGCCGATTTTCACGTATAAATCGGCAAAATATGGGTGTCCGGGCCGGAGTTTGTCTTTCAGGTCGGCCAAGGCCCCGAGGTAATATTCCCGGGCCCGGAAATAGTCGTGCAAGCCCAGCCAAGCGCCCCCGAGGTGGTATTTGGCCATCCCGCACGCATCGGTCCGGCGCAGCAGGGTGTACACTTCGCGGGCATTTTCCAGAACAGGAATAGCGGCCGCGTACTGACGCTCGGCATTGTACACCGAACCGACTCCGACATACAAGTCGGCGATAGTCACAGCTTGCCGGGCGCTATCGGGCCGCAGCAGTTCGATACCGGTTTGAAAGTGCCGGTGCGCTTCGGCATTGCGAAACAAGTCGCGCAGGCACAAGCCCATGTTCAAATGGCTGACTACGATGCGGAAAGTATCGCTCCGGCTTTCAAAAAACAACAGGCTTACTTCGAACAAATGGAGCGCATCGGCTTCCCGGCCGAGGTTGCGGTATTCTCGGGCGACGAACATGCGGGCCCGGGCGGTGGTGGAATGTTCGTCGCCATATCGTTTTTGAAAAAGCTCGAAAGCCTGGCTGGCCTTTTCCAAGGCGGCGGGGTGATCGCCGGCGCCGTAGAGCGCCCGGGCTTCCTGGATGAGCGCTTCGGCCCGCAGGGAGTCGGGCGGCGGCTCGGCTGGCTGGCCGAGTGTAGGGCCAGCCAGGCTAGCCGTGAGAAAAAAGAAAAGGGCAAACCGTTGAAGGAGCAGCATGAGCGGGGTAGCGTTGTACCCGTAAAATTACTCCGGCAGGGCTTTTTCCAGCTGTTTTGCAGGTTGAAAATACGGGTGCTGCGGACGGGCGAGCAGAGCGGCTAACCGTTGGCGCACTTCGGGTTGATGCCGGGGGTACTCCGCCAGACGGCACAGGAGCAGCCCCCACTCGGCGGCGTAGCGGTATTGGCGGCTGTTGGCTTCGATCAGTTGGCTGAACCGGCCGGCAGCTTCGTCGAAACGGCGGAGCTGGAACAAGGCATGCGCCTGCAAAAAAGCGGCCGATTGCCCCTGGCTGCTGTCCACTTGAGCCAGGTATTCGAGCGCTTGCTCGTAGGCGCCGGCGGCGTAGGCCGTTCGGGCTTGTTGGAGGGGGCTGGCTTGGGCGGCAGGGTCGGCAGCGGGCAGCCGGCGCACATCCGGCAATACCGGGCCTTCGGCCAACCGGCGGGCCAAAGCCAGGTAGTCGGTACGGGGAGGGGCGGGCGGAGCCTGGGGTGCCGGCGGCGGGGTAGGCGTTGCAGCCACCGGTTCGGAACTCCGGCCAGGCGCCGGGGCGGGCTGGGTGGGCTCCGGCGCTGCCGGCTGCAGGTTTTCAGGCGCGGGTCGGGGCCAGAGCAGCCAGGCCAGGGCGCTCAGTCCGGCAACGGCGACCAGCGTCAGCAACCAGCGGCCAGCGCCCGATTTAAAAAAAAACGGTTGCGGTGTTTGTTGCCATTCCTGCATCCAGGCGCGGGATTCAGCGGCGATAAGGGATTCTTCCACGGCGATTTCGGCGCGCAGCAGGCGCAGGTTTTGGGCCAGTTCGGGGTCGGCGGCGCAGTGGCGCTCGAGTTGTTCCCGGTCGGCGGGCGGCAGTTTTCCGAGCAGGTAGTCGCGTAAAAGGCGTTCGTCGGGCGTGTTGTTGGTCATGGCGCGGATTAGTCAAAAATTTCAGGATGTTGCCGGACGAGGGCGCGCAGGCGTTTGCGGCAGAGCGCGGCTTCTTTTTTCGCCACGTTGCTGTTGGCAAAACCCATTTCCTGGGCGATCTCGGTCATAGAGTAATCCAATTGGTACATTTTCAGCAGGTTTCGGCATTTATCAGCCAGTTGATTGATAAGGTTTTCGAGTTGCGTTCGGCGTTCGGCCAGCAGGTAGTCCAGTTCGGGGTTGCCGCCGGCGGGTGTTTCGGGCGGCTCGGCGCTGGAGGCGGCATGCGTGGCGCGGGCAGGCCGGTGTAGCTCGTTGTACCAGTGCCAGCGCACGATGCCCATGAAATAAGCTTCGAGCGGGCCGGCGCCCTGATACGCGCCTTGCCGGACCTTGCGGTCGAACACGATTATCGCCTCCTGAAAAACATCCTCCCCGTCTTGCCGGCTACCGCCGCGCTTGCGCACATGGGCAATAGCTTTTTGCCGGAGCGCGGGGTGTTCGAACAGGCTGCGCATGGCCAGTTGGCGGCGCGCAGTGTCGTGCCCGGTGAGCGCTTCGACGAGCTCGGCTGGAGCGAAGACAGTCGGCTGAATCATAGGTTGGAAAAATGCCGGTGGGGTTACCGCTTTGCAAAGAGAATGTTTTTTTGGGAGAAAAATTTGGGGAAGCGGTAACGCAAGCGGACAAAAGCCAACAATGCTTTTTGGGGCTGGGAAAATCGCTACAACCAGCAGATCTAAATTTTTTAAACATCGGAGGTAACAAGCCTTCGTAGCGGTGGATTATTCATTTACCCATCTTTTTCTAACATTCATGAACGCCATGCGGAAAACAATTTTCACCCTTTTCTTTGTCGCCACCCTGCTCCAACTCCCGCTCCGGCTCGCCGGCCAGTGGACCGCCGTGAACGTCTTTACCGCCGACGACCTGAATGCCATAGATTTCGAAGGTAACTCCATTTTTCTCGGCGGGTACCGGTTCGTCAAATCAACCGACGGCGGCGCGAATTGGACCATGCATCCCCTGACCGACGACCAGAACAATACCATCTACTTCAGCGAGCTGTACGA
>CAZVZH010000292.1:0-4869 GCA_964630705.1 uncultured Saprospiraceae bacterium | reverse complement strand
TTGATTCTGTAAAGGAGTACTTACACCCGGGCTTTATTGCCGAGGCGGCTGAACAGCTGAGTGAAGGCGAGGAGCAAACGGCCAAGGCGCTTTACGCCTGGTGCGCCACTATCCTGGCGGGGCTCTTGGATTGGGCCGGGCATACCAAGGCGATGAACAATATTCTGGAGGGCCTGGACCACTTTCCGCCCAACTTGACCGACGACCCGAAGGCTTTGCTGCGCAGTGGAAACCTGGCGCACAACGACCCCAAGGAGATTTCCGGCCAACTGCTGGGTCAGCTGTTCGGCGCCAAAACACCAGCGCTCACCAACGCCATCGCCGCCTTTTCCGGCGCCCGTCCCGACAACGTATCCTACCTGCTGGGAGTAGCCGGGCCAGTGGCGCTCAGCATCCTCGGCCACCGCGTGCAGGTGGGCGCGCTCACCGCAGCCGGCTTATCGAATATGTTGTTAGGCAATCAGGAACGCGTGCTGGCGGCCTTACCCAACGGCGTTGGGGCAATACTCGACCTTAGCCACATAAAACAAGGAAAAGAAACAGATATGGAAGCCGCTACCGGTTTCCGCTGGGCGACCTCCCTGGCGCTGATGCTTGGGCTGGGCATTGCGCTGTTGTTGTATATCCGGTTTTGCCGCTAGACCGCAACTGTAATGTCTTCACCTTAAGGTTTTAAAACGAGGATGTACACGTTTCAAACTCCCGGGCCTTAAGTTTACGAGATCTGACGGCAACTGCCCCGCTTTTTTCCCTCACCAACAATCAAAAAGACATGTTTAAAAATGTAGAACCCGCCCTGGAAACCGAATTGCAGGGCATCCGCGAAGCCGGCTTGTACAAAGAAGAGCGGATCATCACCACGCCACAAGGGCCGGTGATCGACACTACCGCCCAGCCGCAGGTGTTGAATTTTTGCGCCAACAACTACCTGGGCTTGAGCAGCCATCCGGCAGTGATCGAGGCGGCCATCGAGGCGATCCGAAGCCACGGCTTTGGGCTGTCGTCGGTGCGCTTCATTTGCGGCA
This sequence comes from uncultured Saprospiraceae bacterium, assembly GCA_964630705.1. Classification (GTDB taxonomy): domain Bacteria; phylum Bacteroidota; class Bacteroidia; order Chitinophagales; family Saprospiraceae; genus M3007. The sequence continues at coordinate 3,844 of CAZVZH010000292.1, read as the reverse complement.
CGCAGGACATTCACAAACAACTGGAAGCGCGCATCGCCGAATTTCTCGGGCAGGAAGATGCTATCCTCTACGCCGCTGCCTTCGACGCCAACGGGGGCCTCTTCGAACCCTTGCTCGGCGAAGAAGATGCGATTATCAGCGACGAGCTCAACCACGCCTCCATCATCGACGGTATCCGCCTGTGCAAAGCGCAGCGTTTCCGCTACAAGCACAACGATATGAGCGCCCTGGAGGATTGCCTGAAAGAAGCCTCCGGCGCCCGGCGCCGCCTGATCTTTACCGACGGCGCCTTCTCGATGGACGGCACCATTGCCCAACTCGACAAAATCTGCGACCTGGCCGAACGCTACGATGCCATGGTCGGTATCGACGAATGCCATGCCACCGGCTTTTTGGGCAAAACCGGCCGGGGCACGCACGAATACCGCAGCGTGATGGACCGGATCGACATCATCACCGGCACCCTGGGAAAAGCCCTGGGCGGCGCCTCGGGCGGTTTTACGGCTGCTCGGAAAGAAATTGTGGAAGTACTCCGGCAGCGCTCGCGGCCTTACCTGTTTTCCAATACCGTAGCGCCTGCCATCGTTGGCGCTTCCATCAAAGTATTGGATTTGCTCAGCAGCAGCACCGCCTTGCGCGACAAACTGGAACACAATACGCAGTGGTTCCGGAAAGCCATGACGGCCGCCGGTTTCGATATTATTCCGGGCGACCACCCGATCGTCCCGATCATGTTGTACGACGCGCCCCTGGCGCAACAATTTGCCAAAAAACTGCTCGACGAGGGCATTTATGTGATCGGCTTTTTCTTCCCGGTGGTGCCGAAAGGCAAGGCCCGGATTCGCGTCCAACTTTCGGCTGCCCACGAACCCGAACATCTGGAAAAGGCGGTTGCGGCGTTTACCAAGGTGGGGAGGGAATTGGGGGTGGTGAAATAAATGTGGTCAATGTGGTTAATGTGGGCAATGTGGGCAATGTGGAGTCAGGAGCAGAGCGGGAGACTTTTTTCAATAAATCGAACTTGATTTTTTTCATGCAAAAAACAAACACAGGGCCGGGTCTGCCTATTGGTCGATGGTTTGCCTGTACTGGTATCAAATGGGACATACGAAGGCAACAGGCTTTTTCTGTAAATTGTCTCTGAAGCCGGACTTTAATACCATTGCCCACATTAACCACATTTCTCCACATTAAAATGCATTAAAACTATGACCACGCCGTTGCGCTGTATTATTGTTGAAGACGAACCTCTGGCTGCGGAAATACTTGCTGAGTACATCGAAATGACGCCCTTCCTCACGCTGACCCACACCTGCCCGGATGCAATCAAGGCTTTAGATGTGGTGCATACGCATCCGGTGGACGTTATTTTTCTCGACATCAACCTGCCCAAGCTCAACGGACTGGAATTCATCAAAACCTTGCGCCGGCAGCCCCGGGTGATCGTCACCTCCGCCTACCATGAGTTTGCCGTGGAAGGCTTCGACCTTCAGGTGACCGATTATCTGTTAAAACCCATCGAGTTCAGCCGGTTTACCAAAGCGGTGAACAAATTGCTGAAGCCGCAACGTTTGTCCGACCTGCCGTCGGCCCCGGCAACCAACGGAGCGGCTGGTACAGCCAATGCTACCCGGCCATATTATTTTTTCACGGTAAGCAAGCGTTCGGTAAAAATTTACCTGGATGAAATCCTGTTCATCGAAAGTCTGAAGGACTGCGTGACGATTCACACCACTGAAAAATCGTACAATACCCACTACCAGCTGGGCGAGTTGGAGGAACTGATGCGCTCTGATAATTTTCTGCGCATCCACCGCTCGTTTTTGGTGGCCATTGATAAAATTGAATCGTTTTCCGCCTCCGAGGTAGAAATTGCCGGGCGGACGATCCCGATCGGCAGGAGCCACAAAGAGTATGTGATGGAGCGGTTGGGGCGGTAGGGGGAGTTCTTTAAAAGTCTTCGAAAATTTGCTCCCGTGTAATAATTTTCGAGGCCAGAATGGCAATTTTATCCGGTTCGAAAGTTCCTTTCAGACTTCGGAGCAAGCCCGGAATTTCAGTATCCTTTTTCAAAATCAGGTACCGGATGGTCCCAACATCAAAATTTAGTGGAAAAGCGTTTTGCAACTCCTGGTTCAGAAGATCTATTTGTCGCTGACCCGTAGTGGCATCAATCAGTTTTCGGTAGTCCAGATAAGTTGTCTTATCCAGCCAGGGTTTTGCGTATTGCAGCAATTTCCGGTTGCTGGGCTCGGTAACGTCTGGAATGTAGCGCCATTCCCGTTCATTGTAAAACGTCACCGGCGTTTTCAAATATTTTCCCCGTCGAAAGAACTCACCGCGGTAGGGCTTTGTAAACCGGATGAGCCGGAGCAAGCGGTCGTATTGTTTATCCAGGACGGGGTCCGCTCCAAAACGCGGATGGTTTTGTAAAAGCGCCAGGCTGAAATAAATGCTTTTGGTGGTGTCGGATTCCGGGCTGATATAGAAAATCGGGCTGATACCGACCTGGGTTCCCCAGTTTTTCGACAGTCCGATCCCGTAATGGCCGTACATGTTCATGTGCGATTTCACCCTGGACAAAGGGATATCGCAAAAACAAACCATGGGTACGGCCATTTCGAATGAACTTTCTCCGGAGATAAATTTGAAGGTATCGAAATTTTCAAGGCAGTAATTGGGCCTGAAACCTTCCTGTAAAATGGTCTTCAGGTAGGAAAGTTTCCGTGTAAAATGGAACAGTGCGTTGGAACTGATCACCTCTGCCATTGCCCGGAAGAGTTTTCAGGAAGGTTTGATCCGGCTGATTACTTTGGCCATGCCGCTGTCGAAAACCTTGGAATTGGAAATGTCGATCACCAAAACGTTTTTCAGGTTAGCGACCGTTGATGCGATGGACGATTTCAGGTCTTGTAGCCGCTTCAGTTCATCTGTAAACGGCGCGATATCCAGGTCCGACTCCAGGGCTTTTTTAATTTGTTCGCGGAGGTCGGCGATTTTCCGATCAATATTGGTGCTTGCCTCAAAGTAAAATTCGTTGCTGAAGGCAGATTCGTCAATACTGACCGGGATCCAGTTTTTATTAAACTGGTTCAGGACCTGGGCAACCGTCAGTTCTTTCGCGACCCAACCCGACTGCAAGCTGTTTCTGGAAATAATGGATACGACGAAGTTGTTGTTGCGAAAGGCTTCGTCGATAAAACCCTGGATCGATTCGCCGGCACTCATATCGTTAATATCCACGTGTACTTTTACGCCATTTTCCTCCAGATAACTTTTTACCGAACGCATGGCAAATGCATCCTGATGGTTGTAGGAAATAAACACTTTGGACGACTGTCCGGCGGCAGCCGGAGCGGCAGCAGCGGGCGCATTGCCGGCTGGGGCGGCAGATGAAGAGGCGGTCGGCGTTTTGAGGCTGTTGGCCATTTCCAGGGCAGCATAGTTGATCTGGGCTTGGGTCCGCTGCCATTCACCGTACTCCACCAAGCCCATGTTATACTGCTTTTTTCCGGCAGCATACCGGGCTTGCAGGAGGAGGGCATCGCTGGTGTTTTGAGCAAGCAAATTGAGCGCATCCTCCGTGCGCCCTTCGGCAATCAATTGTTGGATTTGTTCTTTCATTGGAAAACAGGCGGTTCCGTAAGTTTTAGCACATGGCCAAAGGTAAGGCTTGCCGATTGTTTTTTTACCTCCTTTCGGAAACAGGTTTTTTTTGCCTTGGCTTGTTTTTTTAACCGCCATCGTTTTACCTTTGCAGCCCTTTCTGAAATGTCAGGAAATACGGGCCATAGCTCAGTTGGTTAGAGCGCCACGTTGACATCGTGGAGGTCACAGGTTCGAA
>CAZVZH010000291.1:0-4884 GCA_964630705.1 uncultured Saprospiraceae bacterium | reverse complement strand
CGGGACTTATCTGCAAGGTTTTGATCTGGCAGTTGTCGGTGGAGCCGCCATCGATAAAGCCGGGTGGGATTTTGGCTTCGCAGTTGGCGTCGAGGTCGATGCCGATGCCCGGTACGCAAACGGCCTTGGGCGGCGTGTTGTCCGATACGGTAAATGATTTACAAATGGTCGAGGTGCAGTTTGTCGCGTCGGTCACGGTCAGGCAATAGGTGTAATTGCCGCAGGGTAATTGCAGGTCGAGCGTTTGGCTGCTGCTACCATTGCTCCAGAGTGGCGCATAGGGCGACACGCCGCCGGTCGAGGTATTGACCAGCTGCACGCGACCGCACTGGTCGATGAAATTCACGGCAAAATCGGCCTGGCAGGGCGCGGGCTCGCAGGCGCGGAAGGAGATGTCGTCGACGGCGAAGTCGTTGCCATCGTTGTCGAACCGGCCGATCTGTACTTCCAGGATTGCCGTGCCGGTAGCCGGGGCTGTCCACTGCACACACATGCGGTACCACTGGTCGGGGTTTTCCGGAAGTACGATGCCGGCTACCGCCTTGCCGTTGATGTAAAGTTCTACTTGCGGGTCGTCAAAGTTTTTCGAGGGAACAACCAGGTTGTTCACCCAGGCTGAAAAAGAGTAGGTTTTACCGGCTACTACCGGCACGTTGTGTTTCCACACATTCCAGAGAGCGGGCGGGTTGAGGCTGCCGTCTACGACCAACATTTTACCGGTAGCGCTGCCGCTGGTATGGTCGGTGCAGGCCCATTGGTTGTTGATGGTGGAAACTTGGGTGCTCTGCGCTACGCTGTATTTTCCGGCAGTCAGGGCGCCAGGTGCAGGCACGTAGGAATGGCCTGAGGTAAAACCGGTATTGCCGGCCTCAAAATCGCCGTTGGTCACCAGTTCCGGCCCCGGCACGGTACCTGCCGGGCAGCAGGGCGCTGGCGCGCTGGGTGGATATTCGAATTTCCGGGTGCAGCTGACTGGACCGGCGCCGATGTCGTAAACAGTGCTCACCTGGATGGTATGGCTGCCCGCTCCGGAGATGTGCATTTTGTGCCAGTCATTTAAATGTTTCCCATTTAAATTTATGTGTGGATCGCCGCATGGGCAGTCAGGGATACGCAGTAAAAGCGAATTAGGCCCTGTTTTTTCAAGAACTGCATTGGTATCGAGCAGCGTATAGTCCACCAGATTACCGCTTTCTACGGTTATGGTATACTCCTGAAAGCAATAGGGTTTGTTTTTCAAAATAAAGTGGTAGACGCCGGTATCCGACAGTGTGGATTCTTGCGCAATTAACACATCCAACGAGTCACAAGAGCACTTCGGGCAATTGCCGAAATCGCGCACATAATTCGTCGCAGCGCTTACCTGCACCTGCCACTGCCCGCTGGCAGGCACATTGGCGGTCCAGTCGCCAGGTACGAAATTTTTTACCCGGTACCATCCAGGGGGCAAATCAAAAAATGAATACAATCCGTCGGCGCCCGTTTCGGTGCTGGCGATCAGGTTGCCGTCGAGGTCGGTGAGCGCAATTATCCATTTTTCTATGGTCCATTGCGCGGTATAGGGTTTGGCGGTACACTCCCGGTACACGGCGCCCGAAATGGAGCCGCCCGGGCAGCCTTCCAACGGAAAATCCACCGCGCAACCCTCCATGATGCACACATTGGGGTACAACACGCTCAACACCGGGTCGCCGCCGCCCGGCTCGAAAAAAGTAAAATCAACTGCCCGTTTGTTGATGACCGGGAATTTGCCGTTGGCATGCGTCAGCAAGAGTTCCGTCTGGCTGAGTTGCTCCACCACCCAGCCGTCGGCGCCGTTGGCCGTGAAGCCGGTGAAAGAGCCGCTTTGCAGCAGCAGCGTGGCCTCGTTGTAGCAGTCGGGGTTGGTGTTGTTGACGAAGAGCCGGTAGCGACAAGGCTCCAGTTTGATCACCGAGTAGGTGATGGAGTTACAGCCGCCAGCTTGGGCTTTGAGCGGCGTCGGAACGGTCCAAAGACCCCAGATCAGCAGAAAAAGTAGAGCTGTTCGCATATGGTCAGCAGTTTTTGAGACTTTCCAGAAAACGGTGCCACGCCTGAACCCTTATGTCGGCGCGGCACCGCTTTCTGAGCCGTCTCGATTCTTATAGAAAAAAATTTTTTTAATCCTGAAATCCTTGAAGCCGGGTGATAAAATTCACCCAGTCAGCAGGTTTTGTTCCATCCTGTTCAAGTGCGCTCACTGTTTCACCACCTTAGCCACCTCAAACAACCGATCCGCAGCCAAAATTTTTATAAAATACATACCCGGCTGCAAGTCGTCCAAATTCATGGACATACTGCTGGCGCCATCCGGAATATCGGGGCTGCGCAACACGCGGCCCGTGGCGTCGCTGAGCAACAGCCGGGCATTTTTCGGCGGCCCGGCCGTCCATTCGACGGTGATGCCGCCGGCAGTCGGGTTGGGAAATACCCGCACCGGGCTGGCATCCGGCGGCAGCAGTTCTTCAACCGAAACCACCCCGCAGTTCTGCACGCTGGCTACAGCCCGCTGGCATTGGATCAACGTGTACGAGATCGACTTGCTGCAAATGCCGCCGTTGATGAAGCAGGAAATGGTGACGGTGTAGGTACCGGCCGCGCTGACACTCACCGACGGGCCCGTTCCAATCGGCCCGTTCACCGACGACCAGGCGTACGTGCAGCTATGGTTGCAGGGCATCGTGGGCGTCATCATCGCCGCAGCCGTCAGCGTCACCGTTTCGTTTTCACAGCGGAAACAAGGCCCGTCGATCACCGGAAAACAGGCCGGATCGATGGTCGCCACCTGGGAAGTGTCGGTATTGTTGGGACAACAATCGTCTTTCACCACCGCGTAATAATTGCCCGCCAGGGGCAGGGTCGCGTACGGGAACGACGACGAGGTCGAACCGGCCGGCTCGTTGGTCGTGCCGATCAACATGCAGTCTTTGTACCATTCCACCGTATACGGGCAGGGCGTGCAGGGCGTACCCGGCGGACAACCCGCCACGGTACACGGCGCCCATTGCACATCCAGCAGCACCTGCTGCTCGGCGCAGGGGTCGGATGCGGCCGTGAACGAAGTGATCATCAAAGGGTCTTTCACCTCCAGCAATACCTGGACGGTATCTTCCGGACAAACGCCGTTTTTCGTTGCCACATAGTAATAGGCCGAAGTTTGCAGGATGTTGGTGTTCCAGTTCGGGTTCATCGTGCCGGCATTGGACAACTGCGTGCTGCCGCCGGTCGAGGGGTCGCAGGGCCGGGTGTACCAGTCCCAGGTTTTCGGGTCGGACAGGTCGAAACTGTCGCAGCCGGGCGTGAATTGCAGGGTGATGTCCTCGTAAGGACAAAGGGTGTTGGCCTCGTAGGGTTGCACGTCCAGACTGCCTTTGGGCGCATCGTCGCTGTACAGCCTAATGCGGGCCTTGCACTCGCGGACCCCGCAGAAATCGGCGATTCTGACGGTGTAGAAAAAATCCTCGTAGCAGTCGGTCAGGGGGTTGGCCATATCGAGGCACTGCGTCGGGCTGTAGCTGGTGCCGCCCTGTTGTACGCCGTTGTTCATCGGGTCGTACCATTGTATGGACGGATGGCAGCCGTTGGGCGGCACATTCAGGTTTAACTGGAGCGGCGTTGGCGTGATGCAGGTACCGGTGTAGCAATAGTTTTGGTCGGGAACCAGGTTGCAGGTAACGGGCGCGCAAAGCCGAACACAGGCGATGTTTGTCCGAAGGAAGGTGCAAGGTCCGTCGTTGAGCAACACTTCGGCATATATGCACACATCGCCGCTCATGTTGGCCGGAAAAAGGTGCAGGGGTTCGAGCACATTAAATTGGTTGGTTTGCTGGTAGGGTAGGCCGCCCCAGGGCACGGTAGGACAAATGCCGTTGGCCGGCTTGGGCTGCACAAACCAGCTGACCTGCGTCACATTGCACAAGGTGCCGAACGGCTGAATATGCACGTCCAGTACCTTGTCCGTTTCACAGGCAACCGCGTCGGGCACTTCGATGGATCTGCAACAAATCGTAGGAATGGATACGGAAAGCGGGCAGGTGAAACTTCCGCCCACCTGGCAATTGCAATTCGCTTGAATCGTCAGGTTCAGCGCCGTCGGGGTAGGGCAGCTGATGTGGATCGTGCCGGTGATCGTCGTTACCGGAAAACCGCTTTGGTTGAAATTGCTCAGCGCCCAGCCAGCCGGCAGGTTGATCAGGTTATAGCCGCAAAAGGAGGCGGGCGTCATGTCCTGCACGACAATGGTGAAATCGAAGGCGTCGAAATCGTTCGGGTTGCACTTCAGGCTGGAGCTGATCACCTTGACGCAGTTGACGCAATTGTTGACGATGACCGGTTTGCAGATCGTCGCCACACAATTGGTGATGGGCTCGGTGACGGTCAGGCAAACATTGTACCCGCCGCCCCCGCAGGGAAACGTATAGCTGACGGTGGGGCTGTTCGTTGTCACGTCGGGGATGCCGTTCCCGTCGAAATCCCACTCGTAAGTATAGACACCCTGAAAACAAGTGCTGCTCGTGGCGGTGAACGTCACTTCATAACAGTCGCCGTACACCCAGGTAAAATCGGCAGTGCAGGGCGCCAACGAACAAAAATTGGTACAGCAGCCCTTTATGGGTTGAACCTGCGGGGAGTTAAAAGACGGCTCGTTAAAAATGGTTCTGGTCACCGGGAATGGGCTGCCCACCAAGGTAACCGCCGTGGTCGGGTGGGGCAGGGTATCGCGGCAGGCCGAATTCAGGTCGAGGTCGTAAGAGCCGACCAGCATATCCCAGCCGCCGAAAAAGGGCTGATTTTTCAGGCGGGCGTCAGCGTAAAAAATCCGGTCGTGCGCGGGCGTAACGGAAATGACGCCGTTGGCATAAC
>CAZVZH010000290.1:0-4886 GCA_964630705.1 uncultured Saprospiraceae bacterium | reverse complement strand
CGGCGGTCGACCAGCTGGCCCGACAAGGCCGGCTTCCGGCGGCTCCGGCTGGCCGCGCTCCCGACCAGTTCCGCCGCGAGTTGATCCAGCAGGCGCTTTGGACCTACACTGCCGCACTGGAGGGTAAAAAATACGACCAGGCTGGCTGGGCGGCTCAACTGCAGGAGGTGGCGCTGCAAGCGCATCAAGCGACCGTTGCCGCTCCGGCAACCGCGCAGGAACTTGCCGACAAAGCAGCCGATCTGTGGTCGGGCCTCGAACTCGTCGGCGCTGAAGCCAAGATCATTCCGGTGCGAGCGGCCGAACCGGCCGAAACTTTTCGCGAACAGGCTTCTGAACTGGGGGCGATCGTTCCGGTTGAAAGCTTGCCCTCCCTGGTTCGCGCCCTCGACCCTGTCCAAGCACGCGCGCCTCAGCAGCTCCTTCCGCTCGGCCTTTACCTGTCCGGGCAAGGCGCAGCCGTTTTCCCGCCGGATACGCTCGGGCGCTGGCAATTAGCGTTGCAGCAAACCTGGCAGGCGTATCTGGAAAACACGTTGGCGCAAACCGACCCTGCGGCTCCACAGGCCCTGGCTGCCCTGCTTCGGCTAAACGCCTGGCTGGAGCGGCCGTTTTCTGAAAACCTGGACCCGGCCCTGCGCTTGCGCCTGCGCGCGGGCATAGCGGAGAAAACCGAACGGTGGGCCGGTCTGCTGGCCGGCGCGCTCGATGGCCCCGACCGCTTGGAAAATGCCCGGCGCCTGCAAACCTGTACGCGCCAGCATTGGTATTCGGCCTTGCTGCGGACTGCCTTGCGCGCTGAAATCGACCTTCGCCTGGAAAAATTGCTGGACCCGGCCCGGAAGGCTGCCGTGCTCGGTCCGGCCCAGTTCGAATGGTCGAAGGTGCCGTTTTCAGGTCCGGGATGGAAAACAGAACCGCCGGTACGGATTGCAACCGACCGGCCGGGCAAGTTTCCCTGGTGGATTCCGGCAGTGGGCCTTCCGGTAGCCGGCGGGCTTACCTACCTTTTACTTCGAAAAAAAGATGCTGCCGCTCCGCCGGTTGCCAACCCCGATTTTTTGACCATTCCTTGTCCGGGTTCGACTTCCATTCCCGTGTTGGCCAACGACAGCGGGACGGGAATCCAAATCACAGCCGTCGGCGCCGCTCCGGCGGGCAGTACCATCGCCAATACCGGCCAGGCACTCGACATCGGCGTTTTAAACGCCAACAGTTTTTCGGTAAACTACACCATTACTGATGCCAGCGGCCGCACCGCCACAGCCGTGGTTTCGGTAACTGTTGTCGATGCGGAGCCGCCGGTGTTGGTTTGTCCGCCGGGGGTATCCGTTTCGTTTGGCCAGCAAAACAACCTCGCGTTGACCGGCCAGGCTACCGCCACCGACGCTTGCGCCGGCGTTGTAGCCCCGGTTTTTACCGACAACAACAGCGGCGTGACGGCTTGCACCGGGGCTATCATCCGCAGTTGGACGGCCACCGACCCGGGCGGAAACACGGCCAGTTGCCAGCAAACTATTGTGGTGGCCGACACGGAGCCGCCGGTTTTTTCACTTTGCCCGCCGGCAGTAACTGTCGCCTGCGGCCAGCAAAACGACCTGAACCTGACCGGCCAGGCGCAAGCGACCGACAATTGCTCAACCCCGACACTTGCCTACTCCGATGTGCCGCCCACGCCCGCCGGCTGTTCGACAACCATCCTTCGTCAGTGGACGGCCACCGACCCGGGCGGCAATGCGGCTTTTTGCGAACAAATAATCACCGTGGTCGACGAGCAAGCGCCGGTCATTACCCTTTGTCCGCCGGCGGTTACGGTTGCTTGCGGCCAACACCTGAACCTCGTTGTGACGGGATTACCCCAGGCAACCGATGCTTGCAACGCGGTGCTCCCGCCTGTTTTTTTCGATAATAACAGCGGGTTTAATGGGTGCTCCGGCACGATTTTGCGCAGTTGGACGGTGCGCGATAGCTGCGCCAACACGGCGAGCTGTTTGCAAACCCTCTCTGTTTTTGACAATGCCCCGCCCGTCATCAGCTGCCCGCCGCCGGTGACGGTTACTTGCGGTCAACAAACCGTGGCGGCTTTCACCGGCGCGGCGACCGCTTCCGATGCCTGCACGGCCAACCCGGTGCTGAATTTTACCGACGACAACAGCCAGTTTTCGGCTTGTAGCGGATTCATCACGCGAACCTGGCGCGCTATCGACCAATGCGGCAATACCTCGACTTGTACGCAAACGGTGACGGTGCTCGAAGCGCCATGTGCCTTCTCCGCGGCATTCAGCACCACCGCTGCGAGCTGCCTGGGCGACTGTACCGGCTCGGCGCACACCCAGGTGTTGCCGCCCGGGGCGTACACTTATGTTTGGGAAAACGGCGAAACCGGGCCGAACCCCACCGGACTTTGCCCGGGCCCGGTGTCGGTGTCGATTACTGATGTGCAAAATTTTTGCACCCAAGTCTTCACGATAGCCGTGCCCGTAGCCCCGCCGCCCACGCTCCTGCTCGTGGGAGCGCAACCGCCGAGTTCTCCGACTTCCAACGACGGGCGGCTGGCGCTGCAAATTCAGGCGGTAGCGCCCGACCCGCCGTATCAGGTATTTGTCAATGGAAATTCCATCGGTTTCGTGCCGGGCCCCGGCTTTACGATCAACAACTTGCCGGCAGGTTTTTACCAGCTGTGGGTGGTCGATGGGGGCGGCAGCGGCTGCCTGTCGAATGTGGTCGAAGTCGAACTTTTTCCGCAGGAAGGCCGCCCGGCGCCCGGCGTTCCCGAGCTGCGCATTTGGATGCCCCAAGCGCCGGGTGCTGGGTTGAGCCGGGCGCTGGAGGAGCGCTTGTTAAGCCAACAAGCGCCCGAGATGCCCGGCGCCCCCGCCTACCATTGGCCATCGGCTGTGGGCATTCGGTGGAGTCAGGTTCTGGGCGCGGGCAAGCAGGTGTATGTGGAAACGGAGCGGCAGAGCGGCTGGCTCCGGCCGGGCGCCGGCCGGGCAAGCCCGGTAGTCGCGCAACGGTTCGGGTTGGGAGTTCGCCAGTTTGTGCGCGCCGACCGGTGGCTGAGCGTTTTTCGGGAAATCGGGGTGGGGGCCGCTCAGTTGCGTTCCGAAACGGCAGCGCTGCACAGTTGGCAGTTGCCCGTTGGCGGCGGGTTTCGATGGGCGGCGCAAGCGGGCTGGGGCTTGGAGTTGGAGGCTCGTTGCCGCCTCGAATGGGCGCCGGCCATTAAAACATCGGCTGCCGTTTTCGAAATCCGCCTGAGCGCCTTCTTGCACGCCTCCGGCCGGAAAAGCGCCCCTGTTTTGGAGGCTGCTCCGGCGAGTTATTTTCAAACTGAAAACTGAACATTGCCATGAAAACAAGTACTCCTTTCCTGAATGTAATTGCGCTGGCGCTGGGTGTTTTGGCGCTGCACCAAACTACCCTGGCGCAGGCGCCCGAAGGCTTGCTGGCTGCGCGGCCAGTCATTGTCGGCACTGGCCGCACTACCGGGCATATTGCCTGGATCGAGCTGGCCAACCCCAGCCCCGAGCCGCTGACGTTTACCCTGCCGGCCTGCTACATCCCGTCTGGCGGGGAGTATCAGCCGTATATTGTTCCTTTTCCCGTACAGATTGAGGTGCCGCCGAACGGCGTGGCGAAGGTTCCAATTCCGGGCTATTGCACCGATATCTACCGGCCGCCGATACCCGCCGGAGCGCCGATGCCCGACTTAGGTAAGTGGGTGTTCCCCGACCCGGCGCGGCCGGTTGCCACTTATTTCGATCCGGCGCATCCGGCCTGGTCGCCGGCCGATTACCCTGGCGCGGGCTTTGTTCCGACTGTTCCGGGTACGGGCACACCGCATCTTTACCGGTTCGACGAAGACCAGCATCCCGACTTGGCGGCGGGTATTTTTCTCGATGCGGTCCGGCGCATTGCCGCCAGTTACGACAGCCTGCGGCAAACCGGGGCTATTTCCACGCCGTTCAGTCGTAATCCGCCGGAAGAAGCGTCGGCAGTCATTCAGCAAACATTCTGGATTTATGCCAGCCTGGTCAAGGGGCAGCCCTATCAGGAGGAGGATTTTACCGGCAGGATGATCGATCAATGGGAAAACGCGAGTAAAAAACCGATTGCGCAAGCCGACACGACCACGCAGGCGCAGTTGTACGGCGGCGCCGAACAGTTCTGGAGTACGTTTGAATTGGTTGGCGCGGAGGCAAAAGTGCTCAGTTATGCTGTTTTGCCTACTTTGCCCGCATCGCTCACCCGATGGAACGATGTTTCAGCTTGTATGCCTGCCAGCGCCATAGACGTCAAGCGCATGGTCGACTCGCTCATCAACAAGCTGAACCAGCTCGCCGAGCTGTTCAACAAGGCAAAAAGCGAGCTGGAAAAAAACGACCTCTACAAAGAGCGCAAGGCGATCGAGTCGATGCTCGAGCTGCTGAAAACCATGCGCCATTTGGATGAGCTTCCGATCGACATTTTCAGCGACCTCAAAGCGTTTATCGGCTGCGATTCCAAGCCGCTCAAAGACCGGCTGAGCAAAATGGAAAACGGAGCCGAACAAGTGTCGCGGCTGCTCCAGTTTTTTACGGCTTTTCTCAAGGCGCACATCAGCGACAACAAGAACCTGAGCGCCGTTGAAAAATTTGTGCTCAAACGGGTTGTCGGCCTGTTGGAAAAGAAAATCCGGGCGATGGAGGAAGCCCTGGAGGCCGACAACATCGATTTGTTCATCAAGATTTTCGACAGTATCAAAACAGAAGAAGAATGGCCGAGCGATGTGTTGAAAAAAATTGCCGACCATGTGCTTGATGAAATTGTGGATGACCTCAAGGAAGCGGGGGAACGGCTCGGCGAAAAAATTATCGTCAAGATTATCGGCAAAATCCTCGGCA
>CAZVZH010000289.1:0-4986 GCA_964630705.1 uncultured Saprospiraceae bacterium | reverse complement strand
AATCTGGAGCGGCACGCGGGCTTCGTAGGGGCGGCCTTCAAAAAACTCGACGGCGCGGTTGCAGTACTCCAGCGCCTGGCTATAATCGTTGGTGCTGGTAAAGCACATGAGTCGCACCAGGTAGCCGTACATGTGGAGTTTGTAGGTGTGGTATTGGTCCATCAGGGGGCGCAAGCGCTGGTAGTAGGTTTCCGCCAGTTCGTGCACCTGGAGTTGGGCCGAGCGGTTGTTGACGGTGCGCACCACGAGCTCGGTGTACAGTTCTTCGGCCAAGCCTTCGGCGTCGTACACTCGGCGGTAAAAATCGAACAGTTCGTTGGCTTCCTTGAAACGCTTGTCGTTGTTGTCGCGCAGGCCGTACTGGATGCGCAGGTAGGAGGCAATGTCCATGCACAGCAGCACGAAATCGAACTTTTCGGCGGTGCGCAACAGGCGGTTGGCCAGGGTGAGGGCGATGGTGTTGGCGTTTTGCCCGGTGAGGAAGCGGACGACGACCCATTGTTTGTGGCAGTCGTAGTAGGCGCGCTGGTAGTCGGAGTATTGGTCCTGGTTGGTGTTGATTTCGAAAACGGCTTCGAGCAGGCGCTCGCGCAGGTCGGACTTGAGTTTGCGGTAGGAGCCGCTGTTTTTATCCTGATAAATAGCCTCCGCCGCTTCTGCGTCGGTGTTGAACAGGCCCGAGGCGATGCCTTCATAGAGCATGAGCAGCTTGGAGTCCGGCGAGCCAATCAGGTGCCGGAGCGGATGCACGTTGTGCTGCTGGAGGAGTAAAACCAGTTCTTTGATGTCTTGCATAACAAGTCCCGTTTACTGCGAACGTTCTGGATTAATTCTGACACGACTGGAAGTAGCCCTGAGCAAAAGCGCAGACCGGCAAATGCTCCAAACGCGCCTGCGCAGAGCAGGCAGCTGGCAAATCGGATGTGGGTGGGGACCGTTCTAGTAAAGGTTGTTTTGCAAAAAACAGGAAAGGAATTGGCGGGAAAAATACCGCCAACGGGAAACCGAATTTTCGCGTGCAGTCTCAGAGGTGCGAGACGATCGGGCAGGATATCCTGAGCCCAGGGATTAAACGGATTAAAATTTAAGGTGGCAGACTAACTTGAGCAGCGTGTAATGTGTTGATTAATAACTTGCGAAAGGTACGACACAAACCTACTTCTGCCAAACCGTTTTCCCGGTTTTAGACGAGTGGCCGACATTTTCCACCGGCTTGAGACGCCCCGGTAGAGGAGCCCCGATTCGGGCAGGCAGCGCGCTTGGTTTTCGAACCGCGCCGGTTAAACGCCGGTGATGTCGATGATAATCACGTCGGAGTAGCGGTTGGAAGTTGCGGTTTGGTTGGTGGAGTAGCGCGGAGTGTTGAATTGATTTGCCATGATGACTTCGTGTTTTAATTACGAAGTCAAAAGTCAGGGCAAGGCGCCAGAGAAGAACGGACAGTATTACCAACTCAATCGCCTGTGTTTTTTACAACTAATTTTAAAAATAAAAACACAGATCACTAAAAACCAACCATTTGCATTTTTTTAAAAATATTCAATAAACAAGTTTCATATCAGTTTAATTCACGTATTTTTTCCGGGTTTTTAAATAAAAATTACCCGAGTTTGGTCCGGACAATCCGGTTTGGAAGCAGTTCCAGGATCATTTCCCAGAGGTCTTCGTACGGTACGATTTCCACTTCCTGAGCCTGGTTGGCCAAGGCTGCCGGCAGGCTGCTCAGTTGTTGGAGCAGCCGCTCCGTTTTTCGGCCCACGGCTTCGCGGTGAAAGCCCGCCGGCGGCAGCTGCAGCAGCATTTTTAAAAAGGTATTGCTGCGAAAATGGGCATCGCGGCGGACCTGCCCGCCCACATACTGCTCCAGGGTTTTCAGGCTGTCGGCGCAAGCGGAAAAGCGCTGCTCCCGCAATGCAGTCAAAAACTGAAGCACCAGCAGCGGGACGTGCAGCCCGCGGCTTTCCGGCGAAAAAGCGGGAGCGCCGCTCAGCCAGCGGGGCATCCGGAAGCGCGCATCCGGCAGGCGGTCGGCGCGGCGTACCTGGGCCAGAAAATGCAGGTAGCCCTGGTACACCGCCCACATATCGCGGGTATCGGCGGGCAACTCCGCCAGGCCCGGCGCCTGTTCGGCAACAGCACCCGTGTCGTAGGCTTCGTCGTAATGCTGTGTGTGCAGGGCCAGCAGAAGGTACAATTCCTGTACTTTGAACCAGTTGAACGAACCTGTTTCGTACACCTGTCCGTGGCGGCGCACGATACCCTGGCCCCGGCCGAAATCGCGCAAATGCACGCAAGCCAACACCAATTGGTAATAGAAAACCTGGCCGGGCAAGTCGCTGGAATACGGTTTTTGCTGAAAAAACAGCAGGGCAGCTTCGCAGCTGCCGGCGACCGCCGCATAGTCGTTGCGGCGGCTGTGCCAAAGCAACTCCAGCAAGCGGCCGTACAACTGCAAGCGGAAACTCGGATATTTTTGCAACAGCGCTTGCACCTCGACAAAGCTGCGTTCGGCCTGCGCAGTCAGGGTTCCCTCGTCGGCATCTTTGTTGGCTAGCTGGTGGAGCAGGTCGGTATATTTTTGCTCAACTTCGTTTTCCACGACCCACAACTCCTGATACTCCCGGTACAGATCGCGGTACTGTTCGTACTTTTTTGGGTCGCCGACCAGGGTTCCGTAGTGCAGCCGGAGGTGGTACAGCGCGTTCATACTCAGGTCGGTGAACTCAAAGTGCCGGGTATGCCGGAGCAGCAGTTCCAGCTGTTCGATACCCAGGTCGGGCAGTTTTTTCGACAGCAGGGTCATGGCTGTCGCCCAGCGCCTGTTGCACTCGAAGTGGGCCTTTTGCCGGTCGGTGAAGCCCGGTTCCTGAAAATCGAAGAGGAAAACCGCTTCCAGCAAACGCTCCTTGAGTTGGCGTTTCAGTTGGCGGATTTTTGGCAGCGCAGCCGGCGAGCGATAGATCAGGGCTGCCGCTTCGGCTTCGGTGCGCACCTGTTGGCGGTGGATGAGCTCGAACAATTGAGCCAGCTTGGAGTCTGGCCGGAACAGGGAGTTCCACAGTCCGCTGGATTGGAGTTTAGTCCATTGCAGCGAACCGATGAGTTGGTTCAAATCTTGCATAAGGGTCAGGCAATTTACTGTTAACAAAATAGAGCCGCAGGCCGGCAGGAGCCAACCCGGGTCGCATTAACATGCACGACAACCCTGATTCAGGGTGTTGAGCAGCAAATTGCCTGGAGCAAGATTTGTTGAGCCGGGAAAAGATTGTCAGAGAGGTGTAGAAGACTATTCATGATGACGATTTAAAAGAAGGATTATGAAAACAGGGATTAGAAGCGTATTGAATTATCGAGCGGAACAAACGGGTGCAAAACCCGAGTGCCCGACAAGCCAGGCTACAGACACTACGTCCAGTTGAATAAATCGGCAGGATGGAAAAACCGGAAGAAACTCCGGTTCGGCGAAGGCTGAAACGGTTCGAAAAGCGCCGGCGTGTCAAAACGACAGCCCAACAAACCATTTACGATTAAATTAGAATAGCACTGAAGCTAAGGTATCAAATATTCGTTAATTGTGCGATTTGAAGCAAAAAAACTGATACTACCCGCTCACTTGCCCGCCAACCGGCCCACCGTCAGGCCTTGCACCAAAATAGAAAAAGCCACCACGAAATAGGTCAACGTGAGCCACAGGTCTTTGCCCAGTTCGGGCGTGAGCGACAAGGCCAGGGCAATGGAGATCCCGCCCCGCAGGCCGCCCCAGGTGAGGATCAGAATCGTACGGCTCGTCATTTCCCCCTGCAATCGGACCAGCTGCGCCGGCGCCCACACCGACACGTAGCGAGCCAGCAAAGCCAGGGCAATGGCCAGCACGCCCAGCACGAACCGCTGTGCGTCGACGTGCAGCACCACCAGTTCCAGGCCGATGAGCACGAACAGGATGGCATTCAGCGTCTCGTCGAGCAGTTCCCAGAATTTGTCCACGTACTCCGCCGTGAGGTCCGACATGGCGTAGCGCTTTCCGTGGTTGCCAATCAGAATGCCAGCCGCCACCATAGCCAGCGGGCCGGAAATGTGCAGGCGGTGGGCCAGGGCATAGCCGCCCATCACCACAGCCAGGGTGAGCAGCACTTCCACTTTGTAATTGTCGATGCTGCGCATGAGCGCGAAGCCCATGTAGCCGATGCCCAGGCCCAGGAGGAGTCCGCCGCCGGCTTCGCGGGCGAAAAGCACGGCCACATCCGTCCAGGCCATTTGCCCCGGGTGCAGGGCCACTTCCAGGATGGTCAGAAACACCACTACCGCTACGCCGTCATTGAACAAGGACTCTCCGGCGATTTTCATTTCCAGCGACTTGTCGATCCGGGCTGCCTTCAAAATGCCCAGCACGGCGATCGGATCGGTGGGCGAGATCAGCGCGCCGAACAGCAAGCAGTACAAAAACGGCATGGGCAAGCCGAACCACCCCAGGAGGTAGAACATGGCGCCGCCGATGATAAAGGTGCTCAGCACCACGCTGATCGTGGAAAACAACATTACGGCCAAGCGCACTTTTTTCAATTCTTCCAGCCGGATGTGGATGGCGCCGGCAAAGAGCATGAAGCCCAGCATGACTTCCATCAGCAAATTGGAAAAATCAATGCCCGACAGCAGGGCCGTCAGGTCGGCCAGGGCTGGCGGATACAATTTGCCCAGAGCAATCAGGGCGCCGGAGGTCAACAACGCGATAAACATCAGGCCGATCGCCGAGGGCAATTTGATGAACCGGTAATTGATGTAGGCGAAGGCCGCCGACAGTACGATCAGGATAGAAAAGGTGTCGAATAAACTCACAGGCCAGGTGGTTGTTGCGCGGTAAAGATAGCTGGTCTTTGGGCAAAACCCCGTTTCTTTGCGGCTGCTTCAAACTCCAAACTTCAAACTCCAAACTTCAAACTTCAAACTCCCACCACAACACATGAATATCGCCTTAATTACCGGCTCGGC
>CAZVZH010000288.1:0-5016 GCA_964630705.1 uncultured Saprospiraceae bacterium | reverse complement strand
TTGCTGTTTTTGCTTCCCGCAAGGCTTGCATCAATTCGAGTACAGCACTGAAAACTTGCTCAGGCTGGCTGTTTAACTCGGGAGAATTCCGCTCCAACATAGCCTCCCACCAGCGTTCCGGATCGGAATAGCCCGCCAGTTGGGCTATTTCAGCAAAAGGGTCGGCAGCAATGGCAGTTGGAGGGTTAGCCGGCAACTCCAGTTCCAATTGAATTTCGGGTGTATCCTCCATTTCCAGAACCAGCGTTTGCGCTACCGGCAGATCGATCATACGCACGGGTATCCGGCGATTTACCCCAAAAAGCATGGCCTGCCATTCCGGCGAGAACTCGGCAAAGGGAAAAAACGCGGCCTGCCGCAAATTGGACGGATTGTAGGCCAGAAGGGCTACCGGTGGGCGCATGGCCGGATGTGCGGCCAAATGCAGGAGTGCGCCGGCCTCTGGCGGGCCTTCGATCAGGATGATATCGGGCTTCGTATTTTCCAGCGCAGCCAGCAGGCTTCGGGCGGAGCCGGGCCCGTGGTGGCGGATACCGTAAATTTCGAGCGCGGACATTTTCAAACAAGCTTTTTTGCCGGGTAAAAACGCAGCGGCGGTTCATCGGAAGGGTGAATGTTCCTGGTGCTCGCGAATGAGCCGGCCGCAATAAAAAAGGCAGAGGTACAAGGCAAATGTAGCCAAAACCACCAACCAATGCGACCAGTTCTGGAGCAGCAGCAGGTCGTAAATGCCGTGCAGGAACACCGCAATAAGTAAACCTCGCAGCAAAAGAGCACGAGCGCGGGCCGGCTCAAAACGGGCCAGACCGGCAAAATACCCCTGGACGATTCCGAACACCAGATGGGCCGGTACCGCCGTCAGCGAACGCAGGAGTCCGGTTTGTAAACCAAAGCGGTTGGTGTACAAAATATTCTCGAGGGTAGCGAAGCCCATGGCAATCAGCACAGCATAGACGATCCCGTCGAAAGGTTCATTGAAAAACTTGCGGGGAAAGGCCAGGGTGAGCAAGAGCACAAACTTGACGCCCTCTTCGCTGAGGGCCAGCGCTCCAAAGGAAAGCAGGGCGGTGGAACCAAGCGTAGGCGGATCACCGGCGTTGAGCCAGGCATAGGCCCACCGTTCAAAATACACCACTGGCAAGGTGGCCAAGGCTCCTGCCGTAAAACACCCAACGAGCGGAGCCAGAGGTTCCCGCTCGTACTTATCGGCCCGGAAAATAGCATAGCTAATCAACAATCCGGGCAAAACGGCCAGTAGTAACAACAAGAGGTTCACAACGCGTGCGTGCAGCGCAAGCGCAACTGCAGCAACAAAAAAAGGCAAAACCAGCGCATTTCGACTGGTTTTGCCTTGTGAAATATTTTACTCCGGACTGGCCGGATGCAGGAACTGCGCTTATTCGGCTTTGTCTTGCTCGTCGGCTGCTTCATCCGAAGCAGCGGGAGTATCATCAACAGACGTTTCGGCCATCGCTTCCGGCTCGCTTTCTTCAGCAACGGCTTCGACTTCTGCTTCCGCTTCGGCCGCTTCCATTTCCACAACAGGCGCCTCTGCAACGGGTGCTTCAACGGCTTCCGCTGCCGCCATTTCAACTTCTTCTTCAACGGTTTCCACGGCTACAGGCGCGGCTACAGCCACGGCCTCTACCGGAGCAGCCTCGGGCTGGCGGTCGCCAACCGGATCGGTTGTGCCGGGGGGGGTAGTCGAGCCGCCAGTGGTCAGCTTTTTGTCGCGAACTACAACGAATTTAATCGGGACGATTACCTCGGGGTGGAATTTGACAGTGGCTTCGTAGTCGCCCAGTTCTTTGACTTCTTCCGGCATTTCGATCATGCGCTTTTCGACCGGCACGTCCAGGTCTTCGCGGATGGCGTCTGCCAGGTGTTGCGCCGTGACCGAACCAAAAAGCCGGCCACTTTCGCCAGCCTTGGAAGCGATTTGGATCGTAACGCCAGCCAGTTTGGCGGCAAAAGCGCGGTAGGTGTCGAGCTTGGCCAGCTCTTTTTTGGCCTCTTGTTTTTTCAAACCTTCCAGGCGAGCCAGGTTGGTTTTGTTGGCAACGATGGCCAACCCTTTCGGGATCAGGTAGTTGCGGCCAAAGCCATCGCGTACCTTGACGACGTCGTGTTTGTCGCCAACTTTATCAATATAATCGAGCAGAATGATGTCCATTGCTGTTCTTTTTTAAATTTTAAAACTAAAGAAAATTCGAGAAGTCAGGGTTGTTCGAAAACGCCGCAGAATCGGCCGGCAATCTTCGAACTTCGAACTTCAAACTTATTTGAGCAAATCACCGATAAAGGGCAGCATGCCTAAGTGGCGGGCGCGTTTGACGGCGGTCGCCACGCGGCGTTGGTATTTCAGGCTGTTGCCCGTAATGCGGCGCGGAAGCAATTTGCCCTGCTCGTTGATAAACTGAAGCAGGAAATCGGGGTCTTTGTAGTCGATATGTTTAATGCCGAATTTGCGAAAACGGCAGTACTTTTTGCGTTTCAGCCCGATTTTCGGGTTGCTCAGAAACTTGACATCTTCTCTTGAAGCAGCCATATGGTACAGGTATTTGAATGATCGAATAGAGGTGAAAGGAAGGTTGAGGTTTACTCGTCGCTGTCGTCGTCATCCAAGTCGACAACTCCAGGCCGAGGCGCTACCTCCTTAATGGGCACTTCTTCTTTTTTCTTCTTGCCGGGGCCAATGCGGCCGTTGCGCTTGTCGTCGTTGTACTTGATGCCGTACTTGTCGAGTTTGACGGTGAGAAAGCGGAGCAAACGCTCGTTGCGCTTCAGGTTCAACTCGAATTTGGTTAGCCAGTCGGCGGCCTCACAACCAAACTCGATGCAGTAATAAATACCGCTGGAGCGCTTTTTGATCGGATAGGCCAGCTGACGGAGGCCCATTTCATCCGTGGCTACGAGGGTGCAGCCAAAGTCTTTCAACTCTTTCTGGATGTGTTCTGCTGTCGATTTGACTTCATCGCCCGACAGCACTGGATCTACGATGAAGGTGACTTCGTAATGTCTCATTTTCAATTACTTGTGAACAATAAAATGAACTTTCGCTAAAAGCGGGTGCAAAAATAGGTTATCCGGCTTGAATAACCAAGCTGTGGTTCTAACAATTGATTGTCAGTGTTTTTGATGAAAAAATGTGGCGCTGGGGGGCGGTAACGCAACCCGAAAAGCTGGCGGAAAGGGCGCTGTGCGGTACCGGGCGCTTGTAAAATAAATGCGCCGGGGGGGTATTGAATGCTGTGTAGCCGGACTCTACATTTGCAACCGGAAAGGGCCGCCTTTCTCACTTTTTCGATCGTTCACCTTTAACTGATGCTCCTGCAACATGAACCTGATTCCCACCTCCTTCGACCTGACGGAGGTAAAACTAAGCCCTGTACACGGTTTTGGCGTTTATGCCAAAACCTACATCCCGAAAGGTACCATTTGGTGGCATGGTGAAATTGACAACAACATTCTGCTGTTCAACAAAAGCCAATACCTGAATTTTCAACGCTCGGCAGACAACCAACTGAAAGCCGATTTCTGGAAAATGCTGTCTACCTATTCGTACTATTCCGCCCAGCTCGACAGCCTGATCGTTTGCCTCGACAACGCCCGCTACGTCAACCACTCCGACCATCCCAACTCCGGCCCGGCGCCCGATCAAAACCCGCTGGTTTCTATTGCCCTGCGCGACATTTTGCAGGGTGAGGAAATTCTGGAAGACTACGACGTGTACGATTCCTGCCCCTGGGCTGAAATTCTAAAATTTATGTAATCCCGTAGGGGCGGCCGCAAGGGCCGCCCCTACGGGGATCGTAAAAATTTTGACTGGCTGGTCATTTCAATTCAAAAATAACTGCCTGATACGGTTGCAGCGTCGCGCTGTTCCCTTGCACGGCACAAGCAGGGTAGTTGTTGATCAGCGGTTGGCCACTGGCCAGTTCGCCCGGCAGGTTGATGCGGGCTGTTTGGGTGGAAAAATTCAACACGACCAGCAATTTTTCCGCAGCAGCGCTGCGCGTATAGGCATATACCTGTGGGTGTTCGGCGAGGACCAATTGGTACGCGCCAGAAGTCAGCGCGGGGTGCTTTTTTCGCAAAGCGATCATTTTCCGGAAATACTGTAGGATTGAATTGGGGTCGTTCTCCTGGGCTGCGGCGTTGATGGTTGCGTAGTTGGGGTTGACTTTCAGCCAGGGTGTGCCGGTGGTAAAGCCACCGTTGGGGCGATCGTTCCACTGGAAGGGGCTGCGGCCGTTTTCGCGGGCGGTCAGTTTCCAGTCTTCCAGGTAAGACGCCAGGTTTTCGCCTTTTTCGCTCAGCAGTTTGTACCAACTCAGGGTTTCGATATCGCGGTAGTCGGCGATGGTGTCGAGCCGGAGGTTGGTCATTCCGATCTCGTCGCCGTGGTACAGGAAGGGTGTGGCGCGCATGGAGAGCAGAAAGGTGTGCAGCAGTTTGGCGCTGGGCGCCCAATATTCCGGACTGTCGTTGCCCCATCGGCTGACCATGCGGGGTTGGTCGTGGTTGCCCAGGTAGATGCTGCCCCAGCCTTTTTCAGCGAAAACATCGCTCCACCGGGAGTACACATCCTTGAATTCGGCCAGCGTCCAGCCCTCCGGTTTCATACGTCGGTAGCCTTGCGCGGAATAGCCGAGGCCCTGGCCATCGAAGTGGAAAAACAGATCGAGCTCCTGGCGGTCTTCCGCCACAAAATTCAAGGCCTGATCGATGGTCACGCCGGCGCCTTCGCCCAGCGCCATCACGTCGTAATGGCGGAGCACTTCGCGGTTCATTTCCTGCAGGTGCGCGTGCAGGTTGGGTCCGCTGGCGTAATAAGTGGCCCAATCGCCTTTATAGCGGCGCGCCAGGTCTTCCTCCGTAATGACCGGCCAGGTGGTGTCTTTGGAAATAAACGGGATCACGTCCATCCGGAAACCGTCGACGCCTTTTTTAAACCAGCGGTGCATCATCGCGTAAATCTCCTTTCGCGTCGCTTCGTTTTC
This sequence comes from uncultured Saprospiraceae bacterium, assembly GCA_964630705.1. Taxonomy (GTDB): domain Bacteria; phylum Bacteroidota; class Bacteroidia; order Chitinophagales; family Saprospiraceae; genus M3007. The sequence goes on along the minus strand of CAZVZH010000288.1, from coordinate 13 downwards.
CCAGTTGAGGTCG
>CAZVZH010000287.1:0-5083 GCA_964630705.1 uncultured Saprospiraceae bacterium | reverse complement strand
ACGCCGTGCAGGTTGCGGCTCTTGGCAAATTCCGCTTTGAGTGAAATGGAGCGCTCGTCGTCGAAGGAAACGAAGGAGCGGATGCCGGATTTTCCGGCGAGATAAGGCGCCTGCGCGACCTCATCCCAAAAGTAATCGTACACGCCCTGGTTCACCCGGTCCATAATTTCATAGTACTGCGGCGTGGCGGCATTGCGCTGAAAGGCGATAGTATCGGGGCAAGCCAGGCCGCGCGCATGCAAGCCCGAAGCGCCGGCAGTGAGTTGTGTGCGGCCGTAAAATGCCAGTCCGAGGTTGATTTTAGCTGCCGGCACGCCCAGGTCGAGCAGGTTTTGCACGGCTTCGCTGCAGCTGAACCCCGGCTGGGTGGCGTTGGCCGGCGGAAACAGGGGCGCGTTGTGGTTGGTCACGGGGTCCCAGTGGCCGTAAAAAGCGTAGCTCATCAGGTTGATGCCGTCGACCAGGGTCCGCACCTGCGGCCAGTCGATCGCGGCCAGGCGGACCGGCGCGGCGCCGCAAGCGATGGTGAGCATCAGTTCGCGGCGCAGGCTGCGCTCCGCCTGGTCAAGCGCCTGTCGGATGTCGCGCAGCAGCAGGGTAAAATTTTGACGATCGGCCGGGCTGCCGCCGCGCTCCACCTGGCCGGGGTATTCCCAGTCGATGTCGATCCCATCGAGGCCGTAGAGTTGAACGATTTGGGCGCATTGGCTGGCCAACCGGGCCCGGGCGGCGGGATTGGCGGCAACTGCGGGAAAATTAACGGAATGCGCCCAACCGCCCAGCGAGGCCACCAGCCGCACTTTGTTGCGGTGGGCATAGTCGCTGAAACGCTGGCCGGGCTTGTGAAAAGCCGGGTTGCCCAGGTCGGTCGACTGGCCGTAGCCCTCCGGGGCGCTGCCGTTGTTGATGGGGCCCAGAAGCAGGTTTTTGTCGGCCCAGGGATCGGTAAGGCTGATTGATCCGTCGGCCTCGACATCGAGGAAAGCGTAATTGATGATGTGGTAACGGCTGTAGTCGAGCGTGGCTGGCTGTACAAGTTTGTCGCGGTCGTACCAGCGCCAGCTCGGGTAGTAGCCGGAAATGATTTTGGTCGGGCTTTGGCTGCCCCCCTGGCAAGAGCTGACCAGCAGAAAAAGGAAGATTGTCAGATGACGCATAGGTGGAATCCGGTAGGGGCGCCCCTCGCGGTCGCCCAAATGGTGGATTAAAAACGCGGCAAGTTGGGCAATTTTCGGCTATTCCGGGAGGGTGGAATTATTTTTTGCCGTGAAATGTCCGAACGGTACAAGCCGGATTTCTCCAACAAAAAGTTTATGTTTGCGCAACAATTTTTTTGGAAAATGGCGCGCAAATCTTCCTACGACTCCGGCGGTTTCATATTTAAAACCGGCTTGTTTGCTATCCTGGCAGGACTGGCTTTTTGGATTTTTAACAAATTCGGCGGCGAAAAAACAGTAGCCCCCGACATTCCCGGCCCAGCCACCGGCCAAACCGAATCGGTAGAACCGCCGGCCAGCTCCCCCACCCTAACGGATCAGGTGCTGCCGCTGAGCACGACCGGCGCCATCGTCCGCCATACCTACTACACCTTGTCGTACTCCGAAGACCACGAACAGGCCGAGTGGGTCGTGTACGAACTCAACCGCGACCGCCTGAACCAAAACTGGGTGGAGCGCGACGCCTCCTTCCGCCCCGACCCGGCTGTGCGCACCGAAAGCGCCACGCCCAACGACTACCGCGGCAGCGGCTATGACCGCGGCCACCTCGTGCCGGCCGCCGACATGGCGTTCAACGAACTGGCCATGAGCGAAACCTTTTTCATGAGCAACATGAGCCCCCAACTCAAGGCGTTCAACGGCGGCGTGTGGCGCGAACTCGAAGAATGCACCCGCGATTGGGCCCGGCGGTTCAAACTGCTGTACGTGGTTACCGGGCCCGTACTGAGCCGCGGCGGCCTGGCGGAAATCGGCTTCAGTAAAGTGACCGTCCCGTCCGCGTTTTACAAAGTGCTGCTGGCGCCCGACCAGGGCCGCGCCATCGCGTTCATCCTGCCCAACGAGCTCAGCGACCGCCCCCTGATGGAATACGCCACGACGATCGACCAGGTGGAGCAACTGACCGGGATCGATTTTTTCCCGCAGGTGCTCAAAGGCCTGAATGAAGAACTGGAAGGCTCCCTGGATAAAAATGCCTGGCCCATCGACTCCCGGCGCTACCAACGGCGGCTGCAGGAGTGGAACCGGCGGTAAGGATGCGCACCAGTTTTTGCCGTTTGACGTTTTTGCTCAACCTTTGCAACTTTATTCATTTCCACCATCGCCATGCCTACCTCCCGAATGCTGGGCTTCGCCCTGTTGACCGCCCTCCTGTTTGCCGCCTGCGAAGAGTACGTGCCCGTACCCAAACCCCGCGCCTACCCTCGGGTGATCTATCCGGCCAAGGAATACCAGCCGTTCGATCAAAAGTACTGCAACTTCACCTTCGACCTGCCCCGCTACGCCGAGGTGGAGCGCGACACCACTTTCTTCGACAAGCGGCCCGACAGCGATTGCTGGTTCAACATCGGCGTACCGAGCCTGAACGCCAAAATCCACTGCAGCTACTACCCGATCCAAGGCCGCGCCCGCTTCGACGAGCTGGTGCAGGACGCCTTCACCATGGCCCAAAAACACAATCTGAAAGCCAATTACATCGAGGAAATCCCGATCCATCGCCCGGCCGACCAGGTGCACGGCATCGTTTTCAATATCGAGGGCGCGACGGCATCGTCTTACCAGTTTTTTCTGACCGATTCCACCCGGCACTTCCTGCGCGGCGCCTTGTATTTCAACACCCAAGCCCGCCCCGACTCGCTGGCGCCAGTGTTGAAATTCATGAAAGCCGACGTCGACCGGCTGGTGAACACGCTGCGTTGGAATTAGGTAGTTTCTGTTTTATTCTTTCACCCTTCCTTACTGCTGTTTGCGTTCGCGTTTGGGCACCGGATCGTGGCCGAATGGGCCCCAGGGGTGGCACTTGAAGATGCGCCGGATGGCCAGGTAACCGCCTTTGAAAACACCCCACTCTTCAATAGCCTCGATGGCGTAGTTGGAACAAGTGGGTTGGAACCGGCATTTGCTGCCGCCCAACAGGGGCGACAACAAAATTTGGTACAGGCGGATCGGCAAAATGAACAATCCCCGGATAATTTTTTTCATACCTCAAAGGTAACAAAGCCCCTACTTTCGCGGAAAATATTCCCGCCGGGGGGCGACCACACAGAAAAAACATGAAAATAGCGATCGCACAACTGGACTACCACATCGGCAATTTCGAAGGAAATTTGCAAAAAATGCTCGAACAGGTCGATGCAGCCAAAGCCCAGGGAGCCGACCTCGTTTGCTTTGGCGAGCTGGCTACCTGCGGTTATCCGCCGCGCGACTTTCTGGAGTTCGACGATTTTATCCGCCGCTGCGAAGCCTCGGTGGAAGCCCTGCGCACCGCCAGCGCCGGCATCGGCATCGTCGTGGGCTCGCCCTCGCGCAACCCCGTGGTGGAAGGCAAAGACCTCTACAATTCGGCTTATTTCCTGTTCGACGGCGAAATTTTAGGCGTGCAACACAAAGCCCTGCTGCCGACCTACGATATTTTTGACGAATACCGCTACTTCGAACCGGCCAGCCAGTTTTGCACGGTTTCGTTTAAAGGTAAAAAAATTGCCCTCTCCGTTTGCGAGGACATTTGGAATGTCGGCAACGAAAACCCGCTGTATACCATTTGTCCGCTCGACGAAATGATGGGCGAAAAGCCCGATTTTATCCTGAACATTTCGGCCTCGCCATTCAGCTACGACCATGCCGCCCTGCGCATCCACACCGTGCGCGCCAATGTGGAGCGCTACGGCATTCCGCTGTTCTATACCAATCACGTGGGCGCGCAAACCGACATCATTTTCGACGGCGGCAGCATTGTCATGTCGCCCGACGGCCAGGTGTTCGACGAAATGCCCTACTTCGAAGAATGCCTGCGCACGTACGATTTGACAGCAGTGCAAAAAGGTGGGCACAACCAGGAGCAGCCCAAGGAAAAAATCCGGCTCATCCACGACGCGCTGATCGTCGGCATCCGCGATTATTTCCGCAAACTCGGTTTCAAAAAAGCCATCCTCGGCCTCTCCGGCGGCATCGACTCGGCCGTCACGGCCGTGCTGGCCGCCAAAGCCCTGGGGCATGATAATGTGCGGGTGTTGCTCCTGCCCAGCCAGTTCAGCAGCGACCACTCGGTGAACGACGCCCGCCAACTGGCCGTCAACCTGGGTATGCAGTACGACATCGTACCCATCCAGCCCATGTTTGCCGCCTTTGAATCGGCTTTGCAGCCGCACTTTACCGGACTGGCGTTCAACGTCACTGAAGAAAACATCCAGGCCCGCATTCGCGGCACCCTGCTGATGGCCATGAGCAATAAATTCGGCAACATCCTGCTCAACACCACCAACAAAAGCGAAATGGCCGTAGGCTACGGCACGCTCTACGGCGACCTCTGCGGCGGCCTTTCGGTGCTCGGCGACGTGTACAAAACAGAGGTGTACGCCCTGGCCCGCTACCTGAACAAAGACGGCGAGGTGATTCCCCAAAGTAGTTTGGAAAAACCGCCCAGCGCCGAGCTGCGCCCCAACCAGAAAGACAGCGACAGCCTGCCGGAATACGAGATACTCGACCAGGTGCTGTACCAGTACATCGAAAACCGCAAAGGGCCGCGCAAACTCGTGGCCATGGGCTTCGACGAAGCGCTGGTAGCGCGGGTGCTGCGGTTGGTGAACATCAACGAGTTCAAGCGCGAACAGGCCGCGCCGGTGCTGCGGGTGAGTAAAAAAGGCTTCGGCATGGGGCGGCGCATGCCGATTGTGGGGAAGTATTTGTCGTGAGAAGGGGCAACTTCAAGTATGAAGTCGCACTGAAAAATTCGGGATGAATCATGCGAATCAGGGGTTAAAATTTAGCTCTGGATTAGCAAGCGAAAAAACAAATCGGCGGCAATCCGCTAAATCCGCGTCCTCCGCGCTCCTATCCTTCTACGACGTTCAAGAGGGATAGGAGCGCGG
>CAZVZH010000286.1:0-5084 GCA_964630705.1 uncultured Saprospiraceae bacterium | reverse complement strand
TCTAACCAGCAACCATTTAACCCACATTCATTCATCAATAAATTAATCAATCATGGGCAAATTTGTAATCTCCCAGCGATCGAACGGCGATTTTCAGTTTAACCTCAAGGCAGACAACGGCCAGGTTATTCTTTCCAGTCAAGGCTATGCCAGCAAACCTTCCTGCGTCAACGGCGTGGAGTCGGTGCGCACCAACTCCCAGGAAGATGGCCGTTTTGAACGCCTCACTGCCGCCAATGGCAAATTTTACTTCAACCTCAAGGCTTCCAACGGCCAGGTGGTTGGTTCCAGCCAAATGTACGAATCGGAAGCGACCCGCGACAACGGCATCGATTCCGTCAAACGCAATGCGCCCGAGGCCTCTGTCGAGGACGAAACGCTTGCCTAAAACCCTCTTGCGCCGGCACACTTGGGCGCAAGCCCCGTGTGCCGGTTTTTTTGTCCCTTTTCCATTTGAAAAACAAAAACCTGCTGCTATGCTCGCTCGAATCCACTCCATTCTCTTGCTGGTGCTGTTCGCCCTGGCTGGTTTGCCGGCACAAACCGAAACTGACCAGCAAACGCTGCTGCGCGACCTCGACACCTACCGGCGCGTTACCATGCAGCTGGATTACGATAGCCTGCTCGGTTTTATGCCGCCGAAGATGCTGGATATGATTCCGGCTGAGCAGCTCAAAGTGCAATTGCAACAAGCCTTCGACAACGACGAATTGTACATCACGCTCGACAGCATGCGGTACGGCGCAGTGCCCCCGGCGCAAAAAGCCGGCGATTTCCTTTGCGCCCTGGTGCCTTATTCCGGGCAAATGGAAATGCATTTCAAGGAAAACCGCGACGCTGCGTTTTTGGAAATCATGGTGCCCTTGCTGAATCAACAATTTGGAGAAGGCGTGACGCAAATTGCCGGGCAGGACTCCAGTTTGTATCTAAAAATAGCCCTGCCCTCCAAAAACCTCATCGCGTTTAAGGGCGCCGGCTTCGATTCCTGGAAATTTATCGAGGACAAACGCAGTCCCGACACCCCCGACGGCGGCCGGGAAATGATGATGCTCAATATGTTTGTTCCCGAGGCCGTATTGGCTGCCACCAAACCCAACCCTTCGCCTGAAAAAAAATAAACTATGACCTTCCAAAAAAATATCCTTGCCGCAGGTATGGCCTTGCTGCTGGCCCTGCCCCTGGCGCAAAGCCAGGACAATACCTTTTCGGTCATGCCCTTCGCCGGCCTGACCCTGGCCAACGCGCACCCCGAAATCGACCTGGGTTTCGATCCGAAATACCGCACGGGTTTTTTCGCCGGCGCCAGCCTGAATTTCCCGATCGCTTCAAAGTGGAGCCTGCCCGTGGATGTGCAGTACGCCCAGCGCGGCTTTTTTTATAATACCCCGGGCGCTTTCGTGCAGATCAACAACCAAACCGCGGTTTTCCGCGGCCGGATTGACTACCGACTGGGTTACCTCGATTTTGCGCCCCGCCTGGAATTCTGGCCGGTGCAGGGACTGGGCATCAGCGCCGGGGCCTACCTGGGCTTCCGCTTGTCCGAATCGGTCCGCTACGGCGACCTGATCGAATGGACCAACACGAAGGATCTGGGCCTTTTCGAAAGTTCGGACTTCGGGCTCACCGGCCGGCTGAGCGGCGCCTTTGGCCCCTTGACGGTGTTCGCCGCCTATCAATTCGGCCTGAGCAATATTTCCAACCTGGAATACACGGATGAAAACGGGCAGTCGCTGGGGAATTTGGGGCTGAACAACCGCTCGGTGTTTGTTGGGGTAGGGTGGCGGTTGTAGTGTTCGAAATAAATCAATGTGAAGTGCAATACCGGATGATTCTGACTTGACCAATAATAAATTATGAGTAGAGCTTCCATCATCTCCCAAACCCTCTCCGCCAACCGCGACTACCTCTTCAGCAAATACGCGCTGAAAAGCCTGGCAATTTTCGGTTCGTACAGCAGGGGGGATTTCAAACCGGACAGCGATGTGGATATCCTGGTGGAGTTCAGCCAACCGGTAGGTATCGAATTCGTGGATCTGGCTTTAGAACTGGAAGATTTACTTGGCCGAAAGGTGGATTTGGTTAGTCGGAACGGAATTAAGGAGCGCTATTTTAAATATGTAGAACCTGATTTGAAATATGTCTAAGCGAAGCGACAGAGAACTCTTGTTGGACATAGTGGAGTCGATAGACAAGATTTTCCGCTATACTGACGGTATGTCGTTCAAAAATTTTATAGAAGATGAACGCACCATAGATGCAGTAGTGCGAAATTTTGAAATAATAGGAGAAGCTGCTAACCGGCTTGATGAAAGTTTTCAGGATCAGTTTCCACACGTTGAGTGGCGTCGCATAATAGGCCTCCGACATCGGATTGTACATGATTATTTCGGGATTGATTACCACATTATTTGGCAAATTCTCGAAACCAAACTGAACGACTTTCGGCAACAAATCGAAAAAATCATCTCTCAACTATAAAAAAAACCGAAAAACACTACTTACCATGCACGTAATCAAACGTTCCGGACGAAAGGAAGACGTTTCCTTTGACAAAATCACGGCGCGCCTGCGCAAACTCTGCTACGGCCTTGACACCGACTATGTCAGCATCATCGAAGTGTCGAAAAAGGTCATCCTGGGCTTGTACGACAAGGTTTCCACTGTCGAACTCGACAACCTGGCCGCCGAAACCGCCGCCTCCATGGCGACCATTCACCCCGACTATGCCCTGCTGGCCGCCCGCATCGCCGTGAGCAACCTGCACAAGCAAACGGAAAAGTCGTTTCACAAGGTCGTTCAGGCCCTGTACAAATACGTCGACCCGAAAACCGGCGAACGCGCCGGCCTCATCAGCGACGAGGTGTACGATGTAGTACAGAAAAACAAAGACCGGCTCGACAGCGCGATCATTTACGACCGCGACTTCGAGTTCGACTATTTTGGCTTCAAAACCCTCGAGCGCTCCTACCTCATGCGCATGAACGGCATGGTGGTCGAACGGCCCCAACACCTCTTCATGCGTGTCGCTGTTGGTATTCACGGCGCCGATATCGACGCAGCCATCGAAACCTACCACCTGATGAGCGAGCGCTGGTTTATCCACGCCACACCCACGCTGTTCAACGCCGGAACGCCCAAACCCCAACTCTCCTCCTGCTTTCTGCTCAGCATGACGGAGGACTCTATCAAAGGTATTTTCGAAACCCTCCAGCGCTGCGCCCTCATCTCCCAAAGCGCCGGCGGCATCGGCCTGAGCATCCACAACATCCGCGCCACCGGCTCCTACATCAAAGGCACGGGCGGCACCTCCAACGGCATCATCCCCATGCTGCGCGTGTTCAACGACTCGGCGCGCTATGTTGATCAGGGCGGCGGTAAGCGCAAAGGCGCCTTCGCCGTGTACCTCGAGCCCTGGCACGCCGATATTTTCGAGTTTCTCGAACTGAAGAAAAACCACGGCAAGGAAGAACTCCGCGCCCGCGACCTGTTCTATGCCCTGTGGATTTCCGACTTGTTCATGGAGCGCGTAAAAGAAGACGGCGACTGGTCGCTCTTCTGCCCCAACGAAGCGCCCGGCCTCTGCGAGGTCCACAGTGGCGAGTTCGAAGCCCTGTACCACAAGTACGAAAAAGAAGGCCGCGCCCGCAAAACTGTCAAAGCCCGCGACCTGTGGACGGCCGTACTCGAAAGCCAAATCGAAACCGGCACGCCCTACATCCTCTACAAAGACGCCGCCAACAAAAAGAGCAACCAGCAGAACCTGGGCACCATCCGCTCTTCCAACCTCTGCACCGAAATCATCGAGTACACCGCGCCCGACGAGGTAGCCGTGTGCAACCTGGCCAGCATCGCCCTGCCCAAATTCGTGCAAGACGGCGCATTTGATTTCGAAAAACTCTTCGAAATCACCCGTGTCGCCACCCGCAACCTCAACAAGGTGATCGACATCAATTACTACCCCATCCCCGAAGCCGAGCGCTCCAACCTGCGCCACCGGCCCATCGGCCTGGGCGTGCAAGGCCTGGCCGATGCCTTCATCCTCCTGCGCATGGCCTTCGACTCGCCGGAAGCTAAAAAACTGAACCGCGACATTTTCGAAACCATCTACTTCGCCGCCATGACGGAAAGTTGCCACCTGGCGGAAAAACACGGGCCGTACGAAACCTTCGCCGGCTCGCCGCTCAGCAAAGGCCAGTTCCAGTTCGACCTCTGGGGCGTGCAACCGTCCAAACGCTGGGACTGGGAAAGCCTCCGCGCCCGCGTGCAAAAAACGGGCGTACGCAACAGCCTGCTCGTAGCGCCCATGCCCACGGCCAGTACCAGCCAAATTCTGGGCAACAACGAGTGCTTCGAGCCTTACACCGCCAACCTCTACACCCGCCGCACCCTCGCCGGCGAACACATCGTGGTGAACAAATACCTGATGCACGACCTGGTGCGCCTCGGCCTCTGGAACGAGGACATGCGCGAAGCCATCATGGCCGCCAACGGCTCCGTCCAAGGCATCGAAGATATTCCGCAGGAAATCCGCGACCGCTACAAAACCGCCTACGAGATCAGCCAAAAAGTGATCCTCGACATGGCGGCCGACCGCGGCGCCTTTATTTGCCAAAGCCAATCGCTCAATGTGTTTATGGAAGCGCCCAGCTTCGCCAAACTCTCGTCGATGCACTTTTACGCCTGGCAAAAAGGGCTCAAAACGGGCATGTATTACCTGCGCTCGAAGGCCGCTACCGACCCGATCAAATTTACGCTCAGCGATAAGCACCAGCAGAAATTCGTGTCAAACAAAGTGACCAACGAAGCCGTCGTCAAAGTCGAAAAAGAAGCGCCGCAAATGTCGGCTATCACGCCGGATCAAATCGAAGGTAAAATTTGCAGCCTCGACGATCCGACTTGCGAAGCCTGCTCCGCTTGATTGCGGAATACGGAATACGGAATGCGGAATGCGGAATTTTTTGATTCCGTTGAGTGGAAACAAGTGGCCTAAAGTTCAGATTTCGCCTTAACGAAATGATGAAAATTCCGCATTCCGCATTCCGCATTCCGCATTCCGCATTCCGCATTCCGCATTCCGCATTCCG
>CAZVZH010000285.1:0-5126 GCA_964630705.1 uncultured Saprospiraceae bacterium | reverse complement strand
CAATCGTTTACCAACTACTGGAAAAACCGCAGCGATACCAAAGGCAACGGGTACAACATTTTCCGCCGCTGGGAGTACATCCACGAACTGCGCGTACAGGCAAACGGCAAACTGTTGCCGGCGTCGCACATCCGGAAAGAATACGCCCGCTACATGGCCGAAGCGGGGCAGGCCGAGTCCGCCTCCGGAACCTGGACGCTTATCGGGCCCACCACTTACCCCTCCAACAACACCGGCCAACCCACCGGAAAGGGCCGCATCAACGCCATCGCTTTTCACCCCACCGACATCAATACGCTCTTTATTGGCGCTCCCTCGGGCGGTATTTGGAAAACTGTCAATGGCGGCGGCAACTGGACGAACCTCTCTGCCAATATCCCCTACCTGGGCGTCTCGGCCATCCTGATCCATCCTTCCTCGCCAAACATCATGTACATCGGCACCGGCGACCGCGACGGCGGCGACGCAACGGGGGTGGGCGTGTACAAATCTACCGACGGCGGCGCCACCTGGGCGCCTGCCAATACGGGCATGGGCGAAGTGACGGTGGGCATGTTGCTCATGCATCCAGCCGACCCGAATACCCTCTTGGCAGCTACGCATTCGGGTATATTCAAATCCACTAACGGCGGCGCCAGCTGGTCGCTGCGGCAAGCCGGCGATTTCCGCGACATCAAATTCAAACCGGGCGACCCCAACATCATGTACGCCACCCGGATGGTCACACCCTCGGAATTTTACCGCTCAACCGACAACGGCAGTACCTGGACGCTCGTGACGACCCCTTCCACCGGCGTCGGCTCCCGAATGGTCATCGGCGTTTCGCCGGCCGACCCGGCCCGGGTTTACCTGGTGCAAATAAAAAGCACGGATAACACCTTCAAAGCCCTCCTGCAATCGACCGACAGCGGCCTCACCTTTGCGGAACAATCCAATGCGCCGAATATCTTCGGCTATCCTTGCGACGGCAGCGGCACAGCCAGCCAAGCTACTTACGATTTGGTCATCGAGGTCGATCGCACCAACGCGGATATTCTTTACGTGGGCTCGATCAACAGCTGGAAAAGTACCAACGCCGGGGTCAACTGGTCGCCCGTTTCGCACTGGGTGGGCAGCAATTTCGCTCCGGGCGACCCGACAGCCAACTGTGCGGCATCGGTGCACGCCGACCACCACTGGTACGAGTGGTCGCCCCTGCACAGCCCCGCCCGCCTTTACCTGGGCCACGACGGCGGTATCGCCTACACCGCCGATGGCGGCGCCACCTGGGTGGATATCAGCACCGACCTGTCGATCGGGCAGGTGTATAAAATCGGCCAGGCTGCCCAAACGGCCAATACCGTTTCCGCTGGTTTTCAAGACAACGGGGTGTCGGCGACCAACAATGCTTCTTCCTTTACCACTATTGCCGGTGGCGACGGATTTGAGTGCGCGGTTGATTACACCAACCCCAATTTTTGTTACCTCGAAACCCAGCGCGGCGCCATGCGGCGCTCTACTACCGGCATTTTCGGCTCCTACAGCAGTACTTTCAACGGCGCGGCAACCGATGAGTCGGCTTTCTCCACCCCGTATATCCTGCACCGGACCAATCCGAACACCATGTTTATGGGCCGCACCAATATGTGGCGCAGCCAAAACATCAAAGCCACGCCCACCAGCTCGGTTGTTTGGGATTCGATCAGCACGTTTCCGGCTGGCCTGACCATCCGGGTCGTCGAGCAATCGCCGGCCAATCCGGATATCGTGTATATCTCCCGCGGTACAGGCGGCTCTTCGGCGGTTTACCGCTCCGACAACGCCAATGCCGCCGCCAGTACGGTCGTCTGGAACACCATTGTCAAGCCTGGCGGTACGACGCCTTCCGACATCAAGGCGCACCCCACCGACGCTAACATCGTATATGCTACGGCCGGTATGAAGGTGTATAAATCTACGAATAAAGGGCAAACCTGGACCGACATCAGCGGCAACCTGCCGGCCTTGTTCATCAACTGCCTGGCGATCGACAAAAACGCCAACGAAGGCATTTATATCGGAAATGAAACCGGGGTGTGGTACAAAGACGCCACCCTCAGCAATTGGGCGCTGTTCAGCGCGGGCCTGCCGCCAGTCGACGTACGCGAACTCGAAATCTACTACGACGTCAACCCGGCGAACAGCCGGATTACCGCCGCTACGTATGGCCGCGGCATTTGGCAAAGCGACCTGGCCCAGCTGAATGTGCTCGACCCGTCCAACCTTGCCGCCGCGCCGTATAGCACGACCCAGATCAACCTTAGCTGGACGCTTAATCCTTCCAACAACAATGTGCTCATCGCCACCTCGCCCACCACCATTTTCGGCGTGCCCGTCGATGGCGTGGGCTACACCGCCGGCAACAGCTTGCCCGGTGGCGGCACGGTTATTTATGTGGGCAACCTGACCAATTTTAATCATACCGGGCTGACTCCGGGCGGCACGTACTGCTATAAAATCTGGTCGGTGAACGGCAGCAATCAATACTCGGCCGGTTTGCCGCCGGTGTGTGCCAACACGCTCTCCCACAACTGGACGGGTAATGTCGACACCGACTGGTTCAACACCGGCAACTGGGGCCCCGGCACGGTGCCTACGGCTACCGACGGCGCCTACATCCCCGCCGGACGGCCCAACTACCCGCTCATCAACGCCGCCGGGGCCACCTGCAACCACCTGACCATCGAGGCAGGCGCATCGGTGAGCATGCATGCGGCTACGCCGTATACCTTGAGCGTCACCGGCGACTGGACGAACGACGGCGTCTTTAACCGGGGGCTGGGTACGGTGGCGTTCACGGGCACGAATGCCCTGCAAACGATTCGAGGCAGTTCGACCACGGCGTTCAATATTTTACAAGTCAACAAAGGCGCGCAGGGAAATATTCTGGAGGCGGTATCGCTCCTTACGCTGAATGCGGCGGCGAACCCGTTGGTGTTGACCTCCGGGACGTTTAAGTTGTCGAGCGCTTCCACCATTACGCCGTTCACCACCAATGGCGGCGCTACCTTGGGCTCCGGATCCAACGGCCCGGGGCTGTGGAACAACGGCGGAACGATTAATACCGGTAATATTTCCTGGACGCTCAACAGCGGACTGTTGCGCGTGTCTGCCGGAACGGTTAATGTGGGCACGTCTGCCGGAAACAGCATTGTCTACCAAAACAATGGCGCCCTGATCATGGAAGGTGGCGCGCTGAATATTGCCGCGCGTTTCAACCCGGCCACGGGCCTGTCAACGGGTGTTTACACCCAAACCGGCGGCACCCTAACCGTATTTACCCTGGGCTCTGCCAGCACCGCCCTGGCGCCTTTCGAACTCAATTCAGGCGTCCCATTCACCATGAGCGGCGGTACGCTCGCTATCCGCCGCCAATCGTCCAATACGAATGGCGAAGTAATTATCGCTTCTACGACGTATAATGTTACCGGCGGCACTTTCCAAGTAGGCGACGCCTCCACTCCCGCCGCGCAAACGATCCGGATCAATAGCGTGGCGCCGCTTTACAACGTAACCGTAAATGCAACCAACGCGCCAACGCTACAACTGCTCACCAACGGCCTCACCGTACTCAACGATCTGACCATCGCCGGCGGAACCCTCAACGCCAACAACCTCAACCTGAGCGTCGGCCGCCACTGGACCAACAACGGCTCGTTCACCCCTGGTACCGCTACGGTAAGCTTCAACGGCGCCGTCAACCAAAACCTCGGCGGCAGCAGCGCCACCGGCTTCAACAACCTGACGCTGAACAACGCCGCCGGCCTGACCCTGAGCGGCAGTACCAACACCACCGTCAACGGCATCCTGACGCTCGCCAACGGCGTCGTCACTACAGGCGCCAATACCCTGGTTGTTGCTTCAACCGGTTCAGTGGCCCGCACCACGGGGCATATTTTTGGAAAATTGCAGAAAAATGTGGCTGCCGGCGCCGGCGTGAGCCGCACGTTTGAAATCGGCGACGCCTCGGCGGCCAGCTATACGCCCGTGGCGCTGACCTTCGCCACCGTCAGCACAGCCGGCAACCTCACGGCCCAAACCGTCACCGGCGATCATCCGCAAATCGGGACCTCTACGCTCGGCCCCACCAAAAGCGTTAACCGCTACTGGTCGCTGACCAACGGCGGAACAGTATTTACGAGCTACGACGCTGTGTTCAACTTTCTGACCGCCGACCTCGACGGCGGCGCCAACCCCGCCGCGCTGCTCTGCGGCAAATACGACGCGCCCAACTGGACTTATCCCACTATCGGCGTCCGCACAGCCAACAGTACACAAATTACCGGTGTGAGTTCCTTCAGCGATTTTCAACTCGCGGAAACGGCTTGCAACTTCCCCGACGTGCCCACGCTGACGGCAACGATCAATCCCACTTGCTCCGGCGATCCGACCACGCTGAGCATAGCCGGCGGCAACCTCAACGACGCTGCCGACTGGCAGTGGTATTCCGGCTCCTGCGGCGGTACGCCGGTTGGTTCGGGCCCGAGTATCAACGTTTCGCCGGCGCTGACCACCACCTATTTTGCCCGCGGCGAAGGCGGTTGCGTGGTCACGCCCGGCGCCTGCGGAAATGCTACAATAATGGTCAACCCCTTGCCAATGCCGGCCATCAGCGGTCCGGCATCCGTTTGTTCGGGCGACTCGGCGGTTTTGGACGCCGGCGCCGCTTACAACGCCTATGCCTGGAGCAACAGCGGCGGCAGCAGCCAAACGGCTACGTTTACCAACCTGACCACGGCCACCACTTTTACCGTGACGGTAACTGACGCCAACAACTGCATGGGCACCGGTACCAAAACCGTTACTGTGGATATTCCGCGAACAGCCAGCGCCGGTGGACCCTACTTCGCCACCGACTGCTCAGGCAGTACGCCCGTGGCTATCAGCGCTACAGCTAACGGACCTGGCGCCTGGAGCGGCGGCGCGGGCAGCTTCGCCAGCCCGACCAGCGCCAGCACCACGTACACGCCGACAGCCGGCGAAGCGGGTACCAGTGTCTTGCTGGTGTGGACCACCAGTAGCTCCGGCGCATGCAGCGCAGTGGGCGACATGGCCACGGTACACGTGGGCAAACAAGAGATCAGCCTCGAAGGCAAGGGGCAGGACAT
>CAZVZH010000284.1:0-5141 GCA_964630705.1 uncultured Saprospiraceae bacterium | reverse complement strand
TGGTGGTCGCCGATGAGCACGAAATGCTCGAAGCGGGTGAGCAGGCCCAGGAGCTGCGGCTCCAGGATTTGGGAGGCTTCGTCGACGATCAGGCGTTGTATTTTTTTGATCTCCAGCAACTTGTCGTTATTGGCAAAAGCGGCCACCGTGCCGACGATGATGCGGCGCGGCTCGAGTATGGCCAGGAGTTCAGCGCGGGTGCCGGCGCCGGCGATGCGCGCGTGGAGCAATTGCTCGCGAAAGCGCGGCGCCGTCGACAGCCGCGAGCCGATGCGCAGGTAGCGCTCCCGGATGTCGCCGCCCAGGTCGTCGAGGGCTTCGCAAATTTCATCGACCGCCCGGTTGGTGTAGGCCAGCAGGAGCAGGTTGTCGGAGGTATTGCGGAGCACCCAGCCGGCCAGGTCGCGGAGCATGACGCTGGTTTTTCCGGTGCCGGGAGGCCCCCAGAGCAGGAAAAACCCGGGCGCCGTGGCGATGCGTTCCACGGTGGGGGTTTCGGGCGCCGCCCCGGGCGCCTGTTGCAGGGGCGGCATGGGGTTGAGCACCCGCATCCGGAGTTCTGCTTTGGCGGTGGCCCATTCCAGCAGGCTGCGGTACATGGCTGTGAAACCCATGTCGAGCATGTCGGGTTCGAGGTTCCACAAGGCGTCGGTTTGGAAGGGCCGGAGGTTGAATTGCCGGTAGCGCAGGTGCACGGTCACCTGCCCGGCTGTCAGTTCGGCGATGCTGCATTTGATCACCTGGTGGTCGAGCACGGTGTGGGTTTCGGTTTCGGCGGGGTAAAGCACGGCGATGTCGCCGACGCGGAAATTGGCCAACGGGTTGGTTTTTTCCGTTTTGCGAAAAACGATACAAGGGTCAGTCTGATCGGCGCGGTTGGCGGCTATTTCCAGGTGGCTGAGGATGGCAAAGGCCTCCTGTTTTTCCGCGAAACTGCTGCGCCAGAGTGCGGCGTTGCCCTGGAGCTTGTCGCTACCCTCCTCGCCCAACTTGGCCAGCCACTGTTCGCGGGCGATGCAGCCGCAAAAGGCGTTGAAATATTTTTTTTCCAGCGGGCTGAGCTGGCGGTAAGCCGATTCGAACAAGCCAAAGTCGCGGGCGAGAAAATCGCGGGCAGGCGCCTTGTCGGCCCGCAAACGGTCGAGCAGGGGGGCGGCGGCGTCGCCGGGCTGGATGGCGGCGAGCAGGCGTTCGATGCCCACCAGGTGGTTGCGCACTTGCAGGGCTTCCCACTGTTCGGGCGCCACGGTGGGGGCGAAGCGCAGGGCCTGCACGTCGGCGCCCGAGTAAAAGATGTATTTCGCCGGATCGGTGGCGGCGCCAAACACCGAGCGCACCAGCAGGTCGTAGAGCAGGGTTTGGGTAAAATGGCTGCGCTGGAGGCCGTAGCTGTTGGGCCGGAACGGGGTGCCGCTTTTCAACTCGACGATGGCGGCGGTGTCGTCGCGGCGGTAAAACAAGTCGAGCCGGCCCTGCAAGCCGAATTGTTCGCTGTAAAACGTGGGCTCAAGTATGCAGTTCTCGGGTTCAATTTTTTGCTGCGCCAGCCCGGAAAGGGCCATTTGCCGGATGTTGAGGTAGTGTTTTTGAGCCTTGCCGGCGATGGCGCGCACCTGGGCGTCGGGCATGGGGCCGTACACGAAAGGAAACAGCTGAAAGGTTTCGCGCAGCAGCTCCGGAAACGGCGCCTGGGGTTCGTTGAGCAGGCGGTCGAGAAAGTGGTTGGCGATGTTGCCGAGCAGGATGGGTGGCGTTAGTTCATAGGGCAGGAATTTTTTAACCAGGTAGGCCAGCGGCTGGGCGCCGTTTTCTTTAAAACACTCGGCTACAGCCGACACGTCGATCAGGTAATCCGGCTCCACCACCAGCGAGCGGGGGCGGTAGGCGCCCTGCTGGTCGATGTCGACCTCGAGCAGGTTGAGCGTTACCGGAAAACCGAACACCGTGCGCAGCAGGCGAATAGTGGGGTTGAAATTGTCGTTGCGGTCGGGGATGTTGTACCGCACGCGCACCGGTTCGCCAGGGCGCTCCTCGTCGAAGGCCAGCAGCTGATCGCGCTCCGGCTCGTCGCGCACGGCTACCACGCGGGCGCGGGCTTTGTAATCCCAGATTTCAGGCGGCGAAAACGACCACTCGCCGGGGCGGGGCAGCAGTTCGACCACTTCGGCCGGCAGGGCTGTTTGGCTGGCGATGAGCACCGTTTCGGCCACCGCCCGGATGCCCAGGCGGAGTTCGCGGGCCTCGGCCTCCTGGTCCGACAGCCGCAGGCGCGCCGCCAGGCGGCGGAAATGGTGGATCACCTGCAGCAACTCGGCGGGCAGGTGCAGCAGGTGTCCGGCATAGCTGATGCGCGCAAACAAGGTACTGAACGCCAGTTGTTCGCGGCGGGTCAGCTCGATGAACAGGCGTTCGAGCAAGCCGGCCAGCGCCAGCGCCTGGTCGCGCGGGCGCCAGTGCGTTTGCCCGGCAATTTTGACCAGTTCGCGGTAGAGCAGTGCGGCGGCTTCGGGCGACATGGCGCTAAGAAACGATGGATTTTACAGAAAAACAGCAGCGGAAGCCGCTCAGTGTTTGTCGCCATAAGCCAGATCGCCCGCATCGCCCAACCCGGGCACGATGTAGGCTTTCCCAGTGAGCTCCTCGTCGACGGCGCCCACCCAAAGCTGCGCCTGCGGGTGTTGGCGCTGCACGGCTTCCAAGCCGGCGGTGGCGGCGATAACGGCGGCGATGTGGATGGTTTTGGGGGCGCCGAAGCGCTCCAGGTGTTTGAGCGTCAGGTTGACGGAGGCGCCGGTAGCCAGCATGGGGTCGCAGAGGATGAGCACGGAGTCGTTCAGGTCGCCGCAGCTCACGTATTCCAGCTGGATGTCGAAGCTGCCGTCTTTGTGCTGGCGGCGGTAGGCGCTGATGAAGGCGCTTTCGGCGCCGTCGAAAAAATTGAGCATGCCCTGGTGGAAGGGCAAGCCGGCCCGGAGGATGGTGGCCAGCACCACCCTGTCGGCAGGCAGGGGCACCTGGGCGATGCCGAGCGGCGTTTCGATTTCCCGGGCGGTGTAGTCGAGCGTTTGGGAAATTTCGTAAGCCAGCACCTCGCCCATGCGCTCGAGGTTGCGCCGAAACCGCAGCCGGTCTTTTTGAAGTTCGACATGGCGCAATTCGGCCAGAAAGCGGTTGGCTATGGTGTTTTTTTCGGCTAGCGTGGTGAGCATGGTGCGTGGTCGTTGATTGCCGGCGAATGTAAGGGGGAATTGGTTTTTTGCCAACTTTTCAAAATCCAGATTCCCTACATTTGCCCAAAAACAAGCACGCTGTTATGCCTACTGCTACCCGGTCACTTTCCCCCCGCCGCTTTTGCTGGCTGTTTCTCCTGCTGTTGACTACAGGCCTTTCGGCCCAACAGACTTACCCGCAGCAAGCGCCTTCCGACAACCGCGACGGCGCTTATGCTTTCACCAACGCCACTATTTTTACCGACTACCAAACCAGTCTCGACGGCGCCACCCTGTTGATCCGGCAAGGCAAAGTGGTGGCTTGCGGAAAAAATGTAGTCGTGCCCAAAGACGCCGTGGTAGTCGATTGTTCGGGAAAAACCATTTACCCGGGGCTGATCGATATTTACGCCACCGGCTACGGACTTCCAGTGGCGCGCAACGAAGCGGGCGGTTCGCCTTTTGGCCGCCGGCCGCAGGATTTTTCGGATAAAAAAGGCGCCTATTCCTGGAACGAAGCCTTGCAACCGGAGTACCACGCCGGCGAGGCTTATTCCAACGACGAAAAAGCCGCGGAGGCCTGGCGCCGGCTTGGCTTTACCGCCCTGCTCACGCACCGCGCCGACGGCATTTCGCGGGGCACGGGCGCTCTGGTGCTGCCCAACAACAAACGCGAGCAGGAAAACCTGCTGCGCCCGCGCGCCAGCCACCACCTCTCGTTCCGGAAAGGCAGCTCCAGCCAGAGTTACCCCTCCTCGCTGATGGGCTGCATCGCGCTGATCCGCCAAACCTACCTCGATGCCGAGTGGTACGCCGGCTCCGGCGCTCAGGAAGAGCGCAACCTTTCGCTCGAAGCCTGGAACGCCGTGCAAGGCTTGCCCCAGATTTTTGAGGCCGGCGACAAACTCGATGTGCTGCGCATCGCCCGCATCGGACAGGAATTTGGCAAAACCTACATCGTCAAAACCAACGGCGACGAATACCAGCGCCTTGCCGAGATCAAAGCTACCGGGCAGGTGCTGATCGTGCCGCTCGACTTCCCCGAAGTACCCGCCGACATCGACGACCCCTACGCCGCGCTCAGCATCCCGCTCGAAACGCTCAAACACTGGGAAATGGCGCCCGCCAATCCCGCCCGCCTGGCCGAGGCTGGCATCCCTTTTGCCCTCACGGCCAACGACTTGCGCGACAAAAAGAAATTCTGGGAAATGTTGCGCAAAGCGGTCAGCTACGGCCTGCCGGAAGCCGCCGCCCTCAAAGCCCTTACCTGGCAACCGGCCCAAATGCTCCGGGCCTACGACCAGATCGGCAGCCTGGAACCGGGCAAACTGGCCAACTTTTTTGTGACCAACGGCAATGTTTTTAAAGCGGAAACCAAAATTTTGGAGACCTGGGTGGGCGGTAGCTTTTTTGAAGCCAGCGACGAAAAATGGGACGGCCGCAACTTCCTGGGGCTGTACCAATTGCAGGTAGGCCCGGATGCGTACAGCCTGACTGTCAAAGGCAAACCCGACGCTCCGGAGGCCGAGCTAATGCGGGCCGACAGCTCAAAAATCAAAGCCAGCCTCGACTATTCCAACGGACTGATCAGCCTCAGTTTTCAGCCCGACACGGCGGCCAAAGCCTACGTCACGCTCACGGGCGAAGCCGGCCAACGCAGCTGGTCGGGCCGTGGCGCGCTGCCTGACGGCAGTTGGATCAGCTGGCGCGCCGAGCGCACAGGCGACGCCCCTTCCGGCGAACGCAGCCGACCGGAAAAAACGCCGGCTGCGCCCGAAACCGGCGCGCTGGCGTACCCTTTCACCGCCTTTGGGCGCGCCGTATTGCCCCAAGCAAGAACCTTCCTGATCCGAAATACCACGGTGTGGACCAGCGAACGCGACGGGATTCTGCGCAATGTGGACGTTTTAATTTCAAAAGGAAAAATCGAGC